>NZ_JARAYJ010000015.1:0-189010 GCF_033794345.1 Streptomyces niveiscabiei
CATGACTTACCGCCGACTCGCAGACGGCGAAGGCGGAACCGGTCGCCGCGGCGGCCGTCCGCACGCTGGCGCTCGGCGTCGAGCGGTAGCCGGGCGGGGCGGCCCCGGCGCCAACCGGGGCCGCCCCGACGGGAGTTACTTCGCCGGGCACTCCTTCCACGCGACGTGGTAGATCGTCGAGAGCTCGCCGTCCGTCGAGTCCATGGTCATGAAGCTGACCTTGCCCGGCGACTGCGACCCGGCGGTCACCCGCACCTCGGTGTTGACGTTGAAGTTGCGCTGGACCCCACAGGGCGCCCACACGAGTTGAGCCCACTCGGTGGAGTCGGTGGCCTGCCAGTTGTCGGTGAGGGCGCCGTTGAAGCTGTGGCTCTTGGCCACCGTCTGCGGGGACCCCTGGAAGTAGTACGAGGCCCGCTGCATGCCGCTCGCGCCGGGCTGAAGGGACGCGAAGCCCCGGTAGTCGACGCTCGCGATCGCGTAGGTGAAGCCGCCGGGGACGTGGACGACCATGCTGAGCTGGCAGTTCTTGCGGAACGCCGTCGGGTCGGAGTTGCCGCCGGCCTGCGCGAGGTAGTCGCTGTAGGTGACGGTGAAGGCGGTGTTGTCCTCGGAGACGGCGACGGCCGCGGTGCCCGCGGGGCAGCCGGAGCCGTTGATGGTCGCGAGGTTGATGACGATCTTGTCCGGCGGCGGGTCGACGAACACCGGGTCCGCCTGGGCGGGGAGCGCCGTGGCGAGGAGGGCGGCAGCCGCGCCGCCGAGCAGAAGTGCACCGGTTCTCATGGGGTCTCCCGTGAAACGGTCCGTGGGGGGTGGTCGCGCCCCGGCCGGAATCCTGTGGAGAATCTGTGCGCTTTCCGTGAAGGCCGGGGCGAACGCATCGTAGGGACTGGGGAGTTCGGCGCCTACGTCGAACTCCGGCCATTCACAGGAGTCCCGTTCACATACGGGTGCTACGTGAGTACTACACGGTTACGGCTCAAGGGCTACGCGGAGCTGTCCCGGGGGGGGCGGCGTCTCAGGGGTTCTCCCAGGCCGCCGGTTCCGCCGCCAGCGCCCGTACCGGACCCGGCAGCGCGTCCCGCGCGAGGTCCGCGATCGTGACCCCCTCCAGGATCCGCCGCACGTTGGCCCGCAGCGCGATCCACAGCGGGAGCAGGGGTTCGGCGGTCCCCTTGTACGACAGCTCCGTCGGCCGCTCCCCCCGTACGGAGACGATCGGCCCGTCCACCCCCCGGATGACGTCCGCGACGGTGATCGCGGCGGCGTCCCGCGCGAGCCGGTAGCCCCCGCCCCCGCCGCGCCGGCTGTCGACGACGCCCGCGCGGCGCAGATCGCCGAGGATCCCTTCCAGGAACTTGTGCGGAATGTCCTGCGCGAGGGCTACGGTCTCCGTCTTCACCGGGTCGTCCCCCTGGCGTACGGCGATCTCCAGTACCGCCCGTACCGCGTAGTCCGCCCGTGCCGAGATCCTCATGCGCCCATTGTGGGGGCAGTCTCCGGCACGGGCGGAACGGGGCGGGCACGCCTCACGCGAGGCGGATGACGTTCCAGGAGAGCGGCTCCAGGACGGCGGTGAGGGTGCCGTCCGTCAGCGCGGTGCCCTCGGCCGCGTGCGGGGTGACCCGCTCGGGCTCGGTGAGGGTATTACGCGCGTCGGGGTCGGCGTCGGCGAGGACGCTGTGCTCGACGACCCGCTCGACGCCGAGCCCCCCGAGAGCTACTTCCAGCGGTAGCTCCTCGGTACGGCTCCGGTTCACCGCGAACACGGTCACCGACCCGTCCTCCCCGCGTACGGCGGTGGCGTGCAGCAGGTCGGTCTCGCCGAACTTCTGCGTGTCGTACGTCGGTGAGTCCACCCGTACGTCGAGGACCTCGCCCCGCCCGTACCGCGCGGCCTGCGCGAACGGGAAGAACGTGGTCTGCCGCCACGCGGGCCCGCCCGGCTCGGTCATGATCGGGGCGATCACGTTGACCAGCTGGGCGAGGCAGGCGACGGTGACGCGGTCGGCGTGCCGCAGCAGGGCGACGAGCAGGGAGCCGAAGACGACGGCGTCCATGACGCTGTAGTTGTTCTCCAGGAGGCGGGGGGCCTCGGCCCAGTCGCGCTCGCCGGAGTTCTCGATCTCGTGCCACTCGGAGATGTACCAGACGTTCCACTCGTCGAAGGAGAGGTTGATCTTCTTCTTCGACTTCAGCTTCGCGCCGATGTGGTCGGCGGTGGCGACCACGTTCTCGATGAAGGACTCCATGTCGACGGCGGAGGCCAGGAAGGAGTCGACGTCGCCGTTCTCGGGCTGGTAGTAGGCGTGCAGGGAGATGTAGTCGACGAGGTCGTACGTCTCCTCCAGGACCGTCGCCTCCCAGGCGGCGAAGGTCGGCATGGACTGGCTGGAGGAGCCGCAGGCGACGAGTTCGACGCCCGGGTCGATCTGGCGCATCGCGCGGGCGGTCTCGGCGGCGATCCGGCCGTACTCCTCGGCGGTCTTGTGGCCGGTCTGCCAGGGGCCGTCCAGCTCGTTGCCCAGGCACCAGAGCTTGATGCCGAAGGGCTCCTTGTCCCCGTGCGCCACCCGTAGCTCCGCGAGGGTAGTACCTGAGGGGTGGTTGGCGTACTCCTGGAGTTCCAGTGCCTCGGCCACCCCACGGGTACCGAGGTTGAGGGCCATCATCGGCTCCGCCTGGGGGCCGAGCTTGCGCAGGAAGGCGATGTACTCCGAGAGGCCGAAGCGGTTGGTCTCGGTGGAGCGCCAGGCGAGGTCGAGGCGGCGGGGGCGGTCCTCCACCGGGCCGACCGAGTCCTCCCACTTGTAGCCGGAGACGAAGTTGCCGCCGGGGTAGCGGATGGTGGTGACACCGAGTTCGCGGACCAGGTCGAGGACGTCCTGACGCAGGCCCTCGGCGTCGGCGGCGGGGTGGCCGGGCTCGAAGATGCCGGTGTAGACGCAGCGGCCGAGGTGTTCGACGAACGAGCCGAAGAGCCGGGGGCTGACCTCGCCGACCGTGAAGGCGGGATCGAGTGTGAAGCGGGCGGTGCGCATGTCTTCCTTTCGTGCTGCGGTGCTGTGGGCCGGGGCGTGCAGTGGTGCTGTGGTAGTGCGGTACTGGGCCGGGAGGGCTAGACGACGTGCGGCCAGCCGTCCCTCGTCCAGTCCAGCCGGTTCAGTCCCAGCTTCGGAACGCCGTTGTCGTCGGCGTCGTAGTAGTGGTACGCCAGCCAGTCCCGTCCCCGGTCCCGGAAGACCGACTCGCCCCCCGTACCCACGTACCTCCCGTGGCTCTCCAGTACGAGGTCGCCGCCTCCCTCCAGCATCGGACGGCCCTGGCTGTCGGTATAAGGGCCGGTCACCGAGGTGGCGCGGCCCACCCTGATCTTGTACGTGGAGTTCACTCCGGCACAACAGGCGTCGTAGGAGGCGAAGAGGTAGTAGTACCGGCCGTGCCGGACGATGGACGGCCCCTCGACCGCGTACGGCGCGTCGGGGCGGGTCGCGAGGTGGTGGACCTCGGCGCCGGGGACGGCCCGGCCGGTCCTGCGGTCCAGTTCGACCATGCGGATGCCGGTCCAGTACGAGCCGAAGCTCATCCACAGCTTCCCGCCGGCCCGGATCAGCGCCGGGTCGATGGCGTTGAAGGTGTCCGTGCGCTCGGAGGTGAACGCCTTGCCGTGGTCGGTCCAGGTGCCGGGCAGACCGGAGGGGGAGGTCGCGAAGCCGATCGCGGAGTGGTTGGTGCCCCAGGACGAGACCGCGTAGTACAGCCAGTACGTGCCGCTGCGGTAGGTGATGTCGGGCGCCCAGGGGTCGCCGGTGTCGTTGTACTCGTACCACCAACTCGGGGGCGTCGCGAAGGCGTTGCCCGCGTCGGTCCAGTGGACGCGGTCCTTGGAGAGGCGGGCGCCGATCACGCCGCCGGTCGAATAGGCCGCGTATCCGCCGGACTTGAGTCGGATGACGGTGGGGTCGTGGATGATCTGCTGGCCGGTGACGGGCTGGGGGTCGGGGTAGACGGGGGCGGCGCTCGCCGTCGTAGCGGTGGCGCTCGCCGTCGTGGCGGTGAAGGCGAGCAGCGCGGCGGCCAGAAGTGTCGCCATCCTCAGGCGCATGGGAGCCCTTCTCACTGTCCCGCCAGACCGGTGTGGGCGACGCCGCGCACGATCTGGCTCTGGAAGAAGACGAAGACGATGATCAGCGGCAGTCCGGCGATGAGGCCGCCGGCCATGAGCTGCGGCCAGACGATGCCGAACGCGTTCTGGACGGTGGCGATGCCGTTCGGCATGGTCATCAGGTCGGGGTTGTTCGTCACCATGTACGGCCACAGGAAGTTGTTCCAGGACGCGATGAACGTGAAGATGCCGACCGCCGACAGGGACGGCTTGGACAGCGGCAGCACGATCGTGAAGAAGATCCGCCAGCGTCCGGCGCCGTCGATGAACGCCGCCTCCTCCAACTCCCGTGGCAGGGACTGGAAGAACTTGTACAGGATGTAGACCATCGCGGCCGGCGCGCACTGCGGGAGGATCATCCCCCAGTACGTGTCGACCATGCCGAGGGACTGGACGGTCGTGAAGAGCGGCACGCCGAGGATCGCCGGGGAGAACATCAGGCCGGCCATGGTCAGCGCCAACAGGGCTGATTTTCCCCGGAATTCGGTGCGCGCGAACCCGTACCCGGCGAGGGCGGAGACGATCAGGACGATGAAGGTGACGCAGACCGACACCACCACCGAGTTCACGAACCAGTTGGGGATGTTGCCGGCCTCGAAGACCGCCTTCCAGGACTCCAGGGTGAAGTCCTTCGGAATCCAGTGGGGTGCGGCGACCGACTCCTCGGTGCTCTTGAGGGACGTCGACAGCGCCCAGACGAGCGGTGCGAGCCAGATCAGGGAGAGGCCGGCCGCGACGGCGGTCAGCGCGACCTGTCCGGGCGTCCAGGTGCTACGGGGCTTGCGGAGCACGGGAGTTGGCGTGTCGCTCATCGGGTGCCCGCCTCCTCTCGGTTGCGCAGCAGCCACATCCGGCCGAGTGCGACGGCCGCGACGATGACGAACAGGACCATGGAGATCGCCGAGGCATATCCCACGCGGTAGTTGGTGAAGCCCTCTTCGAGGGTGTACTGCACGAAGGTGCGCGTCGATTCCTCCGGGCCCGGCGTGAACTGGTACATGACCACCACCTGGTCGAACACCTGGAGCGAGGCGAGGACTTGGAGCGAGACGACGAGCCCGGTGATGTTCCTGAGGCTCGGGACGGTGATGTACAGCAGCCGCTTGAAGGCGTTCGCGCCGTCCAACTCGGCGGCCTCGTACAGGTGTTGGGGTACCGCCTGGAGCGCGGCCAGGTAGAGGAGGAAGGAGAAGCCGACCGTCCACCACAGGGTGGCGATCACGACCGCGAGCATCGCCGTGGACTTCTGGGTGAGCCAGGGGGTGTCGAGGCCGAGGACGTGGTTGACCATGCCGTTCGTCGGCTGGAACAGCCACCACCACAGGTTGCCGATGACCGCCGAGGGCAGCAGGAACGGGGCGAAGAAGCACAGCCGCCACACCCACTTGAAGTGCGCGGCGTGGTGCGCGATCAGGGCCATCAGGAGCGCTACGACAACGATGGCGGGGACGACGTACAGGGTGAACTCGACGCTGTGCCACAGCGAGGACCAGACGAGGGAATCCCCCAGCGCCTCACGGTAGTTGGCGAGCCCGACGAAGCTCGTGCGGTCGCCGGAGATGTTCGCGTCGGTGAGGCTGAGGTAGAGGCCGCGCACGACCGGCAGCAGCACGAACAGGCCGTACAGGACGAAGAAGGGGGCGACGAACCAGCCGCCGTGCTGGAAGCGGCGGCCCCAGCGGGCCCTGGCCGAGTCGGCGGCGGTGGCGGTACGGGGGCGCGCGGTGCGGGCGCCGAGGACGCCGGTGCTGCTCATGCGTCAACTCCCTTGCGGTATACGGCTCTCACGCGCCCTCCCCCTTCGCCTCCTGTGCGGCGGTCAGGCCGTCCATCGGGTTCTTCGACTCCAGCAGCTTCTCCAGCGCGCTCTTCATACGGCGGGCCGCAGCGGCGGGCTTCGTGGAGCCGAGGTTGGAGGCGGCGATGATCGGGCCGACCTTGTTGGCCAGGACGCCGGTCGACCCCGCGAACCAGATGTGCGGTTCGGTCGCCGGGTGGTCCATCGCGGGCCGGGAGTACTCGTTCTGCGGACTGAGCTTGAGGTACTCCGGATCCCTGAACGTCGGGAGATAGGCGGGGACATGGCCGCCGCCCGCCCACGCGGTGGCGTGTTTCACGAGGTACGCGGCGAGCCGGTGCGCCCCGTCGTTCGCGGCGCCGCCCCGGTCGGACTGGTGGGGCAGGACGAAGGAGTGCGACTCGACGTGCGTGGCGGGCCTGCCGAAGACGGGCGGCAGGGGCTGCGCCCCGAACTCGACCTTGGCGCTCCCGTAGTACGGCACGGACCAGTTGCCCTCCCACGCGAACGGCGACCCGGCGATGAACGCCTCGCCGTCCGAGGCGCCGACGGTGACGTACCCGTCGGTGACGTGCTTGCGGAGGAACTCCAGCACCTCGGTGGCCTTTTCGGTGTCGAAGACGGTGTCGGTGCGCGCGTCGTCGAAGTAACTCCCGCCGAGCTGCTGATAGAAGGCGACGAAGAACCACCAGGAGAAGTTCTGGTCGTTGGCGTGCAGCCCGAGCGTCTGGACGCCGGGCTTGAGCTGTTTCCTGGCCGCTTTGAGGACGTCGAACCAGGCGTCGACCGAAGTCGCCTCCGGCAGGCGGTCGTTGGCGTCCAGGAGCCCGGCCTTGCGGCAGACGTCCTTGCGGTAGAAGTTGAGCTGCGCGTGGATGTCGAGCGGCAGGGCGTACAACTCCCCGCCGACGAGGCCGCGTTGCCACAGCACCGGGTTGAAGTCGGCATCTTTCACGCCGTACTTGGTGAGGAGGTTCATGTCCCAGGGGTCGAGCAGCCGGCCCGGCGCGAAGCCGGGGACCCGGCCCTGGTGCATGATCCCGAGGTCGGGCGCCCGGTTGCCGGCGGCGGCCATGGCGAGCTTGGTGTAGTAGGGGCCGCCCCAGGAGAGGGTGGAGTCCTTGACGTCGACGCCGGGGTCGGCCTTGCGGAAGGCGTCGACCATGGCGACCATGTTGCCGCCGTCGCCCCCTTGGAAGAGGTTCCAGTAGCGCACTCGCGGCCGTGAGCCGGAGGCGAGTGCGTCGGCTCCGCTGCCGAGCGCGGCGAAGCCGAAGCTGCCCGCGACCACGAGGCCGCCGGCCGCTGCGAGAAGTTGCCTGCGATTCAGGTCAGGTCGTCCCATTGCCTGCCCTTGCTCTTCGAGTCCCGTTTATTTTGTCCGAAATATCGAATAATGCTCGTAACTTCGAACAGGGACCGTAGGTTCACTTCCGTCTCGCGTCAATGGGTGCGACGCGACTCGCACCGAACGTGAACACCGGGAGGAAACCTCGCCACCTCGTTGATCGTCTTGCAGTTCCCCCGGTTCAGAGAGGACCCTCACGATGCCCGACCTCCCCCCGGAAGCCGCGGCCCTGGCCCGCTTCCTCACGGCGTCCCCGGCCGACCGGCCCGCGCTGGCCCCGACCGTGGCCGAGGCGGTCGGCGCCGAGCGGCTGGAGGAGGTCGTCCGGGCGACCCTGGAGCGGATCGGCGGCTTCGAGGCCGTCGAGGACAGCCCCGACGGCCTGCTCCTGCGCGGCGGCGGCCCGGACCGGGTCCGGGCCTGGGCGGCGACCACACCCGACGGCGAGCTGACCGGCCTGCTCTTCGAGCACGCTCCCTACGCCCCGGCCCGCCCGGTACGACGCCTGCCCGCGCCCCTGACCTGGGCGTTTCTCCTCCTCCCGGTCGCCCTGTGGATCGTCCTGCCGCTCTGGGGCGCCGACGACCGCCTCACCTGGCTCGGCGACCTGTGCGTCCTCGCCGCGCTCCTCGTCCTCGCCGGCGGCTGGGGAGCCCCCGCCCAGCAGCCGCGCACCCCGCGCCGGCTCGCCGTCACGGCGGCCGTCGCCACCGCCCTCGCCTCCGCCGTACGCCTGCCGGACCTGCCCACGGGTAGTCCTGAGGTACCCCTGGTCCTGGGTACGGGTCTCCTGCTCGGCGCCGTGGCTCTGGTGACGTACGCGCGCCGCTACCGCTGGGGTATGAGCCTGTCGAGGCCGCTGCGCTTCCCGCTGGACGGCACCTGGTACGTGCTCCAGGGTGGCGGCGCGCTGATCAACCACCACGCGCGGGTCCCCGAGCAGCGCGGCGCCGTCGACCTCGTCGGCCTCGGCCCGCTCGGCACCCGTACCGGGCCGGGCCGTGACGCGTCCGCGTACGCCGCGTACGGGCGGGCCGTGCACGCCCCCTGTGACGGCCGGGTGGTCTCCGCGGCCGGCGCGATCGGCGACCAGCGGCCCGGCGAGATCCGCTACCAGCCCCTGTACGGCAACCACGTGTTCCTCGACACCGGGCACGAGATCGTCAAACTCGCCCACCTGCGCCCCGGTTCGGTCACCGTGCGCCCCGGCGACATCGTCCGCACCGGCCAACTCCTGGGCGAGGTCGGCAACTCGGGCAACACGACCGAGCCGCACCTCCACCTGCACGCCGAGCGCGACGGCGTCGGGTTGGACCTGGTCTTCACGGACGTTCCCGGCCGGCTGTACCGGGGGCGGACGATCCGCCGGTAGGGCAGCGCGATCCGTCGGTGGGGCCGCACGATCCCCCGGTGGGACCGCGCGATCCGCCGGTGGGGGTGGCGTCGATTTCCGCCGTTCCCTCATGACGCGGACACATCCACCCGCGTAGTCTCGGACCGGCTGCCGCAGGGCAGTCAGAAGGGGGCACCGATGGACATCGCGGGCTCGGCCCGGTTCACCTCCGCGCTGCGGCGGGCGAGGACCGGCTCGGCCATGCGCGGGCTCACCTCCGACCTGCTGGAGGGGCTCGGCCGACGCGACCGACGCCCGTCCGGCGCACGGGAGTTGTGCCACGCGCTGTGCGAGGAGATGACCGCGCGGCGGGGCGGGCGGCGGGTCGAGGTCCGGTTCGAGCGCTTCCCCGACGAGATCGACGTGACCGGACTGTGGGTGGAGTTCCAGGAGTCCGACCTGGTCATCGTCGAGGAGCGGGCCGAAGAGGTGCAGCAACTCGTCATCCTGGGGCACGAGTTGTGGCACCTGCACGCCCGGCACCGGCATCGGCACGCCGCCGTGGACGCGCTGTCCGGCTGGGAGGGCGTCCCCCTGACGGCCGCCGCCCGTGACGGCTCCCGCAAGGTCGACGAGGCCGAGGCCGACGACTTCGGCCACCGGCTCGCCGCCGCCGTACGCCCCTATCTGCGCCCGGAGGGCGGCGAGTTGGAGCCCGGCACCGTCCAACGGCTGCTGGGATACCCCGGGTTCGGGGGCCGGAGCCGATGAGGGTCGATCCGGTCGCGGTCTCCTTCTGGGTGCCGACCGTCATGCTGTGCGCGGCGCTCGCCATCAAACTGCCGACGATCGTACGGCTGTGGCGCGACCCCCTGCTGCGCGCGGTCGGCGGTCTGCTGCTGCTCGCCTGCGCGGTGTTCGTGTTCGTGGCGCCGTCGACGATCCGCTGGACGAACCGGGTCACGGGCGTGCCCAACATCTCGGCGCCGTGGTGCTATTCACTGCTCACCGCGTTCGCCGGTTCGTGTCTGCTGCTCATCATCGCCTGGCGCAACGGCCTTTCGGACCTGACGCCCTCGACGCGGCGCGCCATGCGGTGGGTGATCGGCGTCTACTCGGGGGTCATCGCCGCGCTGTGGGTGCTGTTCCTCCTCGCGGACGTGCCCGTCGAGCGGGTCCGCGACCTGGACACGTACTACGCCAACACCCCTTTCATGCGGGAGGAGATCGTCCTCTACCTCCTCGCGCACTGCGTCGCCGTCCTGGTCACGAGCCGGCTCATCTGGAACTGGGTGCGCACCGAGGGCCTCGACGCGTGGCTGCGCTCCGGGCTGGTGTTCCTGGTCATCGGCTACGCCCTCAACCTGGTCTTCGACGCCCTCAAACTCGCGGCGGTCGTGGCCCGTTGGACCGGCAACGACCTGGACCGGCTGAGTACGACGGTGGCGCCGCTCGTCGCGTGTCTGTCGGCGGTGCTGGTCGCCCTCGGCTTCATCCTCCCGCACACCGGCCAATACCTGGGCGAACGCTGGCTGTTGCACCGCACCCGCATCGAACTGCGCCCGCTGTACGTGCTGTTGAAGCGGGCACAGGGGTCCGGTGTCCCGTTCACCCTGCGCGCGGGCGCCGAACTGCGCCTGATCCGGCGGGAGACGTTCATCCGGGACGTCCTGCTCACGCTGACCCGCCGGCTGGACGGGGCCCGGGCGGGCCGCGCCTACGAGGCGGCGGTGGCGCTGGGGCACCCCGCCGAACGGGCCCGCGCGCTGGCCGCCGCCGTCGCGATCGAGGACGCGGTGGCCCGCCCGGCGGACGGCGCGTGGTCCGAGGCCGCCGACCATCCCGACCCGACCGGCCTGCTCCAGGCCATCCTCGACGTCTCCCGCGCGCTGCGCCGGCCGGACGAGGTCGCCGCGGTGCGCGCCGCGGCCCGTCGGACCCGCGATGCCCAGGAGCCCGCCGCGCCGGAAGCCTTCGGCTCCGCTGCCGGTCAAGAGCCCGGCGCCGCCCGGACCCCCGCCGCTTCTCAGGAGGCCACCGCCTCCGCCGCTCCGCAACGACCCGCCTCCGCCCGGAGACCCGCCGTCTCCGGGAAGCCCGCAGAAAGCAACCGCCCATGACCAGCACCGCCGTAGTCCTGGGCGGCTCCCTCGCCGGGCTTCTCGCAGCCCGCGCCCTCGCCGAGACGGCGACCGAAGTCACCGTCGTGGAAAGGGACTTGCTCCCCGACGGCGCCGCTCCCCGCAAGGGCCTCCCGCAGGCGCGCCACGCCCACCAGCTCTGGTCCGGCGGCGCCCGCGCCCTCACCGACCTCGTCCCCGGCATCGCCTCCCGCCTCGCCGAGGCAGGCGTACGGCGCCACCCGGTGACCGCCGACATGGTGGTCCTCTCCCCGCACGGCTGGTACCGCCGCTGGCCGGAGTCCCACCACATGCTGCTGGCGAGCCGGGATCTCCTGGACGCGACGGTCCGCGAGGCGGTCCTCGCCCATCCCCACGTCCAACTCCTCCAGGAGACTGAGGTGTTGGGGCTGACGGGGACACGGCAGGCGGTCACCGGCGTCCGGGTCCGCCACCGGGACGGCACCGAACGGGCCCTGGAAGCGGCCCTGTTCGTGGACGCGACCGGCCGAGCCTCCCGAACTCCCCACTGGTTCACGGAACTCGGCCTCCCCGAACCGCAGCGCCGCGAGGTCGACTCCGGTGTCGCCTACGCCACCCGCCTCTTCCGCGCACCCGAGGCCGCGCACGGGCCGTTCCCCGTGGTCAACGTCCAGCCCGACCCGCGCACCCGCGAACCCGGCCGGGGCGGGGTCCTGCTCCCCATCGAGAACGGCACCTGGCTCGTCACCCTGTTCGGCAGCCGGGGCGCCGAACCCAGCTCCGACACCGAGGAGTTCAGCGCCTACGCCCGTACGCTGCGGCACCCGGTCATGGCCGACCTCATCGCGCGAGCGACCCCGCTGACCGACGTCTCCTTCACCCGGACCACCGCCAACCGGCGCTTCTTCCATGAACGTTCCCGGGTCTGGCCGGACAACTACGCCGTGCTGGGGGACGCGTTGTGCGCCCTCAACCCGATCTACGGTCACGGCATGTCGGTGGCCGCGCAACAGGCCGTGATCCTGCGCGATGTGACACGCCGTCATGGTCTGGGCGCGCCGGGCCTGTCCCGCCGGGTCCAGAAGGCGGTGTCCCGCCCCGCCTCGGCGGCCTGGGACCTGGCCCTCGGCATGGACGTCTTCTACCCCGGGGCCACGAAGACGGGGCCCACCCTCAGGGACCGCGTCCTCGCGGCGTACGTGGGCCGGCTGCTCCAGACGGCGACGGGCAACGGGCGGATCGCCCGGGCGGTCACCGACGTGACCGCGCTGGAGCGAGGGGGCCATGTACTGCTGGCCCCCTCGGTGCTGCTGGCCGCCGCGATCGGCCCGCTCCAACCACCGCTGACGGACGCTCCGTTGACGACGGAGGAACGGAAGCGGGCGGGGTTGGAGTAGCGGGAGCCTGGAGACAGGGGGCGCCCGGCGGAGGTCGGAGACACGGGCAGCGAAGGCCGGGAGAGGCGAAGGCAGGGCGCGCGATGCCCGCAGTCCCGGGTTCCGCCGCACGCCCCGCCATCAGCCGCGCCCCGTCACCCCGCGAACGCGGGAAGCGCCAGTCCCTTCCCCGCGCCGGGCACCACCAGCAGCGATCCGGCGACCGGGTGCGGGTCCGTGAGGCCGATCCGCGCGGTCGTGATGTACAGGTCGCTCAGGTCGGCCCCGCCGAACGCGCAGGCGGTGACGCGCGGTGTGGGCAAGGAGATCACCCGGTCCAGTTTCCCCCCGGGGGTGTAGCGCCGTACCGCGGCGCCGTCCCACAGGGCGACCCACACGCAGCCGTCCGCGTCGACCGTGAGGCCGTCCGGGAAGCCGGCGCCGTCCTCGATCGTCACGAACTCCCGCCGCCCGCCGACGTGTTCGCCGTCGTAGTCGAAGACGTCGACGCGGCCGGTGGGCGAGTCGACGTAGTACATGAGCGTCCCGTCGGGGCTCCAGCCGGTGCCGTTGCTGACGGCGACGTCGTCAAGGACCGTCTCCAGCAGGCCCGTTGGGCCGAAGCGGGCCAGCGTGCCGCCGCCCGGTGCCTCGTCGTAGCGCATCGTGCCGGCCCACAGCGTCCCGTCGGGGGCGACGGCCGCGTCGTTCGCGCGCCGGCCGGGGACGACCTCGCGGTGCAGCCAGCGGAAGGTGTCGTCGGGGTCCAACAGGCCGACCCCGTCACGGAGGTTGAGGACGAGCCCGCCGCCGGCCCTGGGTTTGGCGGCGCCGACGTGCTGGTCGGTCGTGCGCAGGGTCTGCCGCCCGCTCGACGGGTCGTACGTGTTGACCCGCGACCCGAGGATGTCGAGCCAGATCAGCCGGCCCGCGTCCGCGTCCCAGGTGGGCCCTTCGCCGAGGGTCGCCTCGGCCCGTACCGCTACTTCGTACCCCATCACGCCACGCTCCGGTATCCGAGCCGCTCCGACAGGTCGACGGCGCCCTTGGCCGCCAACTGCTCCAGTTCCACGCGCCGTTCGTCGCTCCACCGGATCATCGGGACGGAGATGGAGAGCGCGGCGACGACCTGCCCGGTACGGTCCCGGACCGGCGCGGCGACACAGCTCACGTCGGGGTTCGACTCCCGGCTCTCCACCGCGAGACCCCGCTCACGGATGACGGCGAGCGCCTCCCTCAACGCCCCTGGTTCGGTGATGCTGTTGGGCGTCATCCGCACCAACTCGGCGTCCACCGGCAGCCGCAGGCTCAGCTCGTGCTCGGAGAGCGAGGCGAGCAGCATCTTCCCGACGGACGTGCAGTGCGCGGGAAGGCGCCGTCCGGCGGCGGAGACCATCCGCACCGCGTGCGTCGAGTCGACCTTGGCGATGTAGATGACGTCCGTGCCTTCGAGGATCGCGACGTGCACGGTCTCGTCGCAGGTCTCGGCGACGGACCGGGCGACGTTCTGCCCCTCCGCCGCGAGGTCGAGCTGTTCCGCGTACCGGCTGCCGAGCTGGTACGGCCGTACGCCGAGCCGGTACCGTCCGGGCTGGCCGGGCACCGGCACGATGTACGACCGGGCAGCGAGGGTGGTGACGAGTTCGTGCACGGTGGTGCGCGGAAGCTGGAGCCGGCGCACGATGTCGGGGGCGGAGAGCGTGCCGTCCCCGTCGAGGAAAAGCTCCAGAATGTCCAGAGCCCGGGTCACGGCAGGTACCAGACGTCCCACGGCCGGCCCCCTCCCTTAAGTGTGTTCGATATTTCAACAGGCGATCGGGATGACGAACACAGGCTAATCAGAAGCCACCGACCGGGCAATGGTCGTGAAAAGACCCGATCCACATCGGTGCCGACGAGTGCCGATGAGACCCGTACCCGGGAGGTACGCCATCGGGGACGATGGAGGCATGCCGTCCACCCCGCACCCCTTCACCCCGCTCGACTTCCAGCTCGTCCTGCTGCGCCGCATGGCCGACCACAACCCCGGCCTGGTGGAGGAGGCGCGACACCGGCTCGGCGCCTCCGCGGGGGAGATGCGTGAAGCGAACAAGCGCTGGCAGGCGATGCGGCACGCCCCACGGGGGCGCGCGGCGGCGAGCCGCTACCGCACGTTCCTGGGCGCCCCCGAGACCACGTCCACCCGCCGTATCGGCGACCTCACCTGCGAGTCCTGGCTCTGGCCGGTCCCCCTGTGGCCCACCCTGCGCTTCGAGGTCCTGCTCTCCCCCACCGGCGCGATCTGGAACGAATGGCTGATCCGCTCCCCCGGTACCCCGCCCCCTACCCTGGAGGGACTCGCCGACCTCACCCCCTGGTCCTGCACGGTCGACGAGGCCGCCACCGCCTTCGCCCCCGCCCGCCCCCTGGAGGGCACCGCCCCCACCCGCTGGGGCCTGTCCTTCACGGCCCCCGACGAGCAGGGGGTACCCCGTCAGGTGGTGGCGGAGTTCACCTGGGGCCTCCTGCAACGGGTCGCGGTCAGGGACTGACCCGGCACACAGGCGCGGCCGGGGGCTGACCGGGCACACAGGCGCGGCCAGGGGCCGACCGGGCGCACGGCCGGGGGCTGAACCGGCCCGCGCTCACACCCGTTCCAGCACGGCCGCCACGACCCGGTCCACCGACCCGGTGTGCAGCGACAGGAACAGGTTCGGCTCGACGAGTTCCAGCTCCATCACGCAGGGCCGCCCGTCGTCCCCGTCGACGAGGTCGACCCGCGCGTACAGCAGTTCCCCGCCCCCGGGTACGGCGGCCAACGCCCGCTCGGCGGTGGCGAGTTCGGCCTCGGTCGGCTCCCACACGGTCAGCCCGGGATGCGCGACCTTCCGCGCGTCGTACGCCGTCCCCAGCGCGAGCACCGCCCCCTTGCGGCTGGCGTGCAGCAGCCGCCCCCCGAAGAACTGGAGCGCCCGCTCCCCCCGCGCGTCGATACTCCGCACGTACGGCTGGACCATCGCCGTGAACCCCTCGGCGTGCATCCGCGCGATCTGGCGTACGGCGGTGTCGTGGCCGTCGGGGGTGTAGCGGGCAGCGAAGCGCGCACCGGCGCCGGAGGTGGGCTTGACGACGTACTCACTCCCGAGAGGTAGCTCCGCGGTCTCACCCGGCGCCACATACCTGGTGGGGACGGTGGGAACACCGGCCGCCGCCAGTTCCCCCAGGTACCGCTTGTCGGCGTTCCACCGCACGATCTCCGGCGGATTCGCGAGCCGCGTCACGCTCCCGCACTTCGCCGTCCAGGCCAGGAACTCCGCCGACCGCCAGGAGTAGTCCCAGGTCGACCGTATGACGGCGAGATCGAAGGACGCCCAGTCCACCTCGGGGTCGTCCCAGACCACCGCCTCCGCCTCGGCCCCGGCCGACCGCACCGCCGCGACCAGCCCCGGCAGATCGGGATCGGCGACGACCTCGGGTCCTGGACGGCAGGTGACGAGCGCGATACGAGGCACGGGACCCCTACTTTCGTACGACGGTATGAGCCACAAACGCCCCTGCACTGTAGATCCCGGCCCGCGCCCACGGCCAACGCTCATCCCGTAGCCCTCAGGTACGGCATACCGCCCGGCCCGGCGCTTGACCTTCCCCTTCGGTGAAGCCCCAGCATCGACACCGGACCGACCCCGAGCCCTCCGCGGGCCGCACCCCGAAGGAACCGGATGACTCTGCTGACGATCGGCGCCTTCGCCCGGGCCTGCCGCCTCTCCCCCAAGGCCCTGCGCCTGTACGACGAACTCGACCTGCTGCGCCCCGCCCGGGTCGACCCCGGCACCGGCTACCGCCGTTACGCGCCGGAGCAGTTGGAACAGGCCCGCCTGGTGGCGTGGCTGCGCCGCCTCGGCATGCCGCTCGCCCTCATCCGCGACCTGCGGGACCTGCCGCCGCCGGACGCCGCCCGCGAGATCCGCGCGTACTGGTCACGGGTCGAGGCGGAGACGGCCGTACGCCGCGACCTCGCGGAATTCCTCGTGGACCACCTCTCCGCCCCACCGTCCAGAAAGGACACCACCATGCTCGAACTCCGCTGCCACGCACGCTCCGACCGCGGCCTCGTCCGCCCCGCCAACCAGGACACCGCCTACGCCGACCAGCGCCTTCTGGCCGTCGCCGACGGCTACGGCGCGGCGGGCGACACCGTGAGCGGCGCGGCCGTCGCCGCCCTGCGCACCCTCGACACCGGACGCCTCCCCGCCGGCGGCGTCCTCGGCCTCCTGGAGGACGCCGTCACCTCCGCGACCGAGGCCGTCCGCAACGCCGCCGAGGGCGGCCGGGGCAGCGGTACGACCCTGACCGCCCTGCTGTGGACCGGCAGCCGCCTCGGTCTGGTCCACATAGGTGACTCCCGCGCGTACCTCCTGAGGGGGACGGGTCTCTTCCGCATCACCCACGACCACAGCGTCGTCCAGTCCCTCCTGAACGAGGGACGCCTCACCGAGGAGGAGGCCCTCTCCCACCCGGACCGCATGCTCCTGCTGAAGTCCCTCGACGGCAGGGGAAACACCACGGGTACTCCCGACCTGCACCTCCACGAGGCCCGCCCCGGCGACCGCTACCTGCTCTGCTCCGACGGTCTTACCCGGGTAGTACCCGAGGACCAGATCCGCGCCGTCCTCACGACGGCCACGACCCCGGCCGACGCCACCCGCACCCTGATCGACGCGGCCAACGCGGCAGGCGGCGAGGACAACGTGAGCTGCGTGGTCGCGGACCTGACGGAGACGGCGGAAACGACAGAGACCGCGGCGCCGGAAGAGACCGCGGCGCCGACGCCCTAAGCGTCCTCGGCCTCCGCCTCGGCCGGCTCCCAGTCCAGCAGCCGCACCTTCGCCACCGTACGGACATGCGTACGCATCGCGGTCGCCGCCTTGCGCGCGTTGCGCTCGGCGACCGCGTCGAAGATGGCCTGGTGCTGGGCCCACGAGCGACTCGGCCGACCGGGCTGGCGCAGCGACTCCGTACGGCTCTCGGCGATCTGCTCGGCGATGGACCGCATGAACTCGGCGAGCAGCGCGCTGTGCGCCGCCGCGGTCACCGCGGAGTGGAAGAGCCGGTCGCCCTCGATGCCGTGCCCGCCGGCCTCGATCTCCTCGGCCATGTGCGCAAGGGCGGCCCGCATCGCGTCAAGGTCCTCCTCGGTGCGCCGCTCGGCGGCGAGTTCGGCGAGTTTCGTCTCCAGCGCCTCGCGCGCCTCCAGCACGTCCGGCAGCCGCCTGCGCCGCTCGACCATCCGGTCGACGGGTTCGACGTCGAGGCTGTCGCGCACGAGGTACGTCCCGCCGCCGTGCCGCGCCTCGACCAGGCCCTGCACCTCCAGGACCACGATCGCCTGCTTGACGGAGGCCCGGCTGACCCCGAGCCGCTGTGCGAGATCCCGCTCCGGCGGGAGGCGGTCCCCGGCGGCGAGTCCGCCGTCGACCACGTACTGCCGCAACCGGTCGAGCACCTGCTCGTACAGGCGCTGCTTGGTCATCGGCCGCAGGGCGTCGTTCACGGGGTCCCCCTCTTTCGGGCGGGAGCCTAGCATCGGGAGGTCGGCCCGAAGTGGCTCGGTGGACGAGTGGCTGGGTGGCTGAGTGGTCAAGTGGCTGAGCCAATTCTCGCGCACCCTCTTGACGGCCGTCGAGCCACGCACTCTAATCAGCCGACACAAGAAAGTGGCTGAGCCACTGGACCACTCGCGAAAGTGGCTGAGCCACTCAGCCAATGAACCACTCGGCCGCTTGGCCGGTTGGGCGCTGGGCCGCTGGGCCCGCTTGGGCGAGTGGCTCAGCCACTCAGCCACCTGGCCACTCGACCAGCCAGCCGCCCAGCCACCCCTCCACCCCCACCCCCACCCCTGTCGCTCCGGGACCCAACGACGGGAGCCCGTATGTCCCCCGAACTCGTCTCGATCCTCGTCCTGGTGGTCGTGTTCGTCATCGCCACCACTCGTTCCGTCAACATGGGCGCGCTCGCGTTCGCCGCGGCCTTCGGCGTCGGTGAACTCGTCGCCGACCTCGACGCGGACGGCATCTTCGCCGGCTTCCCCGGCGACCTGTTCGTCGTCCTGGTCGGCGTCACGTACCTCTTCGCCATCGCCCGCGCCAACGGCACCACCGACTGGCTGGTGCACGCGGCGATCCGGCTCGTGCGCGGGCGGGTCGCGCTCATCCCGTGGGTGATGTTCGCGCTGACCGGCGCGCTGACCGGCATCGGCGCGGTGAGCCCGGCGGCGGTCGCGATCGTCGCGCCGGTCGCGCTCAGCTTCGCCGCGCAGTACGGGATCAGCCCGCTGCTGATGGGCGCGATGGTGGTGCACGGCGCGCAGGGCGGCGGCTTCTCGCCGATCAGCATCTACGGCACGATCGTCAACGGCATCGTCGAACGCGAGAAGCTGCCCGGGAACGAGATCGCGCTGTTCCTCGCGTCGCTGTTCGCGAACCTCGTCATCGCCGGGGTGGTGTTCCTGGCGTGCGGCGGGCGGAAGCTGTGGCGGCAGGGGGTGGTGCCGGTCGGGGGTACGGGTATGACGGGGCCGTCCGCCGGGGGGTCCGGTACGTCCGAGGGTGCGTCAACTGGGGGGTCCCCCGGAGGTATTACGGGTACTACGGGTGGAAACGCCCCCATCCAGACCATTCCCCGGACAGTGGCGGCGGACACGTCGGACGGGGTCCGGCTGAACCCGGCGCGGATCGCGACCCTCGTCTCGCTGGTCGCGCTGGTGGTCGCCGTGCTGGCGTTCGACCTGGACGCGGGGTTCACCTCGATCACGCTGGCCGTGGTGCTGAGCACGGTGTGGCCGGCGGACAGCCGCAAGGCGGTCGGGGAGATCGCGTGGTCGACGGTGCTGCTGATCTGCGGGGTGCTGACGTACGTCGGGGTGCTGGACCAGATGGGCACGATCACCTGGGCCGGTGAGGGCGTCGGCGGCATCGGGGTGCCGCTGCTCGCGGCGGTGCTGCTGTGCTACATCGGCGCGCTGGTCTCGGCGTTCGCCTCGTCCGTCGGCATCATGGGCGCGCTGATCCCGCTCGCCGTGCCGTTCCTCGCGCAGGGCGAGATCGGGGCGGTCGGGATGGTGTGCGCGCTGGCGGTGTCGGCGACGGTGGTGGACGTGAGCCCGTTCTCGACGAACGGCGCGCTGGTGCTGGCCGCGGCGCCGGACGTCGACCGTGAGCGTTTCTTCCGGCAGTTGATGATCTACGGGGGGATCGTGGTCGCGGTGGTACCCGCGGTGGCGTGGCTGGTGATGGTCGTGCCGGGCTTCGGGTGAGCCGCGTGGTACCCGTCATACCCGTAGTACCCCTAGTACTTCCGGGCTACGGGTATGACCTCCGCCGAAGACCGAACACCTGACACCGAACACTTGACACCGAACGCCAGACGCCCGACACCCGCCGCCAGACGCCTGCCGCCCGACGCCGAACAGCAAGGAGTACGACGCGTGTCCCCTCTCTTCCCCGCCCTGACCGACGGCCCGTCCGACCGGCCGGCCCTCTCCTTCGGACCGCGTTCCCTGACGTACGCGCAGCTCGCGGCGGCGGCCGGGGCCGTCGCGCGGCGGCTGGCAGAGGGGCGCCGGGTCGCGGTGTGGGCGACGCCCGACCTGGAGACCGCCGTCGCGGTCGTGGGGGTACTGCTGTCGGGCGGCGCCGCCGTGCCGCTGAACCCGAAGTCGGGCGACAAGGAGCTGCGGCACATCCTCTCCGACAGCGCCCCCGCCCTGGTGCTGACCGCGCCGGGCACCGAACTCCCCGAGGCGCTGCGGCAGTTCGAGCGGGTCGAGGTCGACGTCCGGGCCACCGGCACGCTCCCCGAGGACGGCTTCAGCCCGGACTCCCCCGCCCTCGTGGTCTACACGTCCGGTACGACGGGCCCGCCGAAGGGCGCGGTCCTGCCCCGCCGGGCGCTCACCCACACCCTCGACGCGCTCGCCGACGCCTGGCAGTGGACCGGCGAGGACGTCCTGGTGCACGGCCTGCCCCTGTTCCACGTGCACGGCCTGGTCCTCGGCACCCTCGGCCCCCTGCGGCGCGGCGGCGGCGTCCGCCACCTGGGCCGCTTCTCCACCGAGGGCGTGGCGAAGGAGCTGAACGACGGCGCGACGATGCTGTTCGGCGTCCCGACGATGTACCACCGCATCGCCGAATCCCTCCCGGACGAACCGGAGTTGGTGAAGGCCCTGACCGGCGCCCGCCTGCTGGTGAGCGGTTCGGCGGCGCTCCCCGTGCACGACCACGAGCGGATCGCGCGGGCCACGGGCCGCCGGGTCGTCGAGCGGTACGGCATGACGGAGACCCTGATGAACACGAGCGTCCGCGCGGACGGCGAGGCCCGCGCCGGAACCGTCGGACTCCCGCTGCCCGGCGTCGAGTTGAGGCTGGTCGAGGAGGACGGCACGGCGATCGACGGCTACGACGCGGAGCGTGTCGGCGAGATCCAGGTGCGCGGCGCCAACCTGTTCACCGAGTACCTGAACCGCCCCGACGCGACCGCAGCGGCGTTCACCCCGGACGGCTGGTTCCGCACGGGCGACATGGCGGTGCGCGACCCCGACGGCTATGTCCGCATCGTCGGCCGCAAGGCCACCGACCTGATCAAGAGCGGGGGTTACAAGATCGGGGCGGGTGAGATCGAGAACGCCCTCCTCGAACACCCGGGGGTGCGGGAGGCCGCTGTGACCGGGGAGCCGGACGCGGACCTGGGCGAGCGGATCGTGGCGTGGATCGTGCCGAGCGACCCCGAACACCGGCCGTCGGCGGACGAGTTGGCCGATCACGTCGCTTCCCGGCTGGCCCCGCACAAGCGTCCCCGGATCGTCCACTACCTCGACGCCCTGCCCCGCAACGACATGGGGAAGATCATGAAGCGGGCGCTGGCCTCGTGACCCGCTTCTCCGCCCGCGAGGTCATCGCGCTCGTCACCGACACGTTCGCCGAACTCCCGTACCCCGAGAAGGAGTCGGCGCCCGACGGCCCGCTCGGCTGGGCGGGCTACGGCGCCTCGCTCGCCCGCGCCGCCGGGCGGACGGGGGAGAGCGAGTCCGCGGTCTGCGGCACCGCGGACATCGAGGGCACCCAAGTCGTCCTGATCGCCTTCGAGTTCGGCTTCCTCGGCGGCTCCCTCGGTGAACGCGCCGGCGACCGGCTGGAGTCGGCGTACCGGCACGCCCGCACGCACCGGCTCCCGGTCGTCCCCCTCGTCGCCACGGGCGGCAGCCGGATGCAGGAGGGCATGCTCGCGCTCACCCAACTCCAGCGCGTGGCCCGCGAGTCGGCGCTCACCCGGGCGGCGGGCCTCCCCCAGATCGCGGTCCTGCGCGACCCGACGACCGGCGGCGGCTGGGCGACCCTCGGCGCGGGCGCGGACCTGATCCTCGCCCTGCCGGGCGCCCAAGTCGGCTTCGCGGGCTCCCGCGTCCGCCCGCCGGACGCGGATCCGGCGGCGTACACGGCGGAGGCGCAGGTGGCGGCGGGCTCGGCCGACGCGGTCGTACGTCCGGAGGAGCTGCGGGAGACGCTGGGGCTGTGGCTGCGGCTGCTGAGCCCGCCTCGGGCCGACGCGACGCCGTCACCGGAAACACGGCCCGAATCCCTGCGGTCGGCGAGCACTTCAACACCCCCACCACCCCACCCCGCCCCGGTCCCCGCCCCCCTCGGCGCCACGGACCTGCCCGCCTCCGGCTGGGACGCGGTCCAGCGTGCCCGTTCCCCCCAACACCCGCGCGCCCACACCTACTTGGACGCCTACTTCACCCACCGCGCCGAGATCAGCGGCGACCGCTGCGGCGGCACCGACCCCGAGGGCATCGTCTGCGGGTTCGGGCTGCGGCCGGACGGGCAGGCCGTCGCCTTCGCCGCCCAGACCGGCGCGGCGACGCGGCCCGCCGGATACCGCACGGCGGTACGGCTGATCAGGCTCGCGGACCGGCTCGGCATCCCGGTGCTGACGCTGGTGGACACGCCGGGCGCGGCGAACGACGCGGAGGCGGAGCGGCAGGGGGCGGGCGCGGCGATCGCCGAACTGTTCGCGGCCGTCGCCGAGGTGAGCACGCCGGTCACGACGCTCGTCATCGGCGAGGGCGGCTCCGGCGGGGCGCTCGCGCTGGCCGCGCCGGGGCGGACGTGGGCGACGCCGGACAGCTACTTCTCCGTCATCGCACCGGAGCTGGCCGCCGCGATCCTGAAACGCCCGCCGCGGGAGGTCGAGGCGACGGCCGGTCAACTCCGGATCAGGCCCCAGGACTTGGCCGAACTCGGCGTGATCCGAACAGCTGACCGCCGGCCATGAGAAACCCACTCTCTTCGCAAGAGGAACACAGAGGACCGCGCGACAACCTCAAGTACCGTACGTAACAATGGGAGTGCACTGAGGCACGTACTACGGGGGCATCATGGAAGGGCTCGTGGAGTTCAAGACGGAGGACGGCGCGGTCGTCGCCGTCGAGGCCGTCGAGGAGCGGGCCGGTTCGCGGCTGGCGTCGCGGGACGGCACCGTGCAGGCGGCGAGGACGTTCGAGGCCGCGCTGGACGGCGTACGGACGGCCGCGCAGTCGGCGCTGCGGGTGTTCCGGGACGGCGCGCTGAAGCCGGACGGCGTGGAGATCGAGTTCGGGGTCAAGCTCTCCGCTGAGGCGGGCGCGATCATCGCCAAGGGGACCAGTGAGGGCCATCTGGTGGTGAAGCTGACGTGGGGGGCGTCGCCCTCGGACTCCCCCGCTACCCCCGCAGAGTGAGAGCCGCCGATGAAGAGCGCCGCGTGGCACGCCCGGGTCGAGGCGTCCGGCAAGGTCCTGGGCGCCGGTTTCCTGGTGACCCCGGACACGGTCGTGACCTGCGCGCATGTCCTGGACGGCCGGGTGGAGGGGCTCGCGGTGTCGTTCACCGAGCGCCCCGGCACCGACCCCGTACCCGTACGCCTTCTGGCCCACGGCGGCTGGAGCGCGCGGGCGGGGCACGATCGGGGGGACGTCGCCGTACTACGCCTTGAGAGGGATGCCGGTGTCGCTCCGGCGGTGCTGGCCCCGCCGGACGCGGTGCACGGCAGGGCGGCGGACGGGGGGCCGAGGAAGCTCGTCGTCTACGGGTTCCCCGCCGGTTTCGACGAGGGGACGCTCGCCGAGTACCGGGTGACCTCACGGCAGTTGATCAGCGACGAGTGGAACCAGCTGGAGTCCTGGCAGCAGGGCGGGCAGCCGCTCGCGCCCGGGTTCAGCGGGGCGGCGGTCGCGCTCGCGGACACCGGCGAGGTCGTCGGCATGGTGACGGCCGCCGCCGGGGCGCGCGGGGTGTCCAACGGGCGGATGATGCCGGCCGAGGTGATGCGGCGGTACTGGCGCGACCTCGACGGGCTGATCCCGGTCCCCGGTCACCGCCCCGCCGACCGGGCCCGGCTGTACCGGCTGGTGGAGCGGGCCGAGTCGGCCGGCCTGGGCGGCCATTGGACGCAGCTCTACAACGCCGTACGCGACCCGCTCGACCCGAGGCCGCCGGAGGGCGGCTTCTCCTCCCTGCGGTCGGCGGCGCTGTTCGTGCTGTCGGAGCTGGAGGGCGAGGAGGCGGTGGGGACGGTGATCCGGTTCGCGGAGCGGCTGGAGGCCCTGCTGTCCGCGTCCGGCACACAACTCGCCCCGCCCAGCGCCCCGTTCCCCGCCTCCGGCCCGCACCCCACCTCGACTCAGGCTCCGTTCACCCGGTCGGACACGCAACTCCCCCAGCCCAGCTCCCCGTTCACCCCCGCCGGCGCACCCCCCGAATGGACCCCCATCCTCGTCGACCTCCACCACAGCGGCGCCGGCGACGACCGCGTCCGGGTCGAGGTCTCGGCGTACAGCGGTGGCCGCCGGCACCCGATCGGCTCGGACACCGTGCCGAAGGACGGGCTCGCGGAGTACGTGCAGCGCCAGATCGAGGCGGCGTTCCCGTTCCTGACGCCGGGCGCGGACGAGCTGATCGCGTTCGCGCTGCCCCGCAACTGGCTCGACCTGCCGGTGGATCGGTGGCCCAGCGGCCCCGACGACGAGACGCCGCTGGGCTGTTCGTTCCCGCTGGTGGTCACGGACCACGCGCGCCGCAAGAACAGCACCCGGCACGTCCTGACCCGGGCGTGGAAGCGGCTGGATTCCGTACCGGGCGCGCGAGTTCACCGCGTCGAGTGCGGGAGCGCCGAGGAACCGGTGAAGCTGCGGATGCGGCTGCGCAGACCGGACGCCTGCCTCGCGGGCTTCTCCGCCGCCCCGGCCGCGCAGCGCACCCGCGCGCACTTCGACGTCACGCTCGTCGCGCCCGCGCCGATCGTCGTGTGGTCCCGCGAGGGCTGCGACAGCGGCCCGCAGGAGGAGTGCGCGGGCGGCGCCGGCTGCGCGGGCAAGACGTTCCTGGACCAGCTGGACTCGCGCGTGTCCGGGGTTCCGCCCGCCGAACTGCCGCGCCACATCATGGAATTGCGGGAGGAGGCGGCGGCCGAGGAGGAACACTGGGCGCGGGGCATCCAGCTTCTGTGGGACGACCCGCGGCTGTTCCCCGACCTGCCCGCGGCCCACAGCCACTCGCCGGTGGCCTGACCGACCCGACCCACGAGAAGAGCCCACCTCGCATGCCGCACTGGTCCGTCTACACCGGCTCGAACCAACCCCACGCCGGGATCCGGGAGTTGCCCGCTCCGCCGCCGTGGCGCGCCTTCGACGGTACGCCCGTCCTGCCCGCGCCGCGCGACACGGACGACGAGGCGGCGGTCTCCCCCGACCGCGTCCACCGCGCCCGTACGTACGTCGCGACCCCGGAGAGCGTCGAACTCGTCAACGCCGCCCTGATCCTGCGCCGCCCGCTCCTGGTGACGGGCCCGCCGGGCACCGGCAAGTCGTCCCTCGCGTACGCGGTGGCACGGGAGTTGGGGCTCGGCCCGGTGCTGCGCTGGAACATCACGAGCCGCAGCACCCTCACGGACGGCCTCTACCGCTACGACCCGCTGTCCCGCCTCTACGCGGCCCGCAGGGACGACGCGCACGACGGTGTCGAGGACCATCTGCGCCTCGGCCCGCTGGGCACGGCCCTGCTGCCGTACGAGCAGCCGCGCGTCCTGCTGGTCGACGAACTCGACAAGAGCGACCTGGACCTGCCGAACGACCTGCTGAACGTCCTGGAGGAGGGCCAGTACGACATCCCCGAACTCCTGCGCGCCGCGCGGAAGTCGGCGGCCGACGGCCCGACCGTGGAGGTCCTCGCGGACGGCTCCGAGACGCCCGTGGAGATCACCCGGGGCCGGGTCCGCTGCCGTGCGTTCCCCTTCGTCGTCCTCACCAGCAACGGCGAACGCGAGTTCCCGCCCGCGTTCCTGCGCCGCTGTGTACGGCTGCGGCTGCGGCGTCCCGACCGCGCCCAGCTCACCGACATCGTCCGCGCGCACCTGGACACGCCGCCCGCCGAGGTGGAGCCGTTGATCGAGCGTTTCCTGGAACGCGCCGCGAACGGCGACCTGGCGACCGACCAGCTCCTCAACGCCCTTTACCTGACCGGGGTCACGGGCCTGGACGCGGCCGACCGCAGCGAGCTGGCGGAGCGGCTCATGCCCTACCTGGACGCGGTGGCGGACGCGGATGGGCTCTGAGGGCGCCCTCGCGCGGCTGGCCGCCCTGCTGGACGCCGCCGCCGAGGGAACGGGACCGACCCCGCGCGAACTGGCCGAAGTGCTGTGGTTCGCGCGGCAGTTGAGCGACGACACCGAGACGCCGTCGCCCGACTACCGTACGTCCCCCGCCCCTTCCGAATCACCCGTCCCGTGGCCCGCCCAGTCCGACCCCGCCGTCGCCCTCCCCCCGACCCCCGATCCGCCCCGCGTCCCCCTCCACCTCCCGGACGCCAGCCCCACACCGGCCCCGCCCTCGACGCCCGCCCCCGCCCCGTCCGAGCCGCCCGCCGACGCCCGAACTCCCGCGGGCGGCACGCCACTCAGCATCCCCGTCCCCCCGATGCTCCCCCACCCCCTGACCCTCCAGCGCGCCCTCCGCCCCCTCAAACGGACGGTCCCCGCACCCCACGCGCGGCTCCTCGACGAGCCGGCGACCGCCGACCGCATCGCCCGTCTCGGCGCCTCCCCCGAGGTGTGGCTCCCGGTCCTGCGGCCGGCCCGCGACCGCTGGCTGCGCGTGTGTCTCGTGCACGACACGGGCCCGACGATGCCCGTATGGCAGCCGCTGGTACGGGAGTTGCACACCGTGCTCGCCCAGTCGGGCATCTTCCGCACGGTCTCCCTGCACCCCCTCACGCCCGACGGCCGCACCCGTGGCGTCGTCGCCCCGGCCGACGGCCGCACCGCGATCCTCGTCCTCAGCGACTGCATG
Organism: Streptomyces niveiscabiei; assembly: GCF_033794345.1. Classification (NCBI taxonomy): domain Bacteria; kingdom Bacillati; phylum Actinomycetota; class Actinomycetes; order Kitasatosporales; family Streptomycetaceae; genus Streptomyces; species Streptomyces niveiscabiei. The sequence continues at coordinate 26,482 of NZ_JARAYJ010000015.1, forward strand.
GGCCCGCAGTGGCGCCCCGGCCCGGCCGGCGACCGCTGGTACGGCACCCTGCGCCACTGGGCAACTCACGCCCCGCTGGCCGTTGTTCAGCCTCTCCCCGAGCATCTGTGGCCGGCCACCGCGCTCCCCGCCGAACCGGGCCTGTTCGCCTCCCCGGCCCTCGCGTCCCCGGCGTCACGGCTCGCCTTCACCCCGTACGACCCCGACGTCACCGCCCCCTCGCCGGACGCCGTCGCACTGCCGGTCATGGAACCGGACGCGCCCTGGCTCGCCAACTGGGCGTCGCTGCTGACGAGTCCGGGCGGCGGCCGGATCCCCGGCGCGGCGGCCTGGCTGACGACCGGGCCCGCCGTCCCCGAAGAGGCGTCGGACATACGGGATCTGACGGCTCGTGAGATCGTCCTGCGGTTCGAGTCGACGGCCTCCCCGGAGGCGTTCCGGCTGGCCGGGCACCTGTCGCTGGCGGCGCCCTCGGTGCCGGTGATGCGGCTCGTGCAGCACACGGTGCAGAAGGACCCCCGGCCCCAGCACCTGGCCGAGGTGATCCTCAGCGGGATGCTCACGGCCGTCGACGGACCGCCCGGCTCGTACGCGTTCCGGCCCGGGGTGCGGGAGCTGCTGCAACGCACGCTGCCCCGGACCGTGCGCGGACGCACGAGTGAATTCCTCGCGCGGATCGGCGAGTTGATCGACGTACGCGCAGGGTTCACGCCCGGGGCGTTCCGCGCGCTCGGGGGCGGCGGGGCAGGGGACGGGGAGGCGTTCGCGACCGTACGCGGCGAGACCGTCGACCGGCTCGGCGGGACGGCGGAGGCCACGCTCGGCGAGACAGCGGAGACCGCGCCCCTTGACGGGACGGCGGAGGCCGCGCTCGGCGGGACGGCGGAGACCATGCCCGGCGGAACGGCGCCGGCCGAGCTCCTCGGCGGGCGGTACCGGGTGCTCGGGCAGCGGGGTCCGGGGCAGCGGGTGCGGGAGGCGGTGGACACGCGGACCGGGGAACGGGTCGTCGTCCACCTCTACCCCGAACAGCCGGAGCATCTCGACCGGTTCACGGAGGGCGCGCGGGCGCTCGCCGGGGTCGACAGTCCGTACGTGACGCGAGTCCTCGACCATGGGGTGGAGGGTCAAACGCCTTACCTGGTAGCGGAGTTCGTGGAGGGGGTGACGCTGTCCGAGCTGCTGCTGGGAAGCGGGCCCGGGGTGTGCCTGCCGGTGTACGCCGCGCTCGTGGCCGACGTCCAGGAGGGGCTGCGCGCCCTGCACGCGGCCGGCCTGGTGCGGGGGCAGACCGGCGGCAACGGCCTGTTGCTGCGCGCGGACGGCACCGTACTCATCAGCCGGTTCGCGCTGGGGCAGGAGTCGGTGGGCAAGGGCGCGCCGGGGGACGCGGTCGAATTCCACCGCCTCGCCGAGGAGTTGACGAGGCGCTCGCCGGACGTACAGGACTTCCGGGCCCGGCACCCCGAGCAGTCGGCTCAGTCGCTCCGGCGGGCCCGCCGCACCGAGCACCTCCAGATCCGGACGACCGCCCCCCTCCGCGTCACGCGAGGGTCCGTCTCGCAGGACATCCACTCCCCCGAACTGATGGCGCTGCTGGTCAAGCTGCTGCACGAGCGGGGCCGCCGGGTGACGTCCGGCGAGCTGGCGCGCGTCCTGCCGGAGGGGAACCGGTCCCCGTCCCGTATCAGGGAGTTGATCGCCGAGCTGGCCGTCGGTTTCCTCGGGCCCGGCACCGTCGCCGAGGTCACCGACGGCTATGTCCTGCACCTCCCGGCGGTCCGGGTCCGCGCCCCTCAGCCCCTCCACTTCGAGACCCTCACCCCCCTCACCCCCGAGTCCCGCATCACCCTGGAGTACGTGGTGGACGAGGTCCTCTCCCGGGGCGGCCTCACCCCCGCGGAGTACGAGACACACGTACTACCCCAGGGCTACCGGGTCGACATCTCCCCCGACACCTACCTCGTCCCCCTCCTCGCGGCGGCCGTGCGCTGGCTCCCCGGCCCGCTCGCCGCCCTCGCCGACCCGCCCCGCCTCCACGTCACCTTCGGCGGCGCCCCCGCCGCCCCGCCCGGCGCCGCCCAGGCGACCGTCACGGTCCCGCCCGCGCTCCACGAGTCGTTCGCCGGGAGTTCCGCGGCGTACGGCCCGCACCGCTTCCGCCCCCTGTACGGCGAGGCCCTCGACTCCCCGCCGCTGGCCTGGTACTGCCCCCTCCCGGCCCCCCGCCCCGAGGACGACGACCGGGACCTGGTGAAGGGCCCCTACCTCGCCCGGGACCTGCGCGAGCTGCACCTCCCGGCGGCGGGCCGCTCGGCCGTCGTCCACGCCCTCCCGGACGCCCCCCTCACCCTCCTCAACCCGGCCCAGCCGTACGGGAACCGGCGGCCGGGCCGGGCGACGTACTACGAGGTGGACCTCACCCCGCAGAGCTCGACGCGCGAGCTGCGCCTGCCCAGTTCGGGCAAGGCCAGGTTCGCGGCGTCCGCGCGTCTGACGTGGCGGGTGACGGACCCGGTCGCGTTCGTCCGCGCGGAGGTCCCGCACGTCGCGGACGCGCTGTTCGCGTACGTCGCCGAGCGGGCGCCGGGCATCACGCGCCACCACTCCCACAACCGCCCGCAGGGTGCCGAGCGGGCGCTGGGCAAGGAGCTGACGCGGTGGCCGGTGCCGGGGCTCCAGGTGAGCTGCGAGGTGCGGATAGTGCCGTACGCGCAGCAAACGGTTGCACAACAGGCGGCGCCCGACCTCAGGGCGCTGCTCGCCGCGCCCACCGTCCTGCTCGGCTTCGACGGCCCGCTCACCCGGCTCTTCCCGGCGGCGCGGGCCCGCGAGGCGGCGCTCGCGCTGCTGGCGGTGGCCGCCGAGCACCGGAACCCGCAGGACGCCCTGGCCGGCCGGCCGTTCGGGACGGCGCAGGCCCAGGGCGGAGTCGTCCATCCCCTGGAAGTACTACGTACCTACGCCCACGACCCCGTCGGGCCCCTCCTGCGGGCGCGGCTCGACGAGCTGGAGCTCGCCGCCGTACCGGACGCGCCGACGACGCACAACGCGGTGGCGCTGGTCCGGGCGCTGCACGCGGCGGGGAAGCGGGTTCTGGTAGCAACCGATTGCTGCGAGGAGGCGGTGCGGCGGTACGTGGCGCCGTACCGGCTGCCGCTGGCCGGGGTCCACGGGCGGGCGGACGACCCGGCGGCCCTGATGCCCGACCCGGACTGCCTGCGGCGGGCGCTCGGCGAGGAGGCCGGGCACGCCGTGTTCCTGGGGTCGACGGTCGCCGGGCTGACGGCGGCTCAGCGGGCGGGGCTGCCCTTCATCGGGCTGGCGCGCAACCGGACGGTGGAGCAGGAGCTGCGGGAGGCGGGGGGCGAGGTGGTGGTGCGGTCGCTGGCGCCGGTACTGGAGGCGGCCCGCTCGCTCGGTCGCGGCTGACCGCGCCGGGTGATACCTGAGGGGTAACGCACTACCCCCGAGGTAGGGGACATTTCGGACAAATCATCCGTTCGGTCGTTCCCTGCCCGGCCCATCCCAGCAGGCGCCCCCTCCCGCGCGCCCGCACGATGCGAAGGAGGCCGCCGACCGGCGGTCCCACGGTCGTGCTCTCGGGAGGACCTGTCCATGACCGCCAGCTTGGAGCAGTTGCGCCGCTGCCACTTCGCCGTCGACCTGGGCGCGGCGCGGACGCGGGTGTACGTGAAGGGGGCCGGGCTCGTCGTCGACCAGCCGTCGGCCGCCGCCGTCAACACCCGTACCGGCGCGCTGATCGCGGTCGGTGAGTTCGCCGAGAAGATGACCGGGCGCACGCCCGACTACATCCGGGTGGTGCGGCCGGTGTCCGGCGGGACGGTCGTCGACATCGAGATGGCCCAGCGGATGCTGCGCCACCTCCTCGGGGACAAGGTCCGCCGCCAACTGCGCTACAAGCCGCGGCTGCGGGCCGCCGCCTGCACCCCGCACGACGCCGACCCGCTGGCGCAGCGCGCGACGATCGAGACGCTGGTCGGGCTCGGGGCGCGGCGGGTGGAGCTGGTGGACACGCTGACGGCCGCCGCGATCGGCTGCGGGCTGCCGGTCGAGCGGCCCGAGGCGACCATGATCATGGTGTGCGGTGCGGCGGCCACGCAGGTCGCGGTGCTGTCCCTCGGCGCGATCGTCACCGCCGAGCGGGTTCCCGTCGGCGGGGTGGCAGTCGACCACGCGATCGTCCAACACCTGCGCCACCAGCACGAGTTGATCCTGCCGAGCCAGTCGGTACGGCCGCTCCAGCTCGCGCTGTCGGGCAACGGCCTCTCCCCGCACGGCCCTTCGTCGACGGAGATCCACGGCCGGGACGTCGCGACCGGCCTCGCGCGGTGCGTCCAGGTCGACACGGCCGCCGTCCGGGACGCGATCGAGACGCCGCTGACCGCCGTACTCGACGGCATCGGGCGGGTGTTGCGCAACTGCCCGCCCGACCTGGTCGCCGACCTCGCCGACCGGGGGATCATGATGGTCGGCGGTTCGGCGCTGCTGCCGGGCTTCGACCAGATGCTCCGCGAGGCGACCGGCATGCCGGTGCACATCGCCGACCGGCCCGACATCTGCGCGGCACAGGGGCTCGGCATGATGCTCGAAGGCCGCATCCAGCCCATGGAGTTGGCCCCGCTGAGCGCCTGACGCCGGTGCGGCTCGACGCGCTCCTGGCCATCGGCACCGACCTCGAACTCGCCGCGACCGTACGGCACATCGTGGACGCGGCGGCCGAACTCACCGGCTCCCGCAGCGCCGTTCTGGAGACCGGGCCCTGCGACGCGCCCGTCCTGCACGTCCCCGTCGAGGGGTACGGCCGCCTGCATCTCGCCGGCGGCCGTCCCTCCCCCGCCCTCGACGTCCTCGCCGCCCGGGCCGGCGCCGCCCTCGCCGGCGCCCGCCTCTACGAGGCCGCACGCCAGCGCGAACGCTGGATCGAGGGCGCCGCCGCCGTCACCACCGCCCTGCTCGGCAACGCCGGTTCGGCCGACCCCCTGATGACCGTCGCCGACCGCGCCCGCCTCCTCGCCGACGCCGCCGCCGGCGTCGTCCTCCAGCCGACCGCCGAGGGCGGCATGGAGATCGTCGCGGCCTCCACGTACGACGACCCCGGTGACATCGTCGGTACGACGATCCGGCCCGGCAGCGCCGTACTCGTCCAACTCCTGGGCGGTGAGCCGGTGTTCATCGACGACTCGGCGACCGACCCCCGGATGACCACCCACGTGCGGCACCGGTTCGGGCCCAGCATGATGCTGCCCCTCCAGGCCGACGGCCGCCTCATCGGCACCCTCGCGCTGCCCCGCCGGCACGCGGGACGCCCCTACACCGAGACGGAGAAACACCTCGCCGTCCAGTTCGCCTCCCAGGCCGCCGTCGCCCTCCTCCTCGCCGACGCCCGCCACCGCCGCGAACGCCTCGCGGTGTACGAGGACCGCGACCGGATCGCCCGGGACCTCCACGACCTGGTGATCCAGCGCCTGTTCGCGACGGGGATGATGCTCCAGGCGACGGGAAGACGAGCGGCGAGCACGGCCCTTCGGGAGACAGGAGCCGGAGAGGACCACGCGGGGAAGCCGCGAGCGGCAGAGGCACGGGCCGGAGACCAGCGCGCCGGGAAACCGCGAGCCGCAGAGGCACGAGCCGACGATCAGCGCGCCGAGGAGCCGCGAGCCGCTGAGACGCAAGCCGGGGACCGCCGTATCGGAAAGCCGCCGACCGCACAAGCGCGAGCCGCGGACGCCCGCGCCCGGCACGCCATCGACACCGCCGTCACCGAGCTGGAGGCCACCGTCCAGCAGATCCGCACCGCCATCTTCCGCCTCCAACAGCCGCCCGCCGAACCGCCGTCGGGCCTCCGCGCCCGCCTCCTGCGGGAGGCCGCGGCAGCCCTCGGCACCCAGCCCTCCGTACGCTTCACCGGCCCTGTCGACGCGCTGGTCCCCGACCACCTCGTCCCCACCCTCCTCGGCGCCCTCCGCGAAGCCCTCGCGGAGCTCACGGACGCGGACATCGAGGTGTTCGCGAACGGCCGCAAGGGCGTACGGCTGACGGTGAACGGCCGGACGGCGTGGGAGGCAGCCGTCGAGTGAACTCCCCTACTTTTTCAGGCGTGTTCGTACGTCGACCGCGCTCAGCGCCAGCGCCAGCGGCCCCGGCACCAGGAACGCCAGCGGCAACAGCATCCACGCGCACAGCGCGCCCGTGGCCACCGCGAGCAGCACCAGCCCACTCCCCCCGGCATCCCGCACCGCGTCCTCGGCGGCCCCCCGGACCGCCGCCCGCCAGTCGCTCACCGACTCCGGCCGCCCACAGGCCCGCAGCCCCACCAGCAGCGCACAGCAGCCGATCACCGCAGCCACCACGGCGAACACCCCGCCCCCCGGCAACCCGGCCCGGGCCAACGCCAGATCGGCCAGGACCAGCAGCACCCCCGCCACGACGACCCCGCCCGCGACCAGATCGCCGACGCGCAACCGCCGCCCGAGCGCCGAGAAGTACCGCCCCGCGCCGGCCGGCCGGTCCTCCCCGGCGCCCCGCAACACCGCGCAGGCGGTGGACAGTGCGGCCGGGATCGTCACAACGGGCAGACAGGCCACGGCGGTTGCCAGCCCGACGCTCATCGTGTCGGCGAACAGGGAGAACCGTGGCCCGAACACCTCCCCCGGCTCCCGCACACCGCTCACGCCCTCACCCCTTCAGCCCCGAACTCGCCATGCCCTCCACCAGGAACCGCTGGAAGGCGAGGAAGAACAGCACGATCGGCAGCAGCGCGATCACCGACATCGCGAACATCGGCCCGAACGACGACTGGCTGGACGCGTCGACGAAGGACCGCAGCGCCAGCGTGAGCGTGAACTTGTCGGGGTCGAAGAGGTAGATGAGCTGCGTGAAGAAGTCGTTCCAGGTCCAGATGAACGTGAAGATGGCCGTGGTGATCAGCGCGGGCCGGGTCAGCGGCAGGATGATGTGGAAGAAGCTGCGGAACGGCCCGCACCCGTCGATCCTCGCGGCCTCCTCCAGCTCACGCGGCAGCCCGCGCATGAACTGCACGATGAGGAAGACGAAAAACGCCTCCGTGGCAAGGAACTTGGGCAGGATGAGCGGCCAGTACGTGTTCACCAGGCCGAGCTTGTTGAAGATGATGTACTGCGGGATCAGCACGGCGTGGTGCGGCAGCATGATCGTCGCGATCATGAACGCGAACAGCGGCCCGCGCATCCGGAACCGCAGCCGCGCGAACGCGTACGCGGCGAGCGAGCAGCTGATGACGTTGCCGAGGACCGCACCGCCCGCGATCACCAGGGAGTTGGTGAGCAGCTGGGTGACGGAGACGCCGTTCACGCCGTCGAGTGCCGTGGAGTAGTTGGACCATTCGAGATGGCTGGGCCACAGGTCGAGGCTGGCGATGACCTCGTTCGCCGGCTTCAGCGAGGTCATCAGCAGCCAGGCCAGCGGATACAGCATGACGAGCAGTGCGGCGAGGCAACTGACATGCAGGGCAACCCTGTTACGGCTCATCGCTCCCCCTCCGACGCGTAGAAGACCCAGGCGCGCGACGTACGGAACAGCACCGCCGTCACCACCCCGATGACGACCAGCAGCACCCACGCCATCGCCGAGGCGTAACCCATGTGCGACGCGACGAAGCCCCGGTCGTAGAGGTACATCGTGTAGACGAGCGTCGAGTCCGCCGGCCCGCCCTTCCCCGCGCTGATCGCGAACGCGGGCGTGAACACCTGGAAGGCCTGGATGGTCTGGAGGACCAGGTTGAAGAAGAGGACGGGGGACAGCATCGGTACGGTGATGGAGACGAACTGCCGCCACCGCCCCGCCCCGTCGACGGCCGCCGCCTCGTACAACTCCCGTGGTATCTGCTGGAGTCCGGCGAGGAAGATGACCATCGGCGCCCCGAACTGCCACACCGTCAGCAGCGCCACGGCGAGCAGGGACCAGCCGGGTTCGTTGACCCAGCCGCCGGTGCCGAAGAGGTTGTCGACCGTGCCGCCGTCGTTGAAGATCGCCCGCCAGACGAGGGCGATGGACATCGACGCGCCGAGCAGGGACGGCGCGTAGAACGCCGAGCGGTAGAAGGCGCGTCCGCGTCGCATCGACTTCAGCGCGAGCGCGACGGCGAGGGCCAGGGCGAGCTGGAGGGGGACGGCGATCACGACGTAGGTGAGGGTCGTGACGACCGAGCGCCAGTAGCGGGGGTCCTCCGTGAACATCTGCGTGTAGTTGCGCAGGCCCACCCAGTGGGGCGGGTTGAACAAGTCGTAGTCGGTGAAGGAGAGATACAGCGACACGGCCATCGGGACGAGCGTGAGGCCGATCGCGCCGAGCACCCACGGGGAGAGGAACACCCAGGCGGCGCCCTCCCGTTGGCGTTTCGGCCGAGCGACCGCAGGGGACGCCTCAGCGGGCCGGGTGATGGTGGTGGTCATGACCTCAGCTCCGCCTTCGCCTCGGTGACGTAGTTCTCGGCCGCCTCGCGAGGAGACATCCGCTCGTACGACACCTGGTCGTAGTCGCGCTGGAAGGTGGTCTGCAACGCGCTGTCGCCGGATGGCGGGGCCTGCGGCGGGTCCTTCAACTTCCCTTCCAGGGACGCCTGGTAGTCGGAGATCGTCCGGTCGAAGTCGGCGAGCTGCGGCTCGATGGCCTTGCGGACGGACTCGTTGACGGGGATGCCCCGGGTGGCGCCGAGGATCTCCGCCGCCCCCGGGTCGTTGATCATGAAGTCGATGAACTTGGCCGCCTCGGCAGGGTGTCGGGTGTCCGCGAAGGCGCCGAGGAACATCGACGGCTTGAAGTACTGGCCGGGCGTGCCGTCCTGGCCGGTCGGCATCTGCGCGAGGGCGACGCCGCCTTCGAGGAGCGCTTTGAACCCGCTCGCCGGGGCGTCCCAGTTGGCGTCGGTGACGGACTTGCCGCGCCCGAGCGGGGTGTTCTCGACCGTGCCGTCGAGCTGGGTGGTCTGCTGGGCGGGCGAGACGACGCCCTCGCGGCGCAACCGGTCGGTGAACGTCCACCACTTGGTCAAGTCGTCGGCGGTGAACCCGAGTTGGTTGTCCTTGGTGTAGAGCGGCTTGCCCTGGCCGCGCAGCCAGACCTCGAAGCAGTCCTCGCTCCAGCCGGGGTCGGTGGCGCCGGGCTTGCCGGTCGCCTTCGTCAACTCCCGCATGGTGTCCGCCCATTGGTCCCAGGTCCAGGGCCCCTTCGGGAGCGGTACGCCGGACTCGGTCCACGTCTTCACGTCGTACGCGACGGTCTCCGTGCCGCGTCCCTGGGGGATCGCGTACTGGACGTCGTCCACGCGGCCGGTGGCCAGCAGCCCCGGGTCGATCTCCGAAGTCCGCAGCGCCGCCCGCTCCTTGCCGAGGTCGAGCAGGATCCCGCCGTCCGCGTACTGGTCGATCTGCCGGTAGTCCAGCTGCATGACGTCCGGGGCGTCGCCGCCCGCCGCCTGTGTGGCCAGCTTCTGCTTGTAGGCGTCGTATCCGGAGAACGACGTCTGGATGTCGATCCCCGGGTTCGCCTTCTCGAACAGTGCCACGGCCTTCTCCGTGCGCGCGGCCCGGTCCGGGTTGCCCCACCAGGTGTAGCGCAGGACAACCTTGCCGTCCGCCGAGGCGGAGCCGCCGCAGCCGGCCAGCGTCGCGCACAGCAGCAGCGCGGCGGCGGCCGACAGTCCCTTCGTCCGGTGCATGCCTGCCTCGCTCTCCTCGTGCCTCAGTGCCTCAGGTCCAGGTGAGTCCCGCGAGATGGCCGGTGACGCGTTCCCGGTCCCAGGCGCCGTCCGCGAACACCACCCGGTAGCGGTAGGCGAACGACTCCCCCGGCGGCAGCTCGAACTCCTCGAAGAACGCCCAGGAGAACGAGACCGTGGGGATGGGTTCGGCGCGGACGAACCAGTGGTGCGTGGCACCGTTGTCCGGCCCGTGCTCGAAGACGAGCGTCGAGTGGCCGTCCACGTCGTCGTGTTCGCCGCTGTACGCGAGCCACCGGCCGCGCGTGCCCATCAGCTTCTCGGCGCCGTCCCCCTCCGGGGCGAACGCGGCGCCGCCCGTGAAGTCGCGGGGTCCGCGCCAGTGCAGCCCCGTGTACCCGGCGAGTTCACGTCCGGCGGTGGTCGGCGAGCCGAAGGCGAGGGGTACGTCCCTGAGGTTGGTGAGCCGGATCGACCAGTCCAACGCCCAGGCGCCGGCGGCCTCGTCGACGGAGTGGACGCGAACTCCCCTGGTTTCCCGGGCCCATTCGGCGCCGCCGTTCTCGATCCAGGTCAACTCCTCGGTGAACGCGAGCTGTTGCTCGTCGGCCGTGAAGTCGGTGAACCCGTCGTGCCGCATCGAGCCGACGATGTCGGGCAAGTCGAGGTAGCCCTCGCCGTGCACATAGCTGTGCCCGCCCCAGAAGTTCTGCCCCGAGAGGTGGCTCGCCGTCATCTGAAGGCCCTTGTGCCACCGGTGGTCGCTGGGCCGGTACCCGCTGACCAGCCGTCCGCCCAGGGTCCGCAGCGGATGCGCGTACGGTTTGCGCGCCTCGTACGCCTCCGGATCGGGGCGGTACACGTACCGCATGATCTCGACCCCGTTCGCGGCCTGCACCGCGATGTGGTCGCCGTGGACATGGGTGACACGGATGGTCATGCGAACTCCCGCCGGAACCAGAGAGAAAGCGCTTGCTCGCGTGACCCTAGAGGCGGACGGAATGTCAGGACAACCCCTGTGCAGGGACCGGCCGGAAAGAAACGGAAGGAATCCTTCACGGCCGGCACCCTGAAGGGATCAGAGGATGATGCGGTACGGCCCCCAGCTGGTACCGGCCTGGTAGCGCGTACCGAGCGTCTCCATCCCGGCCTTCCCCGTCCCCGGGTACACCCAAAGCGTGCCGTCGGACGCCTGCCGGGTCAGCACGTCCGTCAGCCCGTCGCCGTTGAAGTCACCGGTCCGGGTGACGTCCTGCGTCTGCCAGCTCCGGCCGATCTGGTACCGCGTACCGAAAGCACCCGTCGTCCTCCCGGTTCCCGGGTACACCCACAGCGTGCCGTCCGACGCCTGCCGGGACAGCACGTCGATCCGTCCGTCGTTGTTGAGGTCGCCGGTGGCGATGGCGTCCTGGCTCTTCCAGCCGGTGCCGACCTGGTAGCGGGTGCCCAGGACCACGGGGCCGGACTCCTTGGTGCCGGGGTAGACCCAGAGGGTGCCGTCGGACGCCTGCCGGGTCAGCACGTCCGTCAGCCCGTCGCCGTTGAAGTCACCGGTCCGGGTGATGTCCTGCGTCTGCCAGCTCCGGCCGATCTGGTACCGCGTACCGAAAGCACCCGTCGTCTTCCCCGTACCCGGGTACACCCACAGCGTGCCGTCCGACGCCTGCCGGGACAGGAGGTCGCCGTTCCCGTCGTTGTCGAGGTCGCCGATGGTCACGGCGTCCTGGCTGTTCCAGCCGGTGCCGGCCTGGAAGCGGGCGCCGAAGGTGGCGCCGCTCGCGTTCCCCGTGCCCGGGTAGACCCACAGGACACCGTCGTCCGACCTGATCGCCGGGAGGTCGGCCTTGCCGTCGGCCGTGAGGTCGAGCGGGTTGCGGGAGACGGTGTGCTGGACCCAGGCGCCGATGTCGTCGACGCGGGTGTCGACGGCGCCCGTACGGGTCTCGGCTGGGTCGATGCCGAGGCAACCGCCCTGCCAGGAACGGGAGTTGACGGCGACGAGTTCCGTGACGCCGTTCACCGTGCGCAGGGCGGGGCCGCCCGCGTCGCCCTGGCAGACGGTCGCGGAGCCGTCGAGGTTCACGTCCGTGGCCGTGGTGGAGGCGACGGTGAACGAACCGGCGTGCAGTTTGTCCGGCACCCACTCGGTCTTCGTCCGCCCGAAGCCCGCCAGCGTCAGCGTCTCGCCCGCGGCGGCGGGGGTGGTCGCCAGCGGCACGGGCTTCACCGCCGGGTCGGTCACCTTCGCGGCGAGCTTGAGGAGCACCAGGTCCCGGTCGGCGTGCGGGACGAGCCGGATCGCCGGCAGGACGGTGCCGGTGGTCTGCGTCAGGTCGGTGCGGCCCACGGTGACCGTGGTGGCCACGGCCGGTCGGCCGGTGGGGAGTTCGCCGACCGTGCCGAAGCAGGAGGCGGCGGTCAGCACCCACTGCGGGGCGACGAGGGTGCCGGTGCAGGCGCTGTCCTCACCGACGTTCACCTTCGCGACGTACGTCAGCTGCGCCGCGGCGTCGGTCCCGGCGAGCGCCGGGGTGCCGTTCACCGCCGTGGCCGGGAGGGTGCTCAGCGCGAGAGGGGCCGCGAGCAGCGTGGCGGCCAGCGCGGAGAGGCGGGAGCGTCTGGACATGTGCGCGGACGTGGACTTCCCGGCCTCCCCGGCAGCGCCGGGAGCCTCCTGCGCGAGCGCTCCTCGCGCGCGCCGTCTCCGTGGTGATCCCACGGACGATCTGCTGTGTTCCTTCATCGCGTCCCCCAGTTCGTCGCTGACAACCGGACGTACGTCACGGTCCCGGGTTCGCGTCCACGATGAGGAAGGCAGTCCCCGCCTCTCGCATCGAGAGGCCCCCCGGTCTCGGTGATTGTCATCCGCCTCGCCATACCAACACGAAGCGCTCCCCAGGTCGAGCACCGAAAAACACCACACAACGCGTCAATCCCTACGCATCGCCTGTGATCCGCACCACTTCGCAACTCACCCTTCGCACGAGCCCCGTTCACCCCGCACGAGGCGCCGGCCGCCGGCGACCTGGACGATCGGGATCGCCGGGCAGCCCCCGGAGATCGCCCAGCCGACACCGAAACGGCACCACGACGGCGGTGACGCGGAACGTGGCCGTCGCGACGGGACCGGCCAGGTTCAGCCGACCGCAGCCGTTGAGCCCGTGCCCCGACGTACAGCCACCGGCCAGCCGGGCGCCGAAGCCGACCAGGACGCCGCCCACGAACAGCAGGACGCCCATGACGACCGGGTTGCCGGTCACCACGTCCCGGCAACCCGCCCCCAGGTCGAGGCGGAGCCGGAACCGCCCGGAGGTGACGGCGACGACGAGTCCGCCGACGAAGACCGAGACCAGCAGAACGGCCTGGGTGACCAGCGGGGCGGGGCACGGCGGCCCACCCCGGCGGCGTACGGCCGGTGCCGGGACGGCGGCCGGTGCCGGGACGGCGGCCGGTGCCGGGGGCTCGGGTGTGGTGCCGAAGTGCTCGGTGGTGGCCTCGGCGTGGGCGGCGGCCAGGACCCGTTCGTCGGCGAACCGCGCCTCCACGCGCTCCAGTTCGGCTTCGCGCCGCCAGTGGAGCGCGCGCTCCCAGGCGCCCGACACGCCGAACGACCGGCCGGTGGCGAGGGCGTGGCCGATGGTCAGGACGGCGAGCGCGACAGCACCCGCCCACCAGGGCCAGTAGGCGGTCATGCGCTGCCCTTCATCCACCCGGCCAGCCAAGCCCACCAGCCCCGTCCGGGCTCTTCGGCGCTCTCCGGCCGCTGTTCGGCCCCGTCGGCGGGCGTGGGCGTCAGCGCCAGGCAGCGGGCGTGCCGTCCGTTGGGCAGCAGGCGTGGCGGGCACCCGCTCGCCGGAGAGCACCACCTCGTAGCGCGCGCACGCCAGTCGGTGGGCAACAGTTCGAGGCGTACGGCGGGGAGCGGCGGCCACGATCGTCCGTGTCCGGCGAACCGGCCCCCGCCGACCGGAGGGGTCCCATCGACCGACCGGCGGGGTGCCTCCCGCAGCCCGACGGATGGTCGGCCGCCGGCCGCCCGGGCAACGTTGTGCCGGTGATCGAGATCGAAAGCACCGAGGGCACGACCCCCCGGCCCTGGCCCCCATCGGAGTCCGTCTCCGTGACGGTCTGTCAAGGGGGCGCCGGAATCCCCGGCTCCTGACCGGAATCCCCCGCTTCTGAACGGAATCCCCGGCTTCTGAACGGCGCGCTTCCCACCGCACCGGCCCTCGCCGCCCTTGAGCCCCCACCCCCGCTCGACATCCCCCGCGCGCACCCCCGGGAACACGCGGCCTTCCGCCCCCCTCCCCCACCGATCCAAGGACCTTCGCCATGGACGCCGTCCCCACCCCCCGGAGCCCCACCCGGCCCGAAGCTCCGGCGCGATGGGCGCGATGGGAGCGCTGGGAACTCCCGGCGCTGGCCGCGGTGCTGGTCGTCGCCGCCCTGCTGTACGCCTGGGGCATGGGGCACGCCGCGATCCACCCCTACTACAGTGCGGCGATCCGGTCGATGGCCACCGGCTGGCAGACCTTCTTCTTCGGCGGCCTCGACGCCGGCGGTTCGATCACCCTCGACAAGCTGCCCGGCGCGTTCTGGCCCGACGCCGTCTCCGTGCGGATCTTCGGGCCGCACACGTGGGCGGTCGCGCTGCCCCATGTGATCGAGGGCGTGCTCGCCGTCTGGCTGCTGCACCGGATCGTACGGGCCTGGGCCGGGCCGTTCGCGGCGCTGATCGCCGCGCTGACGCTCACCCTCACCCCGGTGACCGTGGTGCTGAACAGGGCCACCATCCCGGACACCGCGCTCACCCTGCTGCTGGTGGCAGCCGCCGGAGCGCTGCTCAAGGCGGTACGCACCGGGCGGCTGCTCCCGCTGATCACGTGCGGTGTCTGGGTCGGGCTGGCCTTCCAGGCGAAGATGCTGCAAGCCTGGCTCGTCCTGCCCGTGTTCGCCCTCATCTACCAACTCGCCGCGAGCGGCCCGGCGTTGCGGAAGGCCCGGCGCCTCCTGCTGGGCGGCGCGGTCACGCTGGCCGTCTCCTGCTCGTGGGCGCTGATCGCGTGGCTGACTCCCACGGGCGACCGCCCGTACGTCGACGGCACGTCGAACAACAACCCCTTCAGCCTGGTCTTCGGCTACAACGGCGTGAGCCGCTTCAGCGGCGACGGCACCGCGCTCGGCGCCGTCCCGGCCACCGCCGCCAGCCGTACCACCGGGAACACCGGCTGGGGGATGCTCGTCAACCACACCGTCGGCCCGCAGATCGCCTGGTTCCTGCCGCTCGCCGTGCTCGCCGTCGGCACGGCCCTGGTCTGGCGCGCCCGCGAGCCGCGGACCGACCCGCTGCGCGCGGGTTTCCTCCTGTGGGGCGGCTGGCTCGCCGTCCACGCCGTGGTGTTCAGCGTCTCCAACGGCAATCACCCCTACTACACGGCCGTCCTCGCCCCGGCCGTCGCCGCGCTCACCGGAGGCGGGCTCGCGCTCTTCAGGTCCGCGTACGAGGCGTCCGCGTACGAGGCGTCCGCGTACGAGGCGTCCGCGTACGAGGCGTCCGCGTACGAGGCAGGCGGCCGACGGCGGTTGTGGCTGCCGGCGGCGATCGTGCTGACGGTGGCCTGGGCGCTCGTCCTCGACCGGCCGACCTGGTTCGCCCCCGGGCTGCTGGTGTTCGCCGTGTTCTTCGCGGCCTGCGGGGCGTTCGGCCTGTGGTCCAGCGGGCCGCGTGCCTCCCGGCGCCGGGTCCACGGCTCCCTGGCCGCCGGAGTCGCGGCGATGCTGCTGGTCCCCGCCTGCTGGGCCGTCTCGTCCCTCGACCCGCGCTACGCGGGCGCCGCCACGTCCCCGACGGCCGGTCCGGTCGGCGATTTCCACCACCGGGCTCTGCACGACCCGGCCGCGCTGCGCCGGGCCGAGCTGGGCCGGCCGAGCGCCCGGGACACGGCCCTGCTGGACTACCTCGTCGCGCACCGCGAGGGCGAGGAGTACCTGCTCGCGACCCAGGCCGCCTACCCGGCGGAGCGTCTGCTGCGCGCCCAGGACCGGCCCGTGCTCGTCATGGGCGGTTTCACCGGCAGGACGCCCTTCCCCAGCGCCCCGCAGCTCGCCGACCTGATCGCCGCCCGCCGGCTCCGCTTCGTCCTGCTCACTCCCCTGCGCCCCACCACCCCCGCCACGACCTGGGTGAAGTCCCATTGCCAGCGCGTCCGCTCCGGGGAGTACGGCTGGCGCGCCAAGGGCAACTTCGGCCTCTACGACTGCCGCGCCACCGCCGGGCCGAGTTCCCCCCTCACCTCTTCACCCGGCATCGGCACCCCTGGAATCGACACCCCTGGAAAGGACTTCTCTTGACCACCAGTGAATCCCCGATATCCGAGCGGGGCCCGGCACGGCGTCGGGCGGACATGGCCGTGCTGGGAGGGGTGCGACCGCCGCTGGCGGCCCTGCCGGTGCTGCTGGCGCTCGTCGCGGGCCTGACGGTGTTCGCCGTCGGCAGCGACACCGAACACGGCGTCCCCGAGGCCGTCCTCAGCTCCCAGCAGCACATCGCCGAGGACGGGGCGGTCGCGCTCCAGGCCGCCGTCGACCAGAGCGTCACCGACCTGCGGACGGCGGCCTCGGAGGTCACGGCCTCCGGGTCCGTACCGGCGGACCGCGTGCTGGCCCGCCTCGACCGGCCGCACCGCAAGTGGCGCGGCAGCGCCGTCGTCGACCAGGCCACCGGACGGCTGCTCGCCGCGCAGGGCGAGGCCCTGCCGCTGGGGAAGGTGAACGTGCGCGGGCTGCCGGCGAACCCGCCTCCGGCCCTGGTGCGGGACGACTCGGGCGTCACCCGGCTGCTGGCCTTCGCGACGCTGACGCAGGGCGGCAAGCAGCAGGTGCTCGTCGCCTCCCAGAGCGTGAAGCTCCCCGGCATCACCGTCGGCAAGGAGCACACGCTCACCGTCGTGGACCGGGACGGCAACCCCCTCACCTCGACCGGCCCGGCGCCCGGCGTCGTCCGCGCCAGACCGCTGGCCGTGACCGCCGCCCGCCAGGCGCAGAGCGCGGGCCCCTCGGACACCGCCGTCGCGGCCGGCGGCTTCGACGGTCCGAGCGGCAGCCTCGTCGGAGCGGCGGACGGCGACCACCGGACCGCCGCGGGGTACGCGGCGGTGGCCCGCGGGCTCGCCACGAAAGAGAGCCCGAGCAGCGGACTCGGACTGACGGTCGTCACGACGGTCCCGGCCGAGGGGCACGGGACCGGGACCGGTGACCTGCGGCTCGCCCTCCTCGCCGCGGCCGTCCTCGCGGCCCTCGCGGCCGGGGTCACCGCCGCCCTCCATCTGCTGGTGCAGCGCCCTGTGCTGCTGCTCCGCCGCGAAGCGCGGCGGCTCGGCTCGGGTGACCTCACGGCCCCCGTCCCCGTCCCCCGCTTCGGGGAACCCGCCCGGATCGGCGCCTCCTTGGAGGCACTGCGCCGTCAGCTCCGGGGCGAGGACGGCCCGTCCGCGCAGGCGCCGGCCAGAAGACGGCTCGGGCTGCGCACCGTCGTCGCGGTGAGCGCGTTCGCCCTGATCGCCTGGCCCACGTCGATGCTCCTGACCCTCAGCAGCACCCTGCCGCGCCCCGCCGACGCCGTACCCCGGCTGATCTCCGACGACCAGCGGCAGCGCACCGTGACGGCGGCCGACCGGATGCGCCGGGGCATCAACGACGCCTACGCGGACCTCACCCGGCTCGCCACGGTGGTCGACGCCTCCCGGCCGGAGAAGGCGCGCGAGGTCCTCGGCAGGTCCCTGGAGCGGCACGGCCGCTACCGGTCCCTGTACGTCGTGGACAGCGCGGGCGGGATCCTCGCCCAGGCCGGCGGCGAGCCCCGCACCCCGAAGAAGGCCCGCGTCCGGAGCGGGGTCACGCAGACGAACACCTCCGGTACGGAACCGGTGCTCGCGGCCGTGGCCGCCCAGCCGGTCGCGGGCGGGCCGAAGAAGGGCGAACGCCGTTATGTCGTGGGCGAGTTCAAGGTCCAGTATCTGACGGGGATCCTCAACCGGCCCGGTCTCGGCTCGGTGTGGCTGGTCGACTCCGAACAGCGGGTCATCGCGTCCAACAAGGGGTTCGTGGCCTTCGACCGGGTCCCCGACCGCCGGCTGCGGAGCCGGCTGAGGGACGACCGGACAGCCAAGGGCTCCGCCGATGTGCTGGTCGGCCGGCGGGATCCGGCGATCGCCGCGGTGGCGCCGTTCAGCGACAAGCCGGGCGTCGCGAGCAAGCTCGGCTGGAAGGTCGCCTCGATCCGGCCGGTGTTCTGGATCGGCCTGCCCCAGTACGAGGCACAGCGGCGGATCATGCTCGTCGGTCTGCTGGGGATGACCGCGGGCGCCCTGTGCGTCGGCTGGCTGTACCTCGTCGTCGTCCGTCCGCTGCGGGACGTCGCCCGGGGCGCCGAGGCGCTGGCGGCCGGGGACCGCGCGGCGGTGCTCTACCCGCGCCATCACGACGAGGTCGGCTCCATCGCCCGCGGCCTCGAAGTGATCAGACAGCGCCTCCCCCGCACCGACACCCCGTCCAGTCCCGGTCCCAGGAGCTGACCCACCGTGCTCTTCCTGTACTGCGTCCTCGCGCTGTGCTGCGCCGGCCTGCTCGTGGCAGGCGTCGTCGAACAGCGCCGCCACGACGCGAACCTCGCCGTCATCCCCACCCGCGTGCTGGTCAACGGCATCCGCGGCAAGTCCTCCATCACCCGGCTGTGCGCGGGCGCGCTGCGCGGCAGCGGCCTGGTGACCGTGGCCAAGACCACGGGCACCGCGGCCCGGTTCATCCACCCCGACGCCACCGAGGAGCCGGTCTACCGCAAGTTCGGCATCGCCAACGTCGTCGAGCAGATCGGCATCGTCCGGCGGGCCGCCGGCTACCGGCCCGACGTCCTGGTCATGGAGTGCATGGCCGTCATGCCGGCGCTCCAGGAGATCAACCAGACCAAGCTGATCCGCTCCACCATCGGCGTGCTGTGCAACGTCCGTGAGGACCACCTCGCCGAGATGGGGCCGACGCTGGACGACGTGGCCCGCTCCCTGTGCCGGTCGCTGCCGGTGGGCGGCGTCTGTGTCACCGCGGAGAAGGAACGTTTCCACATCCTCCAGGAGGAGGCCGACGCCCGGAACTGCGAGCTGGTCCACGCCGACCCGGACACCGTCACCGACGAGGAACTGCGCGGCTTCAGCTGGTTCACGTTCAAGGAGAACGTCGCCATCGCGCTCGCCGTCGCCGAACTGCTCGGCATCGACCGCGCGACCGCGCTCAAGGGGATGTACGACGCGCCGCCGGACCCGGGTGTGCTGTCCGTCGAGCGGTACCGCACCCCTGACGAGAAGCGGCTGCGCTTCGCGAACGTCTTCGCCGCCAACGACCCCGAGTCGACGCTGATGAACATCAACCAGCTGCTCGAACTCGGCGCGATCCAGCGCCCGTTGCACGTCGTCATCAACTGCCGTCCCGACCGGGTGGAGCGCAACGGGCAGATGGGCGCGCTCATCCCCCAGCTCGACCCGGAGACGGTGTTCCTCATCGGCCACCCCACCAAGTCGGCCGCCGACGCGATCCCCGCCCACTGGAGCGGGAACGTCGTCGACCTCGGCGGCGAGCGCCGCGACCCCGACCGGCTCACCGAGGAACTGCTGGCCCACCTGGGGCCGGAGTCCTCCGTCGTCGCCATCGGCAACATCCACGGCCAGGGCGAACTCTTCCTGGAGCGGCTCGCCGCGCTGGCACCCGACCACACCAACTCCCCCCATGGAGAGCTCCGTTGATCCCCGCAGTCGTCACCCCCCAGATCGCCGCCATCGGCATCGCGCTCGGTCTGGTGTTCTCCCTCCTGTGCTACCTGACCACGAACCTCTCCCCGGGCGGCATGATCACCCCCGGCTGGCTCGCCCTCACCCTCGTCGGTGACCTGCGGCGCGCCGCCATGGTCGCGGCCGTGGCCGCCCTGACCTACCTGCTGACCAAGGTGCTCCAGCGGTTCGTGATCCTCTACGGCAAGCGGCTGTTCGCCGCCGTCGTGCTCATCGGGGTCCTGCTCCAGGCCGGTCTTTCCCTGCTGCTCCACCAGCAGTTCCCGCTGCTGTTCGCCCACCAGGCCCTCGGGTTCATCGTCCCCGGCCTCATCGCCTACCAGCTGGAGCGGCAGCCCAAGACGGCGACGGTCCTCTCCACCTGCGCGGTCACCTTCGCCACCTACGTGATCCTGGTGTCCGGACTGCTGCTGGGCGCCCTGCCGACGACATGAGCCACGCCCCCGCCGCTCTCCTTCCCCCTTCATCGGAGTGACCAGTGAAACGCCTCCTGACCAGGAACACGGTGCTGTTCCTCGTGACAGCCGTCCTGTTCACGGCGACCTGCGGGCTGGCCCTACAGCTCAGACACCGCGGCGACACCCGGGCGGCGGCGCCGGTACCGCCCACACCATCGGCGCCGCCGCCCGCCGAGATCCAGGCCAGGAGCGGCACGCTGCTCTTCGAGCGGATCAGCAGCCCCGCCCGCACGGTCGCCCGCGACCAGAGCGGCACCGTCGTCGCCACCTTCACCGACGGCGCCCGTACGGCCGTCCTGACCGGCCCCGGCCGGACCTTCGCCGAGCCCCGCACGACGGACGCCAAGGTCGTCACCAAGAGCTGGGTACGGCTGCTGCCCACGCCCTGGACCCAGGGCGCGGAGCGCAGCGCCTGGTTCACCCCCTGGCTCACGTCCCGCCTCGCCGACCGCGGTCCGGACATCCTCGCGACGGCCTTCGAGTACGTCGCCGGCGCCCCGACCCGGAAGACGGCGGCCGGGGTCGCCTACAGCGGCGCCGCCCGCTACACCCCGGACACCACCGGCGGCTCCGCGCGCGCGGGCTCGGACTTCTACGACTACCTGGGCGTCCCCTGGACCTTCCCCGACACGGTCGTCCGCAGCCCCGAGAAGGACCGCGCGCGCTCCGTCGACAGCTCCGGCTATGTCCGGCTGGTGTACGGCTACCGCGCGGGCGTCGCGCTGGACAGCAGGGACAACGCGACGGGCGGCGGGTTGCAGCGGTCCCCCGACGGGATCGCCCGCGGGCGGCTCGGCGTGCCGGTGATCCCCCTCACGGACCGGCGCCCCGCCGTCATCCAGCAACTCCAGCCCGGCGACCTGGTGTTCTTCAGGGCACAGGAGCAGTCCGGCAAGCGGATCGACCACGTCGGCATCTACCTCGGCCTGGACACCGCCGACCACCCGCGCTTCATCTCCAGCCGCAAGAACGCGGGCGGGCCCACGATGGGTGACAAGGGCGGCACCTCGCAGCTCGACGGCGGCGGCTACTACGCCCAGGCGCTGCGCGCGGCCCGCCGCGTCTGACGGCGCCCTCCGCCCCGTACCCGCCCCCTGGCTCCCCACGGCCAGGGGGCGCTTCGCGTCCGGTTTCCCTGTACTTAGCCGCTCACCCGCCGCACGGGCGGAAAACGGCCGCTCGCCCCTGGCACGATGCGACGCAGCGGCACGCGAAGCGAGTTGAGGAACGAGTCGGGAAACGGAGGAAGGTGAAGATGATGGACCCGCGCGACCGGACACAGGCCAGGCGGGCGACCCACAGGCCCCCGCCCGGGCCCCGGTCCTGAGACGTCTCACGCGCCGGTCCCGCGTCCGCTCGACCACCGGCGAACACGTTCGACGTGCGTCTCCCGCGCTGCCGGGCGCCCCGCCCACAGGGCCGGCACCGCTGCCGGCCCGGCGGAAATGATCACGCGCCCGGAGTCGCCGGCGGCCGGCCGGGGGGCGGAGATCCTCCCGGTCGAGAACCCGCGCCGAACGCCCTGTTGAACGTCCTGCTGAACGCCTTGCTGAACATCCTGCTGAACGCCCTTCGCATGCCCTGAAGCGCCTGCGGGCGTTTCTCCCTGCCCCGCACCGGCCTCGGACATCGTCGTCCGGCACTCGTCTGCCCGTGCTCCGGCCTCTCCTCGCCCGGCGGCGCCCACCCGCGCCCACCCGCGCCCATCGGCGCCCACCCGCGCCCACCCGCGCCCATCGGCGCCCATCGGCGCCCGCCGGAGCCCACCGGAAAGTTGGAACCCCATGAATGTCCTGGTCGCCACGTTACTGATCGTGGCGGCGGCACAGCTGGCCGCCATTCTCACGCTGTCGCTGCGTCCCCAACCCCCTGCCTGGGAACAGCGTTTCCCTTTCGCGGTGCACGCCCTGTGCCTCGGCGCGGCCGTGCTGGTGAGCGTGGCCCTCGGGGGCTCCCTCACGTGGGGGCTGCTCACCGCGCTCGCCCTGGCGGCGCTCGGCTTCGTGGCCCGCCGCCGGCTGACCGCCTTCCGGCCCCTCGGCGCCCTGTTCGTCGTGACGTGCGCGCTCCTGAGCGTCCTGCCGGTGGTGTGGCTGGTGCCGTTCGCGCTGACAGCGGTCGACTCGGGAGCGAGCCCGGTGACCCTCGCCCTGGTCACGCTGAGCTCCCTGGTGACCATCGTGTGCCTCCCGTCCGACCTGCTCGACGAGATCACGGGCTCCGAAGTGCTCCTGCGCTCCCGGTGGCGCAGGGCCGGAGCGACGGCGCGCCCGAGGCCGGCCGGGTTCGCGCCGATGGTCTCCGTGCAGCTCCCGATCCACTCCGAGCCGCCCGAGGTGGTCATCGGCACGCTCGACGCCCTGAGCCGGCTCGACTACCCCGACTACGAAGTGCTCGTCATCGACAACAACACCGCGGACGACAGTCTCTGGCGGCCCGTGCAGGAGCACTGCGCCCGGCTGGGCGAGCGGTTCCGGTTCCTGCACGTCGAGGGGATCACCGGGGCGAAGGCCGGCGCGCTGAACTGGGCGCGGCCCCACATCTCCCCCCGCGCGGAAGTGGTGGGCGTGGTCGACGCCGACTACATCGTCGAACCGAACTGGCTGGCCGACACCGTCGGTTACCTGGAGGACCCCGACACGGGCTTCGTGCAGTGCCCGCACGCCTACCGGGACTACGAGTCGTCGGCCTTCACGAGGATCGCCAACGCGGAGTACGCCTTCTTCTTCGCCGCGCACATGGTCTCGCTCGACGAGAACGGGGCGGGCCTCACCGTCGGCACGATGTCCGTCATCCGCCTGGCCGCCCTCGACAAGGCGGGCGGGTGGGCGGAATGGTGCATGACCGAGGACTCCGAACTCGCCATCCGCGTCCACGCGAGCGGGTACAAGTCCGTCTACCTCAAGCATCCGCTCGGCCGGGGCCTCGTACCGGAGACCTGGAACGGCTACAAGAAGCAGCGGTTCCGCTGGACCTACGGCCCGGTGCAGGAGATCCGCGCCCACGCCCACCTGTTCCGTCCCGGAGCGGGCCGGACCTCCTCGCGGCTGAACGCCGCGCAGCGGATCTACCACGCCAACCACGGCCTGATCAACGCCTTCCGCGGCCTCCGCTTCGCCGCTCTGGCGGTGCCCCCGGCGATGCTGCTGTCCATGGTCGCGCACGGCGACGTGTGGCCGGTGCCGGTGACCTGGTACGTGCCGTTCCTCTTCGTGATGGCGGGCAGGCGGCTGTTGCAGTGGACGGTGTACCGCAAGGTCATGGGCTTCACCGCCCGCGAGTTCGCCGGCGCGATCGTGGCCCAGCGCGCTCTCTTCTACGTGATCGGGAAGGCGGCCCTGGTCTCGCTGCTGAACCGGCCCGCCCTCTGGACGCGCACCGACAAGTTCCGCCGTCTCCAGTCCAGGCTCCAGGCGTTCGGCAGCGCCGGCGCGGAAACCGTCCTCGCCGTCCTCTTCCTCGCCTTCGCCGTCCTCGCCCTCACCGCCCTGCCCTTCGGCGTGGTCTCCGTCGCCCTGGCACTCACCCACCTCTACCAGGCGCTCAGTTTCAGCGCGGCCCCGGCACTCTCCTACCTGGCGGAACGCGAGATACGCAAGGAGCGGACACCCACCCGCGTCACCTGTGTGTCCGCTGGCTCTTGATCCAGCCATTGTCATGGCGCAGCGTGGCCAGGGCGCCTGACCCGGCGGAATATGGGAACCCGGTTCTGGGCGGCGACGCGGAACACGTGGCACTACTACTTCCGTAGCAGACGGACTGCCCCCTTCGGCTCACTTACGCGGGCGCACGTGGTGCGCCGGTCGCCACCCCCTTGTGCTCGGAGGCGCCCGCGCCATGGGATGGGCGTCGGCGGGGAGCTCCCGGCCGGTCCGGCTCACGACACGGCAGGAGTTGACCCGATGTCCCCACGTCGCGGTTCCACGCGTTCGCCCGGCGGTTCCGGGGAGCCCGTGCAGAAGGCACGGACAGGGCTGACACTGACCGTTCTGTCCGTGGCCGCCTTCATGGCCGGGCTCGACCTGTTCATCGTGAACGTGGCCTTCGACGCCATCGGCCGTGACTTCGACGGCGTGTCCCTCGCCGATCTGTCATGGGTCCTCAACGGCTACGCGATCGTCTTCGCCGCGCTGCTCGTCCCTCTCGGCCGGCTGTCCGACCGGCTCGGCCGCAAGCGGGTCTTCCTCCTCGGACTGGCGCTCTTCACCGCCGCCTCGGCGGCCTGCGCCGCGGCCGACGGGCTGTGGCCGCTGGTGGTCTTCCGGGTGCTACAGGCGGTGGGCGCCGCCGCTCTGACCCCTGCCAGCCTGGGGCTTCTCCTGTCCGTCTTCCCGGCCGAACGCCGCATGGGCGCCGTCCGGATCTGGTCGGCCAGCGGGGCGCTGGCCGCGGCAGCCGGTCCGGTTGTCGGCGGCCTGCTGGTCAACGCCTCGTGGCGGTGGGTGTTCCTGGTGAACATTCCGGTCGGGGTGGCGGCGCTGGTGGTGGCCCTGTGGGTGCTGCCCGAGTCGCGGGAGACCCGGGCCGGACGGCTGCCGGACCTGCTCGGTACGGCGCTGATCACCGGGGCGACCGGGGCACTCGCGCTGGGTCTGGTGAAGGCCAACGCCTGGCCCGCGACCCGGACCGCGGGTGTGCTGGCCGCCGGGGCCGCCGGCATCGTCTGGTTCTGGCTCCGCTCCCGGCGCCACGCCGCCCCGGTGATCGAGCCGGCGCTGCTGCGCGTACGGTCCTTCGCCTGGTCGAACATGGCGGCGCTCACCTTCAGTGTCGCCTTCGCGGCCAACCTCCTCGCCACGGTGCTGTGGATGCAGCAGGTCTGGGGCTACTCGGCCCTGCGTACCGGACTCGGCATCGCCCCCGGCCCGCTGATGGTGCCGGTCACGGCCCTCCTCGCGGCCCGTCTGTCCGGCCGTTTCACCCAGGGCCGGATCGCGGCGGCCGGCTGTGTGCTGTGCGCGACGGGCGTCGCCCTGATGGCGGCCTCGATCGGCCGGACGCCCCACTACGCCACGGAGTTGCTGCCCGGCTGGCTGATCGGTGGCGCCGGCGTCGGTCTGGCCCTGCCCACGATCCTGGCCTCGGCGACAGCGCAGTTGCCCGAGGACCGGTTCTCCACCGGAAGCGCCGTGGTCAACATGAGCCGGCAGCTCGGCAGCGTGCTGGGCATCAGCGTGCTGGTCGCGATCCTCGGCGATCCCGTCACGTACGACGCGACCCACCGTGCCTTCGTGCACGCGTGGCTCACGGTCGGCGTCTTCATGCTGGCCGGCGGTCTGACCGCGCTCGGCATGACACCCCGTTCCACCGCACCGCGCCCATCAGGCGGGCTCGTCGTCGAGCCCGCCGCCGAAGTTGCCAGGGGGAACCCATGAGAAAGACCCACGTCGTGTTCGTCGACTGCCTACCCGGTGTCGAACTCGGCGCCCAGATGTCCCTCGCCCGGTTCGGCGAGGTCCAGCTGGACCGCAGCCGGCCGGACGACTTCGAGCGTTACCTGCACGAACTCGAGCCCGGCAGTGAACTCGCCGCCGCGTTCGTCGGCTCGTCGTCCACCTCGGTGCCCGCGGCCGTGAAGAAGCTGCGCGGCCACGCCAGGTTCACCAAGACCCGGCTCTTCGTGGTCGGCGACGCGGCGGGCGGACCGGTGCCCGGCTGGGTCGAGGCGCTGGACGTGGAGGACATCCTCGCCCCGTCCGCCTTCGACGGCTTCGGACTGGCCGACACGGTCGGGATAGCGATGCGGGCCTACAGCTCGCTGACCCTCGACCCGCTGTACACCGACTTCTACCTCGACATGACGTGGAACAAGATCTTCGACTGGTTCGAGACCACTCGCTGGGACTGGAAGGAACTCGACCTCGACCGGCTGAACCCCGAGCTGATGAGCGAGGAGGAGACCGACTTCCTCACCGAGGCGGCCATCATCGAGTTCGGTACCCTCCCCGGCGCCCACAACTTCCTGCGGGAGTGGGAGGGCGAGACCAGCTTCTCCTCCTGGGCGCTCGCCTGGGGGGCGGAAGAGGCCCGGCACTCGCTCGTACAGGCCCGCTGCCTGGACAAGCTGGGGATCAAGGTGCGTTCCAAGCACGCCCTGTACAAGAGGGAGCCGTACCCCATCGGAAACAGCCGGACCGGCACCCTCGTCATGAACATCATCTCCGAGGCACGCGCCGCCGAGCTCTACCGCTCGCTGGCCGCGGAGACCAAGGAGCCGGTGGTCCGGGGGATCTGGAAGCTCCTCGGCCGTGACGAGTCCCGGCACGCTCGGGCGTTCTACGTCTTCGCCCAGGAGCTGTGCGACGCCAACCGCGAGGAGCGGATCGCCGCGCTCAAGATGGCCTACGTCTGGCTCGCCGACCGCAGCGACGGCCTCAAGCACCCCGCCGGTCACTTCTATCCGCACTCCACCTCGGCCAAGGGCATCCGCCGGATCGAGACCATCCAGGACGGGGCGACCGACGCCGCCGACAACAAGGTGCTGCAAATGGTGCGGCGCCTGGTCGAGGACGACTCGATCGAGTCGTCCCGCGACATCAAGCGCAAGCTGCGCTCCCTCATCCGGTGACCTGTCCCGTGCCCGTACTGAACGCGCCACCCGGCGAGCGAGGAGCGAGAGGTTGCCCGAGTCGATGAGCGAGGAGACGGAGAACCCGTCCAACTGCTTCGGCTGCGCACCGCACAATCCCATCGGGCTGCGGCTGGTCTTCGAGCGCAGCGGGACCGGGTACACCACCCGGTTCCGGCTCGGTGCCGACTACGAGTCGTTCCCCGGTGTGATCCACGGCGGCATCGTCGCCGCCGTCCTGGACGAGACCCTGGCCCAGGCGGTGTACCGCTCGGGCTGGGTCTCGGCCTTCACCACCGGTCTGCGCGTGCGCTACGGACAGCCCATGGAGACCGGCGCCGAGTACACCGCCCATGCCGAGATCACCAGGCGTGACGAGACGTCCGTACGGGCATCGGGCGAGATCCTGCGTGGCCGCGACCTGGTGGCCACGGCCGACGGAACCTTCCATCTGCTGACCGACGAAGTACTGGCCGCGCGGAGCGACCGGCTGCCCGACCGGCTGGTCGAGGCGCTGACCGCGGCGAACAGGAACACCAACCAGGGGGACTGACCACCATGGACCTCAAGTCCGAGATATACGCCACGATCGCCGCCGAGCTGGAGATCGACGCGAGCGGCCTCAGCGACGACCAGCACTTCCGCTCCCTGCCCAACTTCGACTCGATGCGGGTGCTCCAGATCATCGTCAGGACGGAGCGGGCCTTCGACATCGAGATCGACGACGAGGCCACCTTCAAGACCCAGACGATCGGCGACTTCGTCACCCTGGTCGACGGACTGCGCCGGCAGCGGGAAGCGGTGTGAACCTGGTCCGGGCACTGGGCGAGATCGCCGCTGGCGACACGGGCGCCCGCCACGGCCTGAGCCTGTACCGGGACGAGACGGAGGTCGAACACGTCACCTACCGGGACCTGTACATCTCGGCGGGACGCGTGGCGGACGGGCTGGTCAAGCACGGGGTGACGCCCGGTGAGCGGGTGGCGATCACCCTGCCCACGTCGGCCGGCTTCGCCCGGGCCTTCTTCGGCGTACTGGCGGCGGGAGCCGTCCCCGTGCCGCTCCCGCCGCCCGTACACTTCACGCGGCTCGAAGTCCACCTGAGCCGGATCGCGTTGGCCATGCGCCAGTCGAAGGTACGGCGGGTGCTGAGCGACGGGCCGCTGAGCAGGCTGATCGAGCCGGTGCTCGGCGGCACCGGCGGAGAGTTCGGCGTCCATGACGTGGCGGAGGTGGAGGCCGCCGCCACGAGCGAGGTGTACGCCCCGGCTCCCGCCGGGTCGCCCGCACTGATCCAGTACACCTCGGGCACCAGCAGGCAACCGAGGGGCGTGGTCCTCAGTCACGCCAACCTGCTCGCCAACATCGCCTCGATCACCGAAGGGCTCGACGTCACCGACCAGGACGTGTCCTGTAGTTGGCTCCCGCTCTTCCACGACATGGGGCTGATCGGCACCCTGCTCGCCCCGGTGCTGGCCGGCGCCGACTGCCTGCTGATGCCGCCCGAGGACTTCCTGCGCGATCCCGGCCGCTGGCTGCGCATGATCAGCCGGCACCGCGGCACCGCCACCACGGCACCCAACTCCGGCTACCTGTACGCCCTGCGCAGGACCTCGCCCGAGCAGGTGGCGGAGCTCGACCTGTCCTCGTGGCGGGTCGCGCTCAACGGCGCCGAACCGGTCGACCCGGAGCTGCTGCGCCGGTTCGCCGGCCACTTCGCCCCTGCCGGCTTCCGCGGCACCGCGTTCCTGCCGGTCTACGGGCTGGCCGAGGGCAGCCTGGCGGTGACCTTCACCGCGCTGGGCCGCCCCACGCGCAGTGTCTTCGCCCGCCGGGACCAGCTGGCGGTCGGCAAGGTCGAGATCGTGCCGGCCGGCGGTGCGAACGGCGAAGCCAGGGAACTGGTCTCCGTGGGTGTCCCCGTGGCGCGCACCGAGGTCAGGCTCGTCGGCGACGACGGTCTGGAGGTGACCGGCGAGGACCGGGTGGGTGAGATCCAGATCCGTGGTGCGGCGGTGATGCGGGAGTACGAGGCGGACGCTGCCGCCACCGCCGCCACCGTGCTGGAGGACGGCTGGGTCGCCACCGGGGACATCGGCTTCCGGCAGCGGGGCGAGCTGTTCATGGTGGGCCGCACGAAGGAGATGATCATCGTCTTCGGCCAGAACTACTACGCGTCGGACATCGAGGCGGTGGCGGGCGGCGTGCCGGGCGTGGCGGGCGGCGCGGTCCTCGCGGCGGCGCTGCGTACCGCGGAGGGTGAAGGGCTCGCCCTGATCGCGGAGACCAAGGAGTCCTCGCCGGAGGAACAGGCCGCGCTCGTGGCACGGCTGAGGCTGGCGGTGTCCGACGCGGTCGGGCTGTCCCCCCGCAAGGTGATCCTGCTGCGCCGCGGGCAGCTGCCGCGCACCTCCAGCGGGAAGCTCAGACGTCATGGGCTCGACGAGTTGCTGGCCATGGACGAAGCCTGATGGACGAAGCCTGACCGAGGACCGTGTCACCGAAGAAGGAGAGACTGAGTCATGACCGACGCCAACGCGTGGCTGATTCCCCTCGACGGCACCCAGCGGGAGGAACTGCTGCGCCGCTCCTGGATGGCCACCGACGGCCTCTGGTTCTACCAGACCGCGACGAAGAGCGGCATGGACGGTGCGAACGAGGCGAACATCCAGGTGGTCCGTGAGTTCGGCCGGCAGGAGATGGTCCGGCTGATGCGCAGCCAGGGCATCGAGAAGGTGGAGACCGTCGCCCAGTACCGGCAGTTGTTCGCGATGGCGGTGGAGCTCTATCTGGGGTCGCTGTTCGCCGCGGAGGAGTCCTTCGCCGACGGCACCCAGCTTCTGGAGGTCTCGACGTGCTTCGCCCACAAGGGCGTCGAACGGGCGGGCATCGAGAAGCTCTACCACTGCGGCCCCGGCGAGCGGCTCACCGGCTGGCTTCAGGCGATGGACCTGCCGGCCCGCATCGAACCCGGGGTGGGCCTGTGCCAGATGGCGCACACCGGCGCCTGTAGCTACCGGCTCAAGGTCGGTCTGCCGCAGGAGGCATGAGCCGGATCAGAGGATGCCGCTGTCCCGTGCCCGCCGGATGGCGTCCACCCGGGACACGGCCCCGAGCTTGCGGTAGATGTTCGTCAGATGCCGCTTGACCGTAGCCTCGGCCAGAAACAGCTCGTCGGCGATTCTCATGTTGCTCTGCGCCTGGGCGACTCGGCCGAGGATCACGGTCTCGCGCGGGGTGAGCAGCGGTGGCTGTCTCCCCGCGGTCAGCATCCTGGCCATGTTCCGGGAGACGGCGAGGGTGACCCGGTCCGGTTCACGCACCACCGACCGGACGGCCATGAGCAGTTCCTGCGGCGAGATGGACTTCAGCAGGTACGCGGCGACGCCGGTCTCCAGCAGTCTGCCGAGCAGCTCGGGTGTGTCGTGCATGGTGAGCACGACACACCGGGTACCCGGGCTGTGCCGGCGGATCTGCCGGACCGTCTCCTCGATGCCGGGTCCGGGCATCTGCACGTCGAGCACGGCGATGCCGGGCTGGTGCAGCCGGGCCAGCTCGATGGCCTCCGTACCGCTCCGGCCCTGCGCGACGACGTCCAGCCAGTCCTCCCGCTCCAGCAGACCGGTGAGCAACTCGCGGAACAGCAGATGGTCGTCCGCCACCACGGCCAGGACGGCCGGCGCTCCCGTCACGTCCGCGTCAGACACGCCCGTGCCAGCTCACCAGTGGGATGGCCACGCTCACCGTCGTGCCGGACCCGGGTGTGCTGCGGAACTCGGGCGAGCCGCCGAGCAGTGCGGCGCGCTCCCGGATGGAGGTCAGTCCGCCGGTCCCTCGCAGGAGCGTCCGGTCGACGTCGAATCCGGTTCCGTCGTCCCGCACCGAGGCCCGGATCAGGGGGCCGGTGATCGCCACGTCGATCCGGACGCTGCGGGGATCCGCATGGCGGGTGGCGTTCCTGACCGCCTCCCGGATGATGTAGTAGAGCTCTTCGGCCACCGGTGCCGGGAGCTGGGCCGCGTCGCCGGTCACGCCGCACTCGACGGTCACCCCCGGGGGCACGGTGGTCGGCAGGAAGGCCCGGATCGCCGCGTCGAGGCTCGCGCCGGTGACGGACGTCCGCAGTTCGTCGGCCAGTTGCCCGATGGAGTCCAGGGTGGCG
Organism: Streptomyces niveiscabiei; assembly: GCF_033794345.1. Lineage (NCBI taxonomy): Bacteria > Bacillati > Actinomycetota > Actinomycetes > Kitasatosporales > Streptomycetaceae > Streptomyces > Streptomyces niveiscabiei. The sequence continues at coordinate 57,224 of NZ_JARAYJ010000015.1, forward strand.
CGCAGCGTCGCGGAGGCCGAATCGAGCCGGTCCCGGCTGTCGCCTCCGGGGTCGTACAGCTCGAGTTCGAGGAGCGACACGAGGATTTCGTGGGATATCCGGTCGTGCAGATCGCGGGCCAGCCGACGGCGCTCGTCCTGGTGCGAGCCGTGCAGCTTCTCCCGCAGGAACTGGATGTAGCCGACGCAGCCGAGGGTGATCTGTGTCATCACCGCGTCGTTGACCTGCTGAGTCAGACGGAGAAAGGCCGCGGCGTCGGGGCGGTCCGGCAGTAACTCGCGTATCAGCTCGGGCAGCGCCAACTCCTGGAAGAGGGCCGCCGCTCGCACCGCCTCGGTCGGATGGATGTCGAGGGACGCCCTGCGGGCGCTGAATTCCGCGGCGCCGCGGAGGGACTCCGCGCTCGGCCCCCTGTGGGCCTGCGCGCCCACGATGTCGTCCAGGAGCAAGTCGACCTGGCGGGCGAGCAGTTCACTCAGATGAGGCTGCCGGACGAGCGGGCTGTCCAGGGCCCCGAGCCGCTGGAAGAACTGATCGGTGATGCGCGTGCGCGTGCGATCGGAAAGATCGGTTCTGCCCATGTCGACGGAATCGGGACTTTCGTCAGGTGAATCTAACGCCATGGTGGCATCCCCCACGATTCTGGCCTGTTTCGCCGTGTTCCCTCACGTCCGATCGTAGCGCGCCCGGCAAACACCGCTTTGTGGCCGGGAGACGTGACGTCAACACGCCGGAGGCCATTGTCCGGGCACGGACATGAGAACAACCGATCTCCCGACACCGGCTCCAAACCTCGCGTCCCGCCAAGCATGACTTCCCTGCATCGAGGCCGGTCCGCCTCGGAAATCTTCACGAGAACCGCCCCTGTCCCCCGTGCCCTGGTCGGCGAGATTGCGGCGTTCGGTCCTTCTCGTGCCGACGGCCGCCGGCGGCCTCTGGTCGGCGCGGTCGGGCGGTGTCCGGTGGATCTGCGGGTTCACCGACGAGTCCGCACTGGCCCGGTTCGCTCTGCACCACGGCCCCGGCGGTCAGCCCATGGAGTACGCGGCGCTGCTGGGCGCGCGCATCGTGGACGAGATCGTGCCGTCCCTGAACGAACCCGCCGGCCTCGCCGTGGACATCGCCACCGAGGACGGGGCGATGTTCTTCCCACCGGTCACCGGCATCGTCCCGGACGGCGCCGCCGTCGACTCCGGCGAGGCGCGGGAGGAGCGCGGCCATGGGCGATGACGGAATGGACCTTCAGCTCGGCAGGGAAGCCGTCGCGAAGTTCACCCAGGGCGTGGGCGCGACCATCGACGCGCTCGGTGACCTCGGCGGCCCCACCGGTTCGGTGCTGGGCAAGGGCTTCTCGGAGCTGTCCATGACGGGGATGGAGGCCGGACACCACGGCCTCTCGGTCGACTTCGAGGACTTCTGCGAGCGCTGGGAGTGGGGGGTACGGGCCCTGGTGAGCGATGCCGGCGAGCTCGCGAACCGCCTCGGCCTGGCCGCGGGCACCCAGTGGGAGAACGACCAGTACGTGGCGGGCTCGCTGAAGGTGGGCGTCAACGCCCTCATGGGCGGCAATCCGCACGCCACCGAGGAGGAGATCGCCCGGCAGAACTGGGGCGACGTGTTCACGCCGGACGCCCTGAACCCCGACTACAGCCCCGAGTCGTTCGAGAAGGCCGGCCAGGACATCGAGCAGACGTGGAAGGACACGGGCCGCACGCTGCTCACCGAGGGCCAGGGCGGCCAGCGGTCGGAGGTGCTCAAAGACACGCTCGGGATCTCCGACGGCGAGTGGAACCAGGCACTGGACGACACCTTCGGCCCCTCCCCCGAGGAACGGCAGACACCACCGTCCGGGGGCAACTGACCATGGGGATCGGCGACTTCATCAGCGACCTCACGCCCGACTCGGTCAAGGACGCGATCGAGGACGGTGCCGAGTGGGTCGGCAACCGGGTCGAGGACGTCGGCAACTGGACCTCGGCCAGACCGACGACAAGACGAAGCTGATCTACGGCAGCCCCGGCAAGCTCGACTCGACCGCCGCGAAACTCCGCTCCTTCCAGACCGCCTTCGACACCACCGGCGACGGCCTGAAGGGCCTCGACTCCTCCCGCCTCAAGGGCGAGGCGGCCGACGCGCTGCGCACCGCGGTGAACACCCAGCCGCCCAAGTGGTACACCGCCGCCGACGCCTGCGCGAAGGCCCTCGCCGCGCTCGACGCGTTCGCCGCCACCGTCACCTGGGCGCAGGGCCAGGCGCAGACCGCGATCGACAAGTGGAAGGAAGGCACCAAAGCCTCCGCCGACGCGGCCGACGCCCACCGCAAGAAGGTCGACGACTACAACAGCGCCGTCGACCGCTACAACGCCCAACCCGCCGACAAACGCGACCCGTCCTCGCTCCCCGCCAAGCCCACGGCGACGTTCGACGACCCCGGCAAGAAGCTGATGCAGGACGCCCAGGACATCCTCGCCGAGGCCCGCAGACAGCGGAACTCGGCGGCGGAGACCGCGCGCACGGCGATCCGCGCCGCCCGCGACATGGCCCCCCGGAAACCGTCGTACGCCGAACAGGTGAACGACGGGCTCGACGAGTGGCAGATCATGGGCGACCACGTGGCCGGCGGCCTGATCAGGGCACGGCGGGCATCGTGAACTTCGTCCGCTCGGTCAACCCGATGGACCCGTACGACCTGACCCACCCGGCCGAGTACGCCACGTCCCTCAACAGCCTGGCCGCCGGGCTGCTGGTCGCCGCCAACGACCCCGTGGGCACGGGCAAGCAGATGGTCGACGGCTTCATGAAGGACCCCACGGAGGGGTTCGGCCGCCTGCTGCCCGACGTCGCGCTGACGCTGGCCACCGGCGGAGGCGGCGCCGCGGTGAAGGGCGTACGCGTCGCCGAGGAGGCGTCCGACCTCGCGAAGGCCCGCCGGCTCCTCGACGAGACCCCGGAAGGCACCCACACCCGCCCCGACGTCGAGCGCCACACCGATGGCACCGACCCGGTGGACCTGGCCACGGGCCGGATGTACCTGCCCCAGACCGACGTCGAGATCCCCGGCATCCTGCCGCTGCTCTTCACCCGCCGCACCGAGTCCGGCTGCACGGCCGGCCGCTTCCTCGGCCCCTCCTGGACCTCCACCGTCGACGAGCGCCTGACGATCGACGCCATCGGGGTCGTCCACATCACCGCCGACGGCCTCCTGATCCCCTACCCGCACCCGGCCCCCGGCGCCCCCACCACCCCGGAGACCGGCAGGACCCGCACCCTGCTGTCCCGTGGCCCCGACGGCGACTACACGCTCACCGACCCCGACACCGGCCTGACCTTCCACTTCACCGCCCCGCCCGGCAGCGAACCGGGAGGCGACGGCACCGCCTTCGCCTACGACGACCGCCGCCGCGTCACCGCCTGGACCGACTCCAACGCGAGCCGCTACGACTACGTCTACGACGACCGCGTCGTCGCGGAGGGCGGCCAGGCCGGCCACGTCCAGATCACCCTGGCCACCACCGACCCCCTCGGCCACACCACCCGCTTCACCCACGACCCGCGCGGCAACCTCCTCACCCGAACCGACCCCCTGGGCCGCACCACCTCCTTCTCCTACGACGAAGACGGCCGCCTCACCACGGTCACCCGCCCCGACAGCACCGAACTCCGCGTCGTGCGCGGCCCGTTCGGCCTGCCGGTGGAGCGTCATGACCCGGACGGCGCCCGCTGGCTCCAGGAGTTCGACGCACACGGCAACCGCACCGCGGTCACCGATCCGGCGGGCCGCACCACCCACTACGCCTACGACGAGTCCGGTCTCCTCACCTCCGTCACCGACGCCCTGGGTGCCACCACCCTCGTACGCTGCGACGGCTCCGGCCGCCCGGTGGACGTGACCGACCCGGCAGGCGGCACTACCCGCCTGACACGCGACGCCCTCGGCAGACCGGTCCGTGTCAGCGATCCGACAGGCGGCGTCACCCACCTGGAGTGGCACGCGGACGGGCAACTCGCCCGGCGCACCGGGCCCGACGGCGCCACCGAGTCATGGACCTACGACGGCGAGGGCAACTGCCTCACCCACACCGACGCGGCGGGCGGGGTCTCCCGCTTCGAGTACCCCCACTTCGACCTGCTCGCCGCCCGCATCCGGCCCGACGGCGCCCGCTACGAATTCGAGCACGACGCCGGCCCGCGCCTCACCCGCGTCACTGACCCACAAGGCCTGACCTGGACCTACGAGTACGACGCGGCAGGCAACACCGTCTCCGAGACCGACTTCGACGGCCGCCTCGTCACCTACGGACTCGACGCCGCGGGACAACTCGCCACCCGGACCGATCACCTCGGCGCCGTGACCGCGTACGCCTACGACGAACTCGGCCGGTTGATCCGCAAGGAGGTCGCGGACCGGGTCACCGTCCACGCCTACGACCGCGCCGGACGCCTGATCCAGGCGTCGAGTCCCGACAGCGAACTGGTGCGCGGCTACGACCGGTGCGGTCGGCTCAAGACCGAACTCGTCGACGGCCGCGCCCTCGACCACGCGTACGACGCCGTCGGCCGCCGGATTCGTCGCACCACCCCCACCGGACTGGTCACGAGCTACGCCTACGATGCCGCGGGCCGCCCCACCCGAGTGAGCACCGGGGGCCACGACATCACCTTCACGCACGACCCTGCCGGACGCGAAGCGGAACGCGTCTTCGGTGACATCGTCACCCAGACCTCCGCCTGGGACGAGGCAGGCCGGCTGTCGGCCCAGCACCTCACCGCCGGTTCCCGCACCCTCAACGAGCGCACTTACGCCTATCGCGCCGGCGGCCGTCTCACCGCGACGTCCGACCGGTTGTCGGGGAAGCGCACCTTCGAGCTCGACCCGGTCGGCAGGGTCACCGCCGTCCACGCACACGGCTGGAGCGAACGGTACGCCTACGACGCGAGCGGCAACCAGACCACGGCCGCATGGCCCGCCGCACACCCCGGCCACGAAGCCACCGGCCCTCGCACCTACACAGGCACCGCCGTCACGCGCGCGGGTGACATCCGCTTCGAGCACGACGCCCTCGGCCGCGTCACTCTGCGCCAGAAGATCCGGCTCTCCCGCAAACCGGACACCTGGCGGTACACAGGGGACGCCGAGGACCGGCTCACCTCCGTGGTCACCCCTGACGGCACCCGCTGGCGCTACCGCTACGACCCTCTGGGCCGACGTACCGCCAAGCAACGCCTGACGCAGGACGGCGACACCGTGGCGGAGGAGATCCGGTTCACCTGGGACGGTCCGACTCTCTGCGAACAGACCAGCGTTTCCGGCGACTTGCCCCGTCCGGTGGCGATCACCTGGGAGCATCGGGGCCTCGTGCCTCTCGCGCAGACCGAACGCATCCTCACCCCGGACGCCCGTCAGGAGGAGATCGACCGGCGCTTCTTCGCCGTGGCCACCGACCTGATCGGCACCCCCACGGAACTGATCGACGAGTCCGGGCAGATCGCCTGGCGCACCCGCACCACCCTCTGGGGAACCACCGCCTGGTCCCGCTCCAGCACGGCCTACACCCCGCTGCGCTTCCCCGGTCAGTACTACGACCCGGAAACCGGTCTCCACCACAACCTCTTCCGTCACTACGACCCGGAGACCGGCCGGTACACGTCCCCGGACCCGCTGGGACTTTCTCCGGCGCCGAACCCGGTCGCCTACGTGACCAACCCGCACACCGTCTGCGACCCCTTCGGCCTGTCGCCGTACCCGAACGGCGAAGGCCCCACCATCGGCGAATACACCACCAAGGGCGAGGGCCAGGACCTCAAACACTCCGCCACCGTGGGCGACGACCAGTGGCACTTCAACACCGGCCACGGCTACGACCGGGCCCACACCGGCCCGGACGGAACCACGGACGACCTCCGCACCACCAACCTCAAACCCGACCAGATCGAACAGGCGATCGTCTCCGACGTGTACGCGTACATGAGGGACGGCGGGGTCGTCCCCCGCGCCAGAACCCCCGAATTCACCGGCCCACTCGACAGGTCGATACAGATCGACGGCCACGACATCGGCTACCGGGTCATCCAGCGGCCCGACGGCGCCTACCAACTGTCCACGTACTGGCTCAACCCGTAACGTCCGGTAGGCGTCGACTAGGGTCTGAACACCCGTATCGTCCCCAGGCACCTCGGGGCGCCGTCCGAGATCCGTCAGGAGCAGCGAGAGATGCCCGACCCGACCCCTGCGGCCAGGAGTCTCAGCCAGGCGATCGACGGCGTGGACCATCAGCAGGTCAACGACGCCGCCCGTGAGTTCGTCGAGAAGCTCACCTTCGCGACGGCCGACGAGATCCTCGCCATGCTCAGCGAGATCCTCGACGAGGACTGGACGGCCCTGCCGCCCTGGGCCCGCAATCTCGCCTACCGCCTGGCCTGCCTGCAACGCCCCGACGACCCGCACCTGCTCCGCGAAGCGGCTGCGGACCTCCTGTCCTTCGGACCCGACTGGGACACGTACGCCGAAGACCTCAAGAGACACGCGGCAGAACTGGAGTAGCCCCGCGGGACGAAATGGTGGGGCGGGTGGGACTCGAACCCACGGCCGACGGATTATGAGTCCGCTGCTCTAACCGGCTGAGCTACCGCCCCATAGCGGCGTGTCGCGTACAAGTGTGCGCGCCGTCTGCCGCAGCATAGCCGGTCATACGATCTCCCGCTCCGGATGGTCGGCTTCCGCATGCCTGCTGACCTCGCCTTCATATCCGGGAGGACCGCACCAGCGCCCGTACGGTTCCACCGGACATGAAAAAGGACCCCAACGGGGTCCTCGTTCAGCATGCTCCCCCGACTGGACTCGAACCAGTAACCTGCCGGTTAACAGCCGGCTGCTCTGCCAATTGAGCTACGGAGGACCGAGCTCCCCCGACTGGACTCGAACCAGTAACCTGCCGGTTAACAGCCGGCTGCTCTGCCAATTGAGCTACAGGGGAATGCCTCGTCGCATCGATCGTCGTCACCTGGGTACTTGCCAGGGGGCGCCCGCTCGCTGCGACACATACATTAGCGCAAGCAGGGGGGTGCTTCGCCAATCGGTATCCCCGCCGACACCAGGGAAGGGTCGCCGTCATGCGCTACCGGCTGACGTTCGCCGCCGGACTCGCCGTGGGTTACGTCCTCGGCACCCGTGCCGGACGTGAACGCTACGAGCAGCTGAAGAAATCCGCCCGCGCCGTCGCGCAGAACCCGGCGGTCCGCAACACCGCCGAATCGGCCGCCCAGCAGGGCCGCCAGTTCGCGGGCCGCACCTTCGAGAAGGTCAGTACCCGCTTCCCCGACTCGGTCGCCACCCGCGTCCGTACGCTCCGTGAGCGCAACGCGACGGCAGCGGACGACGACTGGGGAACGAGCAACACATAAACGAGCCGCACAGAGGGGTCGCGACCAGCCACGACGTGCCCGCGCCCGGAAGACCCCGCGAGCCGTCCAGCACCTCACCGGCCCGAGCCAGCGCAGCGCTACGGCAGAATTTGACCCATGGGGATAGTCGCCGGGCTGGACAGTGCGCCCGATTTCACTCGCATCGTCGTCTGTGACACGGACACGGGCGCCGTGCTCAGGCAGGGCTACGCCCCGCACCCGCTCGACAGCGCGGAGGGCGGCGCCCGCCCGAGCGACGTCGACCCGCAGTCCTGGCTGCTGTCGCTCGGCGAGGCGGCGGGCGGCGGTCTGCTGGAGGGCGTGCAGGCGATCGGCGTGAGCGCGCAGCAGAACGCGGTGATCCCCCTGGACGCGCAGGGCAACACGGTCCGCCCGGCGATGACGGGCAGCGACAAGCGCGCCCAGGTCGCGGCGGCGGACCTGGTGGACGCGCTGGGCGGGCGCGGCGCGTGGGCGCAGGCCGTCGGCGCGGTCCCCCAGTCCGCGCACCCGGTGACGAAGCTGCGCTGGCTCGCGAAGAGCGACCCGGAGGCGGCGGCGCGCACGGCCGTCCTGCTCCAGGCGCACGACTGGCTGGTCTGGCAGCTCCTGGGCCGCCCGGCGCGCCGTACGACGGACCGGGGCGGGGCGTCGGGTACGGGCTACTGGTCGGCCGCGTCCGGTGGTTACCGCCCCGATCTGGTGGAGCTGGCGCTCGGTCACCAGGTGATGCTCCCGGACGTCATCGGGCCCTCCGAGGCGGCGGGTACGACGCCGGAGGGGCTGCTGATCTCGGCGGGGACCGGCGAGACGATGGCGGCGGCCTTCGGTCTGGGCCTGGGGCTCGGGGACGCGGTCGTGTCGCTGGGTGCCTCGGGTTCGGTGATGGCCGTGCACCCGGAGGCGCTGGTGGACAGCTCCGGGATGATCACGTCGCTGGCGGACGCGACCGGCATGCACCTGCCCGTCGTCACCACCCTCAACGCCGTACGCACCCTGCGCGGGACCGCCGAACTGCTCGGTGTGAAGGACCTGGAGGCGCTCTCGGAGCTGGCGACGCAGTCGACGCCGGGGTCGCACGGGCTGGTGATGCTGCCGTACCTGGAGGGTGAGCGGACGCCGAACCTGCCGCACACGGCGGGGACGATCACCGGGCTGCGCCGGGAGTCGATGAAGCCGGAGCATCTGGCGCGGGCGGCGTTCGAGGGGATGCTGTGCGGGCTGGCGGACGCGTTGGACGTGCTGCGCGGGCGCGGGGTCGACGTACGGCGGATCTTCCTGCTCGGCGCGGCGGCCGGGCTTCCGGCGGTGCAAGCGGCGGCTCCTTCGCTGTTCGGGGCCCAGGTGGTCGTACCGCAGCCGGCGGACTACGCGGCGATCGGGGCGGCGCGGCAGGCGGCGTGGGCGCTCGGGGTGTCGCAGGGGACGCTGGACCCGCGGACGCCTCCGGCCTGGCAGGGAGCGGCGGCGCAGGTGCTCGACCCGGGCGAGGATCTCGCGGTGGGCCAGGCCGTGCGCCAGCAGTTCGTGTCGGTGCGGGAGCAGATCCATCCCGGGGCCCTGCACTGACGCTCCACTGAGGCGGGGCGCGCCTTCGAAAAGCGCGTTCCCATAAGTTCCAACGCACCAAAGAACGGCCGAGTTCCCGGTTGCGCTGTCAGCTCAAGAAGGCCACCTGATGGGTTAATCGGTTGAGGTAACGCGGGTGGAGTGTCCGACGATAGGGGCCAGGGGCAACCAGAAGGCCCCGTCGTCGGACCACTCCATCCACCCTCTGCCGAGAGACGTAGCGTGCTCATACGACTTCTGCGGACCTATCTCAGGCCCTACCGAAAACCGATCGGTCTGCTGGTGCTGCTGCAACTGCTCCAGACCAGCGCGACCCTGTACCTGCCCACGCTGAACGCCGACATCATCGACCAGGGCGTCATCAACGGCGACACCGGCTACATCCTGACCTACGGCGCTCTGATGATCGGCATCTCGCTGGCGCAGGTCGTGACGAACATCGGTGCCGTGTACTACGGCGCGCGGACGGCGTCCGCGCTGGGCCGGGACCTGCGCGGGGCGGTGTTCGACCGGGTGCAGTCGTTCTCCGCGCGCGAGGTGGGCCAGTTCGGTGCCCCGTCGCTGATCACGCGCACGACGAACGACGTGCAGCAGGTCCAGATGCTGGTGCTGATGACGTTCACCCTGATGGTGTCCGCGCCGATCATGTGCGTGGGCGGCATCGTGCTGGCGCTCGGTCTGGACGTGCCGCTGTCGGCGGTGCTGGTGGCCGTCGTCCCGCTGCTGGGCGTCTGCGTGACGCTGATCGTGGTGAAGCTGCGGCCGTTGTTCCGGTCGATGCAGGAGCGGCTGGACACCGTCAACCGGGTGCTGCGCGAGCAGATCTCCGGCAACCGGGTGATCCGCGCGTTCGTGCGGGACGCGTACGAGGAGGAGCGGTTCCGGAAGGCCAACACGGACCTGACGGACGTATCGCTCAAGGCGGGGAATCTGCTGGCGCTGATGTTCCCGATCGTCATGACGGTGGTGAACCTGTCGTCGATCGCGGTGGTCTGGTTCGGGGCCCATCGCATCGACGGCGGCGAGATGCAGATCGGTGATCTGACGGCGTTCCTCGCGTATCTGATGCAGATCGTGATGGCCGTGATGATGGCCACGTTCATGTTCATGATGATCCCGCGCGCGGAGGTGTGCGCCGAGCGGATCCAGGAGGTGCTGGAGACGTCGTCGAGCGTGGTTCCGCCGTCGGCGCCCGTGCGGGAGCTGCGGCGGCACGGGCATCTGGAGCTGCGGGGCGCGGGGTTCCGCTACCCGGGCGCCGAGGAGCCGGTGCTGAAGGCGGTGGACCTGGTGGCGCTGCCCGGTGAGACGACGGCCGTGATCGGCTCGACGGGCAGCGGCAAGTCCACGCTCCTGGGGCTCGTGCCCCGGTTGTTCGACGCGACGGACGGCGAGGTCCTGGTGGACGGCGTGCCGGTCGCCGACATCGAGCCGGAGCTGCTGGCGAAGGCGGTGAGCCTGGTGCCGCAGAAGCCGTACCTGTTCGCGGGGACGGTCGCGACGAACCTGCGCTACGGCAACCCGGACGCGACGGACGAGGAGCTGTGGCACGCGCTGGAGGTGGCGCAGGCCAGGGAGTTCGTGGAGCGGCTCGAAGGCGGGCTGAACGCGCCGATCGCTCAGGGCGGGACGAACGTGTCGGGCGGCCAGCGGCAGCGGCTGTCCATCGCGCGCACGCTGGTGCAGCGGCCGGAGATCTACCTGTTCGACGACTCGTTCTCCGCGCTCGACTACGCGACGGACGCGGCGCTGAGAGCTGCGCTCGCGCGCGAGACGGCGGCGGCGACCGTGGTGATCGTCGCGCAGCGCGTGGCGACCATCCGCGACGCGGACCGGATCGTCGTCCTGGACGAGGGCCGGGTCGTCGGGACGGGCAGCCATCACGAGCTGATGGCGGAGAACGAGACCTACCGGGAGATCGTGCTCTCCCAGCTCACGGAAGCGGAGGCTGCCTGATGGCCGGGCCTGCGGGACGCATGTTGGCCGGTGCGGGACCCGACAGCCGGTCGCTGGACTTCAAGGTGTCCGGGAAGCGGCTGGTCGGGTACTTCAAGCCGGAACGCCTCACGGTGTACGCGCTGCTGGTGTGCGTCGTGATCAGCGTGGGGCTGAACGTCGTCGGTCCGAAGATCCTCGGGAAGGCGACCGACCTGGTGTTCGCGGGGATCATCGGGCGGCAGCTGCCGGCCGGTGAGTCGAAGGAACAGGTCCTCCAGGGGATGCGGGACGACGGGCAGTCGTCCGTCGCGGACATGCTCAGGTCGACGGACTTCACGCCCGGCAAGGGCATCGACTTCGGGGCCGTGGGGGAGGTCCTCGGGATCGCCGTCGGCGTGTTCGTGATCGCCGGTCTGCTGATGGCCGTCGCGACGCGGCTCGTCAACCGGGCCGTCAACCGGACGGTGTTCCGGATGCGGGAGGACGTGCAGACGAAACTGTCGCGCCTTCCCCTGTCGTACTTCGACAAACGGCAGCGCGGGGAGGTGCTGTCGCGGGCGACGAACGACATCGACAACATCGGGCAGACGCTCCAGCAGTCCATGGGGCAGCTGATCAACTCCGTGCTGACGATCATCGGCGTGCTCGCGATGATGTTCTGGGTGTCGTGGCTGCTCGCGCTGGTCGCGCTGGTGACGGTGCCGCTGTCGGCGCTCGTCGCGACGCGCGTCGGCAAGCGCTCGCAGCCGCACTTCGTGCAGCAGTGGCGGACCACCGGGCAGCTCAACGCGCACATCGAGGAGATGTACACCGGGCACACGCTGGTCAAGGTCTTCGGGCGGCAGCGGGAGTCCGCGCAGCAGTTCGCCGAGCAGAACGACGCGCTGTACGAGGCGGGGTTCAAGGCGCAGTTCAACAGCGGGATCATGCAGCCGCTGATGATGTTCGTGTCCAACCTCAACTACGTGCTGGTGGCGGTCGTCGGCGGGCTGCGGGTGGCGTCCGGGTCGCTGTCCATCGGGGACGTGCAGGCGTTCATCCAGTACTCGCGCCAGTTCTCGATGCCGCTCACGCAGGTCGCGTCGATGGCCAACCTGGTGCAGTCCGGGGTCGCGTCGGCCGAGCGGATCTTCGAGCTCCTCGACGCGGACGAGCAGGAGGCGGACGCGAAGGACTCCGAGCGCCCGGCCGAGTCGCTCGGGCGGGTCGCGCTGGAGGGCGTGTCCTTCCGGTACGACCCCGACAAGCCGCTCATCGAGGACCTGTCGCTGACCGTCGAACCCGGCCACACGGTCGCCATCGTCGGCCCCACGGGCGCGGGCAAGACGACCCTCGTCAACCTCCTGATGCGGTTCTACGACGTCTCCGGCGGGCGCATCACCCTCGACGGCGTCGACATCGCCCGCATGTCCCGCGACGACCTGCGCGCGGGCATCGGCATGGTCCTCCAGGACACGTGGCTGTTCGGCGGGACGATCGCCGAGAACATCGCGTACGGCGCCGCGCGCGACGTCACACGCGGGGAGATCGAGGAGGCGGCGCGCGCGGCGCACGCGGACCGGTTCGTCCGTACGCTGCCGGACGGGTACGACACCGTCATCGACGACGAGGGCAGCGGGGTCAGCGCGGGTGAGAAGCAGCTCATCACCATCGCGCGCGCGTTCCTGTCCGACCCGGTGATCCTCGTCCTCGACGAGGCGACGTCCTCCGTCGACACCCGTACGGAGGTGCTGATCCAGAAGGCGATGGCCAAACTGGCGCACGGGCGCACGTCGTTCGTCATCGCGCACCGGCTGTCGACGATCCGGGACGCGGACACGATCCTCGTCATGGAGAACGGCTCGATCGTCGAACAGGGCTCGCACAGCGAGCTGCTGGAGTCGGGCGGCGCCTACGCGCGGCTGTACAAGGCGCAGTTCGCGGAGGCGGTGGCCGAGGTCGACTGAGGGTCCGGGGGCCGCTCGTCACCCGCGGCCCCCGCTTCAGTCCAGGTATCCCCTCAGCTGGTCCGCGAACGCGTGGTCCCGGAGCTTGTTGAGGGTCTTGGACTCGATCTGCCGGATCCGCTCGCGCGTGACGCCGAAGATCCGGCCGATCTCCTCCAGGGTGCGCGGCCGGCCGTCGGCGAGCCCGTACCGCAGCTGGACGACCTTGCGCTCGCGCTCCCCCAGCGTCGACAGCACGGCCTCCAGGTGCTCCCTGAGCAGCAGGAACGCGGCGGACTCGACGGGGCTCGCGGCGTCGCCGTCCTCGATGAGGTCGCCCAGGGCCACGTCGTCCTCCTCGCCCACGGGTGCGTGGAGGGAGACGGGCTCCTGGGCGAGTCGCAGGACCTCGCCGACGCGCTCGGGCGCGAGGTCGAGCTGGGCGGCCACCTCTTCCGGCGTCGGCTCGTAGCCGCGCTCCTGGAGCATGCGGCGCTGGACGCGCACGACACGGTTGATGAGTTCGACGACGTGGACGGGGACGCGGATGGTCCGGGCCTGGTCGGCGAGGGCCCGGGACATGGCCTGGCGGATCCACCAGGTGGCGTACGTCGAGAACTTGTACCCGCGCGCGTAGTCGAACTTCTCGACGGCGCGGATGAGGCCGAGGTTGCCCTCCTGGACGAGGTCGAGCATGGTCAGGCCGCGGCCGACGTACCGCTTGGCGACGGAGACGACGAGCCGCAGGTTCGCCTCGATGAGGCGGCGCTTGGCCATCCGGCCCATGACGACGAGCCGGTCCAGGTCCAGCGCCAACTGGCTGTCCAGGTCAGGGGTGTTGAGGAGTTTCTCCTCGGCGAACAGGCCCGCCTCGACGCGCCGCGCCAGCTCGACCTCCTCGGCCGCGGTCAGCAGCGGGATGCGGCCGATCTCGCGGAGGTACTGGCGGAACAGGTCGGAGGAGGGTCCGCCGGTGTCGGACGGGCGGATCCGCTCGGGCGGTTCGTCGATCCCCTCCGGCGGGGGCCCCGTCTCGGGGTGGTGCGCGGCGGTGCCCTGCGCGGGCACCGCGGCCAGCACGTCGGCCTCGGCGTCGGGCTCCGCTTCGGTACTGACGTCGGTCTGGGTGAGCGTCTGGGTCTGCACGGGGGCGACCTCCAGGATGATCGCTGCCAGGGGGTACGACAGCGGCACTTCGGGGCGGAGTGGACGGCCTCGCCGCAGTCCGTCCCGTACGCGGTGAGCATCGGCCTGGGTGGGGGTTTCGTGGGGGACGGATCGGCCGCGCTCCGAGTACTCAGGCACCGCCACCCAGTGTGGGGTACGACACATCACCGCCACGAGGGGCGTGCGGTGACTTTTTGAGTCCGGGACGTGACCGGCCGCTGACCCGCACGCCCCCACCTGCGAGAATCCCCCGGTGTCCGAATCCTTGTACGAAACACACCTCACCGTCGACTGTTCCGACCTGGACCAACTGCGCGCGTGGGCGTCCGCGGCGGACCTGAAACTCACGGTGATCGAACTCGCGCGGGGGCGAACGCCGTTGCAGCCGATGCTGACGCTGCGGGGCGACGCGTACGCCGCGCAGCGCGCCCGCGCGCGGGAGGTCGCCGGGGCGCTGCGGGCGGCGGGGTTCGTGCCGGTCCGCGTGAAGATCGAGTCGGCGCCGTGGGCCCCCGAGGTACCGGACGGGCCCTGCGGGGACGGGCGTTACTTCGAGCACCACGTGAAGCTGCGGCTGGACGAGGGCGCCGACCTCTGTGAACTCGCCGCGCTGGTCGTGCCGTTCGGGGCGCATCTGTCGCGCAACGTGCGGCGGGAGGGCGAGCGGTTCGTGACGCAGCGCTGCCGGGGCACCGACGCGGACGGCGCCCGACTCGCCCTGGGAAAACTGCTGGACGCGCTCTCCGGCTTTGATGTGTTGTCGGTGGAGCGGGAGTTCGTGCTGTACGACAGCGACGAGTCGGTGGACGAGGGGTGGTTGGCATGACGCCGGACGGGGACTCGCGGTACGTCGACCTGCCGCCCACGCTGCGGACCGTCCCCGGTGAGGACGTCACGCAGAAGCTGGTCTTCGACCCGTCGATGAAGCAGCACCGGGACGCCTACCGCGCCACCGACCCCGCCTTCGCGGACCCGGCGCGCACCGAGGCGTGGCGGGCGGCCCGGCGGCGCGCCCTGGAAGCGGTCCTGCGCGTGATCGGCGGCTCGGAGTGGGCGGACGCGCTCGTCCTGCGCGGCAGCATGCTGATGACGGCGTGGTTCGGGGAGGCGGCGCGCGAGCCGGGCGACCTCGATTTCGTCGTCGTACCGCCCGCGTGGGGCCTCGGCGACCCCCGGACGGCCAGGATGCTCGACGGCATCGCGAGAGCCGCCGAGGAGGCCGCACAGGGCTTCGACGCGGCGGGGGCGGTCGCGGAGGACATCTGGACGTACGAGCGGGTGCCGGGGCGGCGGCTGGTCCTGCCGTGGACGGCGCCGGGGCTGCCGGGCGGGCACGTCCAGCTCGACTTCGTGTTCGGGGAGCGGCTGCCGCAGGAGCCCGCGCCGGTCGAACTCCCGGGCGGGGCCGTCCTGTTGGGGGCGACGCCGGAACTGTCGCTGGCGTGGAAGCTGCTGTGGCTGACCCTCGACATGCACTCCCAGGGCAAGGACCTGTACGACGCGGTCCTGCTCGCCGAACGGCACCCGCTGCCCTACGCGTTGCTGCACGCGGTGTTCGAGGCGGGGGGCGAGTGGCCCGAGTACCACCGGCACGAGGTCCGCTTCGAGGACGTGGCGGAGGCGCTGCGGTACGTGGAGTGGCGGCACTTCGTCGCCGAGTTCCCGCGATTCGCCGACGCGGAGGGGGAGTTCGTACGGCGGCTGCTGCGGGCTGTGGCGCCGACGTTCGCCTCAGAGGGCGGCGACCCCCTGCGCCTGTAGCGCCCGGTCGTACTCCTGGAGGATCCACAACTCGTTCTGGACGGCGGCCAGTTGGGCAGGGTCGCCGGCGGTGGCGAGGCGGGTCAGCTGGGACTGGATGTCGTGGATGCGGCGTTCCACGGCCCGGCGGCGGACGGTGACCAGTTGGGCGCCCGCGTACACGTCGTCGACGGTGCGGCGCATGATCGGTTCGACGGCGAGTTCGGTGACCATCGCGCGGACCGTGTCGTCGGGGGCGACCTCGCGCACGCACATCAGGTAGTCCTGCGCGTCCTCGATGCCGTACTCGGCGCCGCCCGCGTCGAGGATGGCCTGGCGGACGGCGGCGTAGGGGGCGCAGGTGAACTCGTCCACGCCGTACGCGTCGAACGCCGGGGAGACCAGCTCGGGGCGCTGGAGGGCGAGTTTGACGAGCTCGCGCTCGGTCGCGTAGACGGGGTTGCGGAGTTGGAGGGCGGGGCCCTTGACGGCGGGGCGGGGGCTCTCCTCGTACGGCTGGCGCCGGCCCGCGGGGGCGGGGGCCTCGCCCTTGCCCTTGGCCCAGCGGGCGAGTTGGGCGACCCGCTTGACGACGAACTGGGTGTCGAGGATGCCGAGCAGGCCCGCGAGCTGGACGGCGACCTCGTGCTGGGCGCCGCTGTTCTTGATGCGGGCGACGACGGGGGCGGCCTCGTCGAGCGCGGCGGCTCGGCCCCCCGGCGTGTCGAGGTCGTAGCGGGCGACGATCTGGCGCAGCGCGAACTCGAAGAGCGGCGTGCGGGGTTCGGCGAGGTCGGCGACCGCCTCGTCGCCCTTGGCGAGGCGCAGCTCGCAGGGGTCCATGCCGTCGGGGGCGATCGCGATGTACGTCTCGGCGGCGAACTTCTGGTCGTCCTCGAAGGCGCGCAGGGCGGCCTTCTGGCCCGCCGCGTCGCCGTCGAAGGTGAAGATGACGCGCGCGCTGCCGTTGTCCATCAGGAGGCGGCGCAGGATCTTGATGTGCTCGCCGCCGAAGGCCGTACCGCAGGTCGCGATGGCGGTCGTGACGCCCGCGAGGTGGCAGGCCATGACGTCGGTGTAGCCCTCGACGACGACCGCGCGGCTGGACTTCGCGATCGACTGCTTGGCGAGGTCGATGCCGTACAGGACCTGGGACTTCTTGTAGATCGGGGTGTCCGGCGTGTTCAGGTACTTGGGGCCGGTGTCGGCCTCGTACAGCTTGCGGGCGCCGAAGCCGACGACGTCGCCGCCGATGTCGCGGATGGGCCACATCAGGCGCCCGCGGAAGCGGTCGATGGGGCCGCGGCGGCCCTCCTGGGAGAGGCCGGAGAGGGTGAGTTCGCGGTCGCTGAAGCCCTTGCCGCGCAGGAAGCGGGTGAGGTGGTCCCAGCCCTGCGGGCTGTAGCCGACGCCGAAGTGGACGGCGGCGGCCTGGTCGAAGCCGCGCTCGGCGAGGAACATGCGGCCGGTGTCGGCCTCGGGGCTGGTGGCGAGCTGTTCGGCGTACCACTCGGCGGCGATCTTGTGGGCCTCGACCAGGCGGATGCGTTCGCCGCGCTGGTGGGAGGGGTTGTAGCCGCCCTCCTCGTAGCGCAGCGTGATGCCCGCGCGCGCGGCGAGGCGCTCGACCGACTCGGAGAACGTGAGGTGGTCGACCTTCATCACGAACGTGATGGTGTCGCCGCCCTCCTGGCAGCCGAAGCAGTGGAAGAGGCCCTTGCTGGGGCTGACCTGGAACGACGGGGACTTCTCGTCGTGGAAGGGGCACAGGCCCTTGAGGTTGCCGCCGCCCGCGCTGCGCAGTTGGAGGTACTCGGAGACCACGGCGTCGATCGGGACCGCGTCCCGTACCGCCTTCACGTCCTCGTCGTTGATCCGTCCTGCCACGCTGGAATTCTACGGGGGCCGACCGACACTCCGGTGCCGAGGCGGCCCCCGTCCGGGCTCAGGCGGCCAGGGACTCCAGGGGGGTCGCGGGGTTCGCGAGGGCGTCCGGGTCGACCTCGGCGCCGCTCTGGATCAGCCGCTGGATCTGCTCTGTGACATCCCACACATTCACGTTCATCCCGGCCAGGACCCGGCCCTCGCGCAGCCAGAACGCGATGAACTCCCGCTTCCCGGCGTCCCCGCGGATGACGACCTGGTCGTACGAGCCGGGCGGCGCCCAGCCGCTGTACTCCATCCCCAGGTCGTACTGGTCGGAGAAGAAGTACGGCACCCGGTCGTAGGTGACGTCCTTGCCGAGCATCGCGCGCGCGGCGGCCGGTCCGCCGTTGAGGGCGTTCGCCCAGTGCTCCACGCGCAGGCGCGCGTCGGCGAACGGGAACGCGGCGACGTCTCCGGCGGCGTAGATGTCCGGGTCGGAGGTGCGCAGGCTCGCGTCGACCTCGATGCCGCCGCCGTGCGCGCGGTCGGCGAGCGTGAGCCCGGCCGCCTCGGCGAGGCCGGTGCGCGGGGCCGCGCCGATCGCGGCGAGCACGTCGTGCGCCGGGTGCTCCTCGCCGTCGTCCGTGCGCACCGCGAGGACCATGCCGTCCTGGCCGGTGATCTCGGTGAGGCGGGCGCCGAAGTGGAAGCGGACGCCGTGCTCGGCGTGCAGGTCGGCGAAGAGCTGGCCCAGTTCGGGGCCCAGGACGCCGTGCAGGGGCGTCGGCTCGGGTTCGACGACGGTGACCTCGGCGCCGTACGTGCGCGCCGCCGCCGCGACCTCCAGGCCGATCCAGCCGGCGCCCGCGATCACCAGGTGGCCGTTGTCGCGGCCGAGGGCCTTGAGGACGTGCCGCAGGCGCTCTGCGTGGGCGAGGCGGCGCAGGTGGTGGACGCCCGCGAGGCCGGTGCCGGGGACGTCCAGGCGGCGCGGCTCGGCGCCGGTCGCGAGGAGGAGCTTGTCGTACGCGATCAGGGTGCCGTCGCCGAGGCTGACGGTCTTCCTGGCGCGGTCGATCGCGGTGACCGTCTGGCCGAGGTGCAGTTCGATGTCGTTCTGCGCGTACCAGGCCGGTTCGTGGACGAAGACGCTGTCGCGGTCGTCCTTGCCGAGGAGGTAGCCCTTGGAGAGCGGGGGGCGCTCGTAGGGGTGGTCGCGTTCGTCGCCGATCAGTATCACGCGCCCGGTGAAGCCCTCCGCACGGAGCGTCTCGGCCGCCTTGGCACCGGCCAGGCCACCTCCGACGATGACGAACGTCTGATCCGCGTCGACCACTTGATGCCTCCTCGTAAGGGTGTCGCCACATGCGAGCGTCCCGCACGCAACGTTCGGGGGGAAGGGGTAGTGCCCCGGCGGGGCGATCTCAGGGGCGGCCCGTCAGCCGTGTGTGCAGGGCTCTCGCGGACGCGTCGGTGAGGGACGCGATCTGGTCCACGATCACCCGTTCGCGGGCGTGGTCGTCCGGTGCCTTGACGTACAGCGCGTGGAACTGGGGGTCCAGTCCGTACGGCGCCCGCGCGGTGAGGGCCTCGGCGAGTTCCGTGATGACGATCCGCTGGTCGGCGCGCAGGCGCTCCTGTTCGGCGCGCTGCATGACGTACCGGTCGGCGACCGCCTTGAGGACGGCGCACTCCAGGCGGGTCTCGCGCGGGACGACCAGTTCGGCGGCGTAGCGCGTGAGGCGGCCGGTGCCGTACCTCGCGCGGGTCGCGCCCTCCGCCGCCAGGCAGAAGCGGCCGATCAGCTGGCTCGTCGCGTCCTTCAGGCGGGCCTGGGCGACCGCCGTGCCGTCGTAGCCGTGCGGCCACCAGTCCTGCGCGAGGAGGCGGTCCAGGGCCGCCGCGAGTTCGGCCGGATCCGTGTCCCCGGGGACGTAACGGCCCACCGCCACACGGAAGATCTCCTCGCGTTCCGCCCGCGCGGACAGGGCGGCCGGGTCGATGTGGCCCGCGTGCAGGCCGTCCTCCACGTCGTGCACCGAGTACGCCACGTCGTCCGACCAGTCCATGACCTGGGCCTCGAAGCACGCGCGCGTGCCGGGGGACTCCTTGCGGATCCAGTCGAAGACCGGGCGGTCGTCGTCGTACACGCCGAACTTGGGGGACCTCGGGTCCGTGGGGTGCTCGCCCCGCGGCCAGGGGTACTTCGTCGCCGCGTCCAGCGTCGCGCGCGTGAGGTTGAGGCCCACCGAGCCCTCCGGGGTGAAGCGCTTCGGCTCGATGCGGGTCAGCAGGCGCAGGGACTGGGCGTTGCCCTCGAAGCCGCCGCAGTCCTTCGCGAAGTCGTTCAGCGCCTGTTCGCCGTTGTGGCCGAAGGGCGGGTGGCCCAGGTCGTGCGCGAGGCAGGCCGCCTCGACGAGGTCCGGGTCACAGCCGAGGGCCGCGCCGAGTTCCCGGCCGACCTGGGCGCACTCCAGGGAGTGCGTGAGGCGCGTACGGGGGCTGGCGTCCCACACCGGGCCCTGCGTGCCCGGCGTGACGACCTGGGTCTTCCCCGCGAGCCTGCGCAGGGCGGAGGAGTGCAGGAGGCGGGCCCGGTCGCGCTGGAAGGCGGTGCGGCCGGGGCGTTTGTCCGGTTCGGGGGCCCAGCGGTCGGCGGCGGAGGGGGCGTAGGCGGGGGCGGTGCGGGTGTGGTCGGGGGCGGGCTCGGTGTTCTCGTCGGTGTTCTCGTCGGTGTTCTCGTCGGCGTTCGGATCGGTGCCTTCCATGCTTCGACAGTAAGGGCAGGCACTGACAATTCGGCTCTGCGCCTCGGGTCGGAGCGGGGGGAAGTGCGGGAGTGGGGTGGGTCAGGCCGCGTTGCTGGTGCCCGCCGTCGCCGTCGCGTCGTCGTAGCGGGTCAGGACGAGGCGGGCCATCGACTCGTGCGCGCCCAAGGGGGCCGAGACGATCCAGGGCGCCGCCGCCGCGCACTCCGTCGCGAAGCGGCCCGGGGCCGTGAAGTACGAGGCGATGGCCACGCGCGTGTAGCCGCGCGCGCGGAGGTCGGCCAGGGCCCTCGGGACGGCCGGTTCCGCCGTCGAGGCGTACGCCGGGAGGACCGGGACGCCCAGGCGGGCCGAGAGGAGGTGGGCCGTGCGGTTCGTGTCGGCCGCGTTGTCGGGGTCCCGGGAGCCGGCCGCCGCGAGGACGATCGCCGTATCGCCGTACCCGGCGTCCGGGCGGGTGGGCCAGCCGGCCTCCTCCAGGCGGGACACCAGCGTGTCGACCAGGAGGGCGTGCGGGCCCAGTGCGCCCGCCACGCGCGCGTGCGGGTGCGTCTGCGCCGCCATCTCCGGGATGTCGCGCTTGATGTGGTAGCCCCGGCCCAGCAGGAGGGGGACCAGGACGACGTCCTGCGTGTCCACGCGCGCGAGCGTGTCGGTGAGCAGCGGCTCGTTCAGCTCGATGTGCCCCAGGTGGACGTCCAGACCGGGGCGCTGCGCGCGCACGCGGTCCAGGAGGGCGCCGACCGTACGCAACGCGCGCGGGTCGCGGCTGCCGTGGGCGACGACCACGAGCGCGGGCTGAGCGGTGCGCCGCCGGGCGAGGCGGCTGAGCTGGCTGGACATGGGTCGATCCTCGCGCGGGGGCGTTGCGGGGTGGTTGCGTGACCGTCACGGGTGTTTTCCGGGGGTTCACGGTGGGGGTGGGGGTGGTGTGAGGGTGTTCTCGCAAGGGCTGGGGCGTGTGAGTGAACCTGATCAGCGCCGGGTGCGTCTTGCCTGGTGAACGTCGTCGGGGGTGGGCCGGGGAGGGTCCGGGGAGGGGTGTCCATGCGGAGGCTGTCGCTGCGCAGGCCGCGTCTGCCGCGTACGCGTGCCGGTCAGCGGCGGCTCGTGCAGGCCGTGATGGCGGTGTGCGTGCTGGCGCTGCTGCCGTCGACGTGGCTGTTCGTGTCGACGTCCGGCCGGTACGGGACGACGGCGGACGCGCCGCGTACGGACGTCGCCGTCGTCTTCGGCGCGGGCCTGTGGAACGGCGAGCCGTCCCCGTACCTGCGCGGCAGGCTGAACGCGGCGGCGGACCTCTACCGCGCGGGCCGCGTCAAGGTCGTCCTGGTGACCGGCGACAACAGCCGCGAGGACTACGACGAGCCGGACGCGATGCGCGCGTACCTGACGCGCCACGGCGTCCCGGACGGTCACGTGGTGAGCGACTACGCGGGCTTCGACACGTGGGACTCGTGCGTGCGCGCCAAGAAGATCTTCGGCGTCCACCGCGCGGTGCTGATCAGCCAGGGCTTCCACATACGCCGCGCCGTCGCGCTCTGTGAGGCCGCGGGGATCGACTCGTACGGCGTCGGCGTGGCCGAGAAGCACGACGCGACGTGGCTGTACGGGGGCGCCCGCGAGGTGTTCGCGGCGGGCAAGGCGGCGCTGGACGCGGTGTTCACGCCGGACCCCCGGTTCCTGGGGCCGAGGGAACCGGGGGTGGGGCAGGCGCTCGCTAGCGCCCGCTGAACCGTGGCGGGCGTTTCTCCAGGAACGCCGTCATGCCCTCCCGCTGGTCGCCGGTCGCGAACAGGCCGTGGAACGCGCGGCGTTCGTAGCGGATGCCGTCCCTGAGGCCGGTCTCCAGCGCCCGGTCGACGCAGTCGCGGGCCGCCCGGACGGCGAGACGGCCGTACGAGGCGATCGTCGCCGCCGCCTCCAGCGCCTCCGCAACCGTCCGGTCGTCGGGGACCACCCGGGACACGAGCCCGGCGCTCTCCGCCTCGCGGGCGTCCATCGTGCGGCCGGTGAGGACCAGGTCCATCGCCTTGGCGCGGCCGACGAGGCGGGTGAGGCGCTGGGTGCCGCCGATGCCGGGGATCACGCCGAGCTTGACCTCGGGCTGCCCGAACCGCGCGGACTCCCCCGCGATCACGAGGTCGCACATCATCGCGAGTTCGCAACCCCCGCCGTAGGCGACGCCGTTGACGGCGGCGATCTTCGGGACGCGGAGGCCGGCGAACTCCTCCCACGCCCCGAAGTAGTCCTCCGCCACCATGTCGGCGGCGCTCTTCCCGGCCATCTCCCTGATGTCGGCGCCGGCCGCGAACGCCCGCTCGGAGCCGGTGAGGACGACGCAGCCGACCGTGTCGTCGGACTCCAACGGCCGTACGGTGTCGAGGAGTTCGGCGAGCAGCTCGGAGCTGAGCGCGTTGAGGACGTGCGGCCGGTGCAGGCGGACGAGCACGACACCCTCGTACCGCTCGGTTTTGAGATGACGCATCGTCACCATCCTTTCTACGAGTCCCAGATCGCGCCGTAGGCGGGTATTCCGCGCTGTTCGAGGCCGTGGACGACCTGCCAGGTGAGCTTCTTGTTGGAGATGCAGATGACCGCCTCGGCGCCGAAGTCGCGGTAGGCGGCGTACGCGAGGCCGACCATGTCGGGTTTGCCGTGGCGGGAGGTGTCCCAGACGACCGCGTCGGGCTGGACGGCGAGGATCTCGTCGACGAGCGCGTCGCCGTAGGTGACGCGGGGGTCGCGGGTGGCCCAGACGAGGCGGGAGGGGACCTCGGCGGCGAGGAGGTGGGGCAGGCAGGGGCCGATGCCGCTGCCGGTGGCGACGTAGACCACCTTGCTGAAGAGGACTTCGATGTTGGCGACCCCGGCGGTGGTGATTCCCTTGACCCACACCTTCGTCGGGAGGTCGTCGATGAACTTCCCGGTCCAGTCCCCGGCCCGCGAGATGGTCAGCCGGAAGCCCGGGCTGCCCGGCGAGGGGACGTTCGCGAAGGAGTGCCACTCCGTGAGCGGGCTGCGGCTGACGGCCGTGGAGGACCCGGCGAAGGGGGTCTCGCCGTAGTCGAAGCGGGCCAACACCACGTGCGGGGACGGCCGTTCGACCCGTACGTCGACCTTGCGCAGCCGCAGCCAGGGCAGCGCGACGCTGAACGTGACGAGCGCGAGCACCGCCGGTTCGAGGGGCCCGGTCGCCGTCAGGACGGTGTGCGCCCAGAAGAGGGCGAGGGCGCTCCAGCCGCCGAAGCGGTGGATCTTCTCGAAGTGGTCGTGGTGCCGGGACCGGAAGGGCGGCAGCGCGGTCGCGACGATGACCAGCAGCAGTACGAGCAGCGCCCAACTCACGGCCATGACGGCCCTGTTAGTGGTCGTGAGGGTGAGCGCGGCGAACCACGCCGTCCCCGCGAGCGCGCCTCCGACGTGCAGTCCGCCGAAGTGGTAGACCTTGCCCAGCGTCCAGCGGACCCGCAGCGGCCAACTGACCGGGGCTGAAGTCGCCGCCCGGAAGAGGAAGTTGATGACGTACTGCTGGCGGATGAGGATCGCCGGCGCGAGGTTCGCGAGGACCGCGTGGGCCATGCCCTGTTCGGTGACCGGCCAACTCGCGTACAGGCACGCCCCGTTCACCAGGAACACCGTTGCCGCGAGCCGGTTGTAGTGCATCAGCCGGGGGTGCTTGAGGAGGCGGCGCGGCAGGGAGGTCAGGGCCGGCAGCGGGGTGCCGGTGCGGCTCAGCTCCGTCGTCATCGGGCCACCGCCGGGCGGTCCGGGGCGAGTTGGAGGAGCGCCGGTTTGTCGATCTTGCCCCGGTCGGTCTCCGGTAGTGATGTCAGGGGCATGACACTATCGGGTACGCAGTAGTACGGCAGCGCGTCGGCGACCGCGCGGCGGGCCGTGTCGGGGTCGACGTCCGCCGGGCAGACGAAGGAGACGAGCGTGCGGTCGTCGCGCTTGAGGGTGACCGCGCGCACGACGCCCGGCACCTGCTCCAACACCGAGGAGACGGAGTCGAGTTCGACGCGGAAGCCGCGTACCTTCACCTGGTCGTCGGTGCGGCCGAGGTGTTCGAGGCGGCCGTCCGGGGT
Source organism: Streptomyces niveiscabiei (assembly GCF_033794345.1). Lineage (NCBI taxonomy): Bacteria > Bacillati > Actinomycetota > Actinomycetes > Kitasatosporales > Streptomycetaceae > Streptomyces > Streptomyces niveiscabiei. The sequence continues at coordinate 81,686 of NZ_JARAYJ010000015.1, forward strand.
CCAGCGGCCGAGGTCGCGGGTGCGGAACATGCGCCGGCCGCCGCCGAGGAACGGGTCCGGGGCGTAACGCTCTTTGTTCAGGCGGTCGCCCGGGTCATCGGTGAGGTAGCCCGCCGAGACGCAGTCGCCACCGGCCCACATCTCGCCGACCTCGCCGATCGGGAGCGCGCGGCGGTCGGCGTCCAGGACGTACACCGTGTTGTTGGGGGTGGGGCGGCCGATCGTGAGGAGGGGGTTCCTCGGGTCGTGCCGGGACATGGTGTTGACGATCGTCGTCTCGGTCGGGCCGCAGCAGTTGAAGAACGCGGCCCGGCGCGCCCACGCGTCGGCGAGGGGGCGCGGGCAGGGTTCTCCGGCGACCGCGACCGCGCGCACCCGGGGGCAGGCGGCCGGGTCGATGCCGGACAGGACCGTCGGGGTGGCGATCAGGACGGTCGCCGTGCCGGCGGTGGCCGCGATGTCGCGGTCGCGGATGACGAGGGTGGCGCCGTGCGCGAGGCAGCCGAGGATCTCCCAGGCCGCCATGTCGAAGGCGATGTTGAGGAGTTGGGCGACGCGGTCGCCGGGGCCGATGCCGAGCGAACCCGGTTCGGTGAGCAGGAGGTTGGCGACGTTGCGGTGGGTGACCTTCACGCCGTTGGGGCGGCCGGTGGTGCCGGAGGTGAACAGGACGTAGCAGCCGTCGTCCGGCAGCGGGGTGGGGAGCCGGAGCCTCGCGGGCGGCAACGGCTCGTCCAGGTCGATGAGTTGATGCCCCTGGTCCGGCGGGAGCGGGACGCGGTGCGCGTGTTCGGCGAGGGTGAGGATCACGCGGGTGCGTGCGGTGCCGATGACGTGGGCGAGTTGGGCGGGCGGTGCGAGGCCGATGTCCTGGGGAACGTAGGCGGCGCCCGCCTTGAGGATGCCCAGCAGGCCGACGAGCATCGGCAGGGAGCGGCGCACGAAGAGGCCGACGTGGTCGCCGGGGCGGACGCCCTCCGCGTGCAGGCGTGCGGCCAACGCCTCGGCGTGCGCGTCGAGTTGGGCGTAGGTGAGGGTGCGGCCCCGGTGTTCGGCGGCGATCGCGTGCGGGGTGGTGGCCGCGTGCCGGGCCACGGCCCGGTGGATCAGCGGGTCCGGCACGAAGGCGGCGGGGCCGGTGCCGTGGAGCAGGAAGAGCCGCTGGTCATGTGGGGTGAGATGGCGCAGAGGCATGGTCGGGGGACCTCCTGGCTGCTTCGAGTGTCGGTGACATGGCCGCCAAGTGCTGCGGCCTGCCCGGGAGTTCGAACGCCGTGCGGGTGTTGGTGCGGAGGCCGTGCGGGATGGTGCGGATGCGCTGCGCGGCGATCGGGCGTGGCCGCGCGGGGCGGGCGCCCGTCGGCGGGACCGTGCGGGGACACCCGTGTCGGTCGACTGTAGCGGGGGTTCTTCAACGCTCAAGCGTCTGGGACCGGCCAAGTAGCGGTGAGGAATGAGTCACTTGTGGCCGATGCCGGCGCATCAGCAACTCGGGTGGGGGGCGGCGGCGACTGGAGTGGGGGGCTGCGCGCCGGGATCTCCGGGGGCGCGGAGGGGCCGGGCCGGAAGGGTCGCCGGGGTGCGATCACCCCTCCTTGCGCACACTGTTCCGCGTGGCGTACGGTGTGCGCAACGGCAGCGAGAACACCGTACGCATCAGGCGCACGATGTTCGCAAGGGAGGGAATCCGATGGACGGACACGGCAGGAGCGGGCGGCGCTGGTGGATTCTGGTCGTGCTCTGTCTGAGCACGGTCGTGCTGACGATCGACAGCATGGCGCTCACCGTGGCGGTCCCGTCGATGACCTCGGACATCGGCGCGAGCGCGCAGGACACGCAGTGGATCCTCGACTCCTACATCCTCGTCTTCGCGGGCCTGCTCCTGACCTCCGGCAGCCTCGGCGACCGGTTCGGGCGGCGCCGGGTGATGCTGATCGGCCTGGTCCTCTTCGGGACGGCCTCGCTCGCGGCGGCGTTCTGCTCAACTCCCGCCGAGGTCATCGCCGTTCGGGTCGCGATGGGCGTCGGCGGGGCGCTGATCATGCCGTCGACGCTGTCGATCCTGATCACCGTCTTCGACGAGGAGGAACGGCCGAAGGCGATGGCCGCGTGGGGTTCGGTGTCGATGCTGGGCCTGGTCGGCAGCCCGGTGCTCGGCGGCGTCCTCATCGACCACTTCTCCTGGCACTCGATCTTCTTCCTCAACGTCCCTGTCGTGGCACTGGCGTTGGTCGCCGGAGTGACCTTGATGCCGGAGTCCAGGGCGCCTTGGCAGAAGGCGGACCCGATCGGCGCCGTGCTGTCGGCGGTCGGGATGACCGCGCTGGTGTGGTGGATCATCGAGATCCCCAAGCACGGTGCGTTCGAGGGCCGTTCGGCGCTCACCCTGGTGGTCGCGGTGCTGGCGCTCGCCGGGTTCGTCGTCTGGGAGAACGTCACCGCGTCGCCGATGGTGCCGCTGGTCCTCTTCAAGCACCGTAATTTCAGCGGAGGTTCGCTCTCGCTGGCGCTCGTCCAGATCGGCAACGGCGGTCTGCTGCTGGTACTGACCCAGTACCTCCAGTTCGTGCTCGGCTACTCGCCGGTCGAGGCGGGGCTCGCGTTCCTGCCGCTGGCCGTCGCCGCGCTGGCCGGCAACGGGGTGGGCGTGAAGCTCTCGGCCCGCTTCGGGAACCGGTTCGTGATCTTCGCCGGGATGCTGGTCATGGTCGCGTGCTTCGCCCTGATGACGACGGTCCGCTCGGACAGCGGCTTCACAACTCCCGCCGTCTCCCTCGGACTTCTCGGCCTCGGCGCCGGGCTCGCGATGCCGGCCGCCGTCGCCGCGCTGATGGGCACCATCCCGGCCGACAAGGCGGGCGTCGGCTCCGCACTCAACGACACGATCCAGCAGGCGGGTACGGCGCTGGGCATCGCGATCCTGGGCTCGCTGCTGACCAGCGGGTACACGGCGCGGATGCCGGAGGACGCGCCCGAGGCGGCCCGGCAGTCGATCGCGGGGGCCACTGAGCCGGGGGTGCTGGGCGCCGCGCGGTCGGCGTTCACCGAGTCGATGGGGACGACGTTCACCGTGAGTGCGGTGGGGGTGCTGGTGGCTGCGGTGGTGGCGGTGCTGGTGATGCGGGACGGAAAGCGTGCCGAAATGCCGGTGGAGGAGGCGGAGTTGGCGGCCTGATCGCTCGCGCTCACGGAACGGCCGGTGCCCTCTCGGGGGTGCCGGCCTTCCTCGCGTATTCACCCTCGCGTATTCACCCGAACGAGGACGCCCCCGGGGACAGAAGGTGACGGCCGGCGGGACAGACATCCAGGGACCAGGGCCTCAGAGGGACGGGACAAGAACGGGACAAGCACCCCAAGCGCTCAGCACACCGATCCCGTTAGAAATGAGTACATAACCCACCGACGAAAGGCCGTGACATGGGCGGCGTACCCGAGGCGTACTTCCTCACCGGCTCGACGGTGCGGACCTTCACCATCGACACGGACTCCGCCGACCCCGACTTCGACCAGCAACTCTCCGACACCTGGGCGGGGTTGCCGCCCGGCTGGGAGGAGGGGATCGACGGGGCCGTGGACCTCGGGCAGGGGTATCTGTACGTGTTCCGGGGCACCGAGTACGTCCGTGTCCCGTACGAGACGCGCGAGGTCGAGGCCGACTACCCGCTGCCGATCAGCGGGAACTGGGCGGGGCTCGCGTTCGAGACGATCGACGCCGTCATGAACTGGGGCGACGGCAAGCTCTACTTCTTCTGCGGTGCGCAGTACGCCCGTTACGACCTGCCGGGCGACCGGCAGGACCCCGGCTACCCCAAGGCGATCGCCGACGGCTGGTCCGGCGTCGACCCCTCCTGGGTCGGCACCGGTCTCGACGGCGCGCTCAACCCCGGCAACGGGCATGCCTACTTCTTCAAGGGCACGCAGTACGTGAGCGTCGACTGGGCGACCAAACGGCAGGACGGCGTCCCGCAGACCGTGTCGGAGCAGTGGGCGGGCCTGGTCGGGCCGTACGACGCGGTCTGGTCGGCGGCGGCGTCCGCGCCCTCGAAGGTGGGCGACTTCGTTGCCCGGTACGGGAGTTACGCGGACGCGAGCGAGACGGCGACCGGTGTTCCCGCGCTGGTGACGCTGGGGCAGGCGGCGCTGGAGTCCGGGTGGGGCGAGAAGGCGCCGGGCAACAACTTCTTCGGCGTGAAGGCGAAGGCGTCCGATCCACCCGAGACGCGCCAACTCGTCCGCACACATGAGGTGTTGAGCCGTCCCGACGTGCCGTTCCCGGAGGTCGTCTCGGTGACGCCCCGGGCCGACGGCAAGTACGACTACGACGTGCGCGACTGGTTCCGGGTGTACGCGAGCCCCGAGGAGTCGTTCTCGGCGCACGGCAACTTCCTTCGCGCCAACAGCCGTTACTCGCCCGCGTTCGACCACACCGACGATCCGTACGCGTTCGCGCGGGCCATCGCCTCGGCGGGGTACGCGACGGCACCGAACTACTACGACGTGCTGGCGAGCACGATGCGCTCGATCGCGGCGCACCGGTAACCCGGAAAGGGCGGACACGCCATGGCGTACAAACTGGCCGACCTCGGAAACCTCTTCCGCAACCAGCTCTTCGCGATCCTGACCGGCGGCGACGGGACCGTGCCGCCGGCGAAGGACTCGTTCATCACCTGGTGTATGCCCGGACTGCCGTACGAGCCCGCCGACTTCAGGTTCGCGGCGGAGGGCATCGCGTCGGGGAGCACCGTGGCGGAACAGCGGCTGCTGCTCCAACAGGCGTACAACTTCGCCTCGTTGATCGACTACATCCCGGATGTGACGTCCGCGTACTCGACCGACCGGCAGGAGGGGGTGTGGCGCAACGCGAGTGGGGCGCGGCTGAGCGAGATCTACGGGCAGATCCTCAAGTTCTCGCTGGTGATCGACGATCAGCTCACGCCGGAACAGCAGAAGCGGCTGGAGCGGATGCGCGGGCTGCTGCGGGTGACCAAGACGGTGAAGGACATCATCACCGAGGAGGAGAAGCAGGTCACCGAGGACAGTCCGATGCAGAAGGCGTACAAGGCCGGCATGCAGGCGTACGCGCAGGCTGTGACGGTGTACAACGCGAAGCGGACGGCCGCGCAGACCGCGACCGGCGAGGCGGGCATGCAGGCGGTCGCCGACTGGTCCAGCAACGCGGAGCTGTACCGGATGCAGGTCGCCGCCGCGATGGACGACTGGACGACGAGCGGCTACAAGAACGAGGTCGAGCAGATCCACGCGTACGTCGACCAGACGACCGAGAAGTCGATGCTGCTGTGGAAGCGGAACCTGGAGAACTTCTACGACCTGGGCACGCTCACCGGCGCGTCCGGTCCCGGCCAGCGGTTCTACTACACGACCGTCGTCCCCGGTGACTTCGCGACGGCGGGCGGCTGGACCGAGTACAACGTCTACCACAGCCAGGTCGACTCGCATCAGCACACCGAGAACACGTCCTGGTCGGCGGGCGGGGGCTTCGGGTTCGGGTTCTGGAGCGCGAACGCCGGTGTGAAGTCCAACTCGACGACGTACGACTCCAATTACGCGGTGGACGACTTCGCGATGTCGTTCAAGCTCGCGCAGGTGCAGATCGTACGGCCGTGGTTCTACCCGGAGTTCCTGGAGAACCGGGGGTGGGACCTGCGCAAGGGGCACGGCTGGAACTACGACCAGATGCCGTCCGACGGGGGCACCCCGCCGCAGGGCCGGTTCATCGGCTACCCGCTCCAGGCGATCTTCGTGAAGGACGTCGCCATCCGCTCGGCCTCGTTCGCCTCCGCCCTGCGTATGCACGACAGTTCGTTCTCGGCGAGCGCCAGCGTCGGCTTCGGGCCGTTCAGCGCGCGGGGCAGCTACAGCCACCAGGAGTCGGACCGGCGCTACCACTACGAGAACGACGGCACCACGATCACCATCCCCGGCATGCAGATCATCGGCTTCGTCAACCACCTGCTGGGCAAGACACCGAACCTGCTCGACGGCATCGACCCGAACTCGCTGGTCTGATGGACGAGTTGGGCGTGTGGGCCGCGTCCCCCGTGGACGCGGCGTCCCTCTTCGGCCTCGGCGCCCATTTCTGGCGCCAGTTGACCGACGCCGACCACCTGGTCTCCCTCCCGGTGACCCCGCTCGTCTACAAGGACGCCGAGTTCCGCCTCGAAGGCGGCCTCGACGCCCGGCGGGCCGCCGTCCTCGCGGAGTTCTCCGAACTCGCCAACCGCATCCCGACCCACCCGGTTTGGACCCCTCCGGTCACTCCTCACCTGTGGGACGTGTACGGCGAGGTCCTCGCCGCCGACCTGGCGCGCAGCTCCCTCACCCCCGAGGAACGCACCCGGTACGACGCCGCGATCGACTACCTCTACGACCCCGACCCCGCCACCGGCGACCCCACGCCCTCCGCCGCGCTGCGCGCCTACCGTGCCACCCGGCAGAACTGGACGGACGCCGACCGCGAGTACCGCCGTGCCGAGGACACGGCCCGGATGTCCACCGACCCTGCCGCGCACGACCGTTGGGCCCGCATCGAGGAGCCCGATCTGCGGCAGAAGCGGGACGACGCGCTGGACGCGTGGCAGACGGCGGGCCGCAAGGCCGAGGTCGAGGACGCGCTGCGCGAGTCCTCCGAGCTGGCCGCCAAGTCCCCGTCCGCCACATGGAAACGCCACCGCGACGCCTTCAACCCCAACGCGCCCGGCCAGTTCTCCACCGCCCCCAACGGCCTGCTCTACGCGCCCACTTACTACTCCCCCGCCGCCGCCCTCGACACCCCCTGGACCGAGGTCCGGCTCACCCGCGAACTCTTCCTCACCCTCGCCGACCAGGCGCCGGCCGCCTTCTCCGCCGCGCTCGGGCACCGCGCCACCGACAACTCCGTCTCCCAACTCGCCTTCGAGTACCGGGTGGTGTCCGTCGTACGGCCCTGGCTGGATCCGCCGATGGACCTGTTCGGGTCCCGTGCGTGGCGATTCTCGTCCGGGGTACGGGAGTTGAGCGACGGCGGGGATGTGCCCAAGGGCCGCTGCCCTTCGTACGTGGAGTCCATCGCGCTCGCCCGCAACGTCCATCTGACCCGGGAGGCGCACACCTACTCCCCCGGCGCCGCGTCCGAGAACACCTGGCCGCCGATGACCACCTTCGACTTCGACACGTGGCGGTTGGAGGTCGGCATGGACGAGGCGTCCATCCGCTGGGAGTGGACCGGGGACGGCACCGGGGCACGCCTCGCGCCCGGCGCCGATACGGGGCTCGTCCTCCTCGGTGCCGTCGACTACGACGGCCTCGACGGCCGCGCCCTCGACCGCCTGCGCTACCGCGATGCCCCCATTCCCGGGACCGACCTCGTCCCCGGCGCCGTCTTCGCCGTGCGCACGCGCCGCAAGAAGCTCGTGAAGATCCAGGTGCTGTCCTACGGCTCCCAACTCGCCATCCGTGACCAGGAGTACGAGTTGACCGCGTCCTCCGCCGTCGCCTCCGACACCGCGCCGGACGATGTGTTCATCGCCGCGTTCGTCTGTCGGCGGCTTCCCAAGTCGCCTGATCCTGATGGGGCGTTGCAGTGGTGAGCGACTGGTTGCTGCTGGGGCTCGACACCGTCTACGCCGTGCGGCTGGGAACGGGCGGGGAGCAGACGGTGGTCCGGGTGCAGCCGACGTCGGAGCTGTATCGGACGGCTCGGGAACTGTACGGGGGCGCCGCTGAGTTGACGTTCCGGACGGGGGAGGCCGCGCCGTACACCGGGGAGTTGTTCTTCGGGCGGATGGATGTGGACGCGGAGTCGCTGGGCCATATGACGGTCGAGCTGCGAAAGGTTCTGTACCGGGAGCGCCTCGCCCGTCGTGAGGGCCTCCGTTATCTCCTCTTCGGCGACGACCAGTTGTTCCTGTGGCACCTGCCGGGCTCCTTCGAGCAGGGGCTTCGGGTGCGGTTCTCGGGGTGGGAGAGTCCGGCGCTGGGGGTGGACGAGGTGGTCGCGGTGGAGGTCGAGGGGCGGGGATCCGAGGTGGGGGGGAGGCTGTTGCCCGGGGAGCAAGTAGCGGCGATGGGGGCGGAGTTGATGGTGGTGGCGGAGGTGTACCTGAGAGAGTGATCGTCAGCCTCGTCCGGCAGTTCGGCGTCCATGCCGCTTTGGTACCCCACCGGACGAGACCTCCGACAACCGACCGCCAGCTCCCCCTAGTTGACGTTCACCGCGCTCCAGGCCGCCGCCACCGCGTTGTACTCGGCGCTGCCGGTGCCGTACAGGTCGCGCGCGGCGTTCAACGTCGCCGTCCGCGCGCCCGCGTAGTTCGTGGACGACGTCATGTAGACCGTGAGTGCCCGGTACCAGATCGCGCCCAGCTTGGCGCGGCCGATGCCGGTGAGGGTGGAGTTGTTGTACGTGGGCGAGTTGTAGGTGACCCCGTTGATGGTCTTCGTGCCGCTGCCCTCCGCGAGGAGGTACGCGAAGTGGTTCGCGACGCCGGAGGAGTAGTGGACGTCGAGGTTGCCGACCGAACTGCTCCAGTAGTCGGCGGAGTTGGCGTCACGGCTGGGCCGGTCCATGTAGCGCAGGGCGTCGCGGCCGAAGCCGGAGCGGACGATCTTCTCGCCGATCAAGTAGTCGCCGGCGTCGGAGGAGTTGGCGGCGTGGAATTCGACGAGGGTGCCGAAGATGTCGGACGTCGCCTCGTTGAGGCCGCCGGACTCGCCGGAGTATGTGAGGTTCGCGGTCTTGGAGGTCACGCCGTGGGACATCTCGTGGCCCGCGACGTCGAGGGAGACGAGGGGGCCGAGTTGCGTGCCGTCGCCGTCGCCGTAGGTCATGCAGAAGCAGCTGTCGTCCCAGAAGGCGTTGTTGTAGCCGTTGCCGTAGTGGACGCGGTTGTAGGAGCCCTTGCCGTCGTTGCCGATGCCGTTGCGGCCGTGGACGTTCTTGTAGTAGTCCCAGGTGACGTCGGTGCCGTACTGGGCGTCGACGGCGGCGGTCGCGCGGGACGCCGTAGTACCCGTACCCCAGTGGTTGTCGGCGTCGGTGAAGAGGGTCGCGGGCGCGCGGACGATGCAGATGCCGAAGATGCAGAGGTCGGTCTTGTTCTCGGCGTCGCCGGTGTACGTGTTGCCCCGGGTCGGGTCCTTGAGCTGGTATGCCGTACCGGAGAGGGTCGTCTCCAGCGGGACCGTACCCCCGTAGAGGGACTGCCCGTCACCGCTGACGGTCTCGATCAGGTCCCAGGCGTCGATCTGGGCCCCGGTGCGCGCGTCGGTGACGACGGTGCGGGCGACCGGGTTGCCCTGCCGGTCCAGCCCCACCGCGTCGGTCTTCCAGGCGAGCTTCGGCGCCCCGTGCAGGGCGTCGACGACGAGCTGCGGCTTGGCCTTGGCCTGCCGGACCCCGGCGCCGAGGTGCGCGGCGCGCAGCGCGTTCACCGCCTTGTCGGCGGCCTCGGGCGCGGGCACGGCCGGGGTGATGGTGGCCAGCGCGATGGTGCTCCGGGTCGCGCGGTCGGCGGCGCGGTAGGCGCCGTCGGGCGCGAGGTGGACCACGAAGTCGCCGCCCAGCACCGGAAGTTGCCGGTACGTCCGGTCGTAACGGACGTGCTGCGTACCGTCCTTGTCGACGACCACGTCCCGCACGCTCGTGCCCTGCGCGGAGTTGATGCCGAGACTCGCGGCCCGGTCGGCGACAGCGCTCGCCGCGTTGTCGATCGCCTGGGCGCGGGTGGGTCTGTCGGCGGCGTCGGCCACGGGGCTGAGCACCGCGGCCATCAGGGTCGCCGTGGTGGCGGCTATGCCGGCCGCGGCGAGACGGGAACCTCGGACGTGCTGCCGTAAGGGGCTCATCGGTCTCCTCGGGGGCGCGTAGCGGGGATGGCGCTGACGTCGACTGCGATTTATAGGCGCCGCAACTTGTCATGTCCATAGCGCGCTCACAGCGACGGCCGGGAGACAATCCCTCCGTGACCCCCGCGCCCCTCCCCTTCTTCGTCTACGGCACCCTGCGCCCCGGCGAGACCAACCACGCCCTGTTCCTGTCCGGCCGCACCCTCACCGAGGAGCCCGCGCGTCTGACCGGCGCGGTGCTGTACGACGGCCCGGGGTACCCGTACGCCGTGGAGGCACCCGGCGGACCGATACACGGCGACCTCGTCACCGTCACCCCCGAGTACTACCCGGGTACCCTCCGCGAGCTGGACGCCCTGGAGGAATACCGGGCGGACGACCCGGACAGCCCCTACCTGAGAGTTACCCGGGACGTGGTACGAGCCCGTAGCTCCGAAGTCGTACGCGCCTGGGTGTACGTCGCCGGCCCTCGTATCTCCACCCGCCTCCGCGCCACCGGCACCCTCATCGGGACCGGTGACTGGCTCACCCGGCACCGACCTGACGGCGCGTCGGTCACCCGTTCACCCCTCCCCGGCAAGGATTTCCCCGCCCCCTCCTCACACCCTCACTGACCTGCCCAAACGCCAGCGGCACCCCCTCCTCCCCGCCACCCGTTCATCCCATTCCTGACGCCCCCTCAGGAAGCGCGCCCGCCCCGCTGCCTCTTACCTCGGAAGGGCACAGACACGAAGGGCACAGGCACGACCGAGGCTCGGAGGAGCACCGATGCGACGTACCGTCCGGCTGCTGGCCGCCACCGCGTTCGCCGTGGCCGCCGCGAGCGGAGCCGCGGCACCCGCGTACGGCGAGGACGGCGGCAGCCTGGAGGTGTACCCCTCGACGGTGATCCCGGGCGGGCAGGTCACCGTCAACACCGACGCGTGCGGGGACGGCGGGACCGCCGCCGGGGACGCGAGCGCGGTCGGCGCCGGCCGGTTCACGCTCGCGCCGTCCACCCACGAGGGCGACGCCATCGGCCAGTTCGGGGTACCGCCGAGCGCGCAGCCGGGGACGTACGAGATCGTCGCCGCGTGCGCGGAGGGCGGGCGGAAGGTCACCGGAGATCTCGTGGTGATGCTGGCCGGCGCTCGACAGCCGGCGCATCCGAGGGGGAGTGTGAAGACGGGGGTCGGGGGCGCGCTGGGCCCCGACCCCGTGCAGACCGCGGCCGGTGTGGCGGCGCTCGCCGTCGCAGCCGCGGGCGGTACCTGGCTCCTGCATCGCCGGGCGAGAGGCGACGGGATCTGACGGACACCCTCCGCTGTCCGTCCGCCGGTACCGCATACCCCTCCCCCTCCGGGTCCGACGCCCCTCGCGGCCCGGAGGGGGGTACGGGGTACCCGTACGACGAGAGGGGTACGTCCCGATGCGCAAGGTCGGCAACACCGCGATAGCGGCCGTCACCGTGACCGCTCTCTGCTCGGGCGCCTGGCTGCTGCACAACGGCACCGAGGAGCACGCACCGCCCCAGCCGTCCGCCGCGCAGGCCCGCACCGCCGCGGTCGACCCCCGCTCGGCCCCCGCGCTCCCGCCCTCTCCCCCGGACCGCATCCGCATCCCGTCGATCCGGGTGGACGCGCCCCTGATGGGCCTCGGCCTCACCCCCCACGGCAGCCTCGACGTCCCGCCGGCCGCGAAGAAGAACCTCGCGGGCTGGTACGAGGCCGGCACCACCCCCGGCGAGACCGGTACCGCCGTGGTGGCGGGCCACGTCGACAACGCCGACGGCCCCGCGGTCTTCTACTCCCTGGGAGCCATCCGCAAGGGGGCAACCATCGAGGTACAGCGGCGAGACGGCTCCGTGGCCCTCTTCGCCGTGGACGCCGTCGAGGTCTACCAGGCGGACGCCTTCCCCGACGAGAAGGTGTACGGCGCGGCCGACCGCCCCGAACTCCGGGTGATCACCTGCGGCGGCCCCTACTCAAGGGCTACGGGATATCAGGGCAACGTGGTGGTGTTCGCGCACCTCACGGGGACGAGGTGATACCCGTAGACCTCGTCATACCTCAGAGCCACCCCGTCCCTCACGCCACCCACTGCTCGTACGCCATGTTCGCCACCAGCGCGAACACCACCGTCAGCAGCACCACCCGCACGAACCCGCTCCCCTTCTTCAGCGCGGTGTGCGCCCCCACCGTCCCCCCGACCAGGTTGAACACCGCCAGCAGCACGGCGAGTTGCCAGATCACCGCGCCCTGCCAGGCGAACGTGACCAGCGCGCCGAAGTTCGTGCAGCAGTTGACGATCTTCGCGGTCGCGGAGGCGGTGACCAGGTCCAGGTGGAGGATCGCGGTGAGGGCGAGGACCAGGAACGTACCGGTGCCGGGGCCGACGAGCCCGTCGTAGAACCCGATCCCCACCCCGGCCAGCCCGATCGCCGCGAGGACCCGGCGCGGGCCCGCCGGGCCGGTCGCCGGCGCCGTACCGAACGCCGGGCGGGCGATGACGAAGGCCGCGACCGTGAGCAGGACGACCATGATCACCGGCTTGAGGACCGCCGTGCTCATGCCCGCCGCGAGGAGGGCGCCCCCGGAGGAGCCGAGCAGGGCCGCGACGCCGATACGGACGGCGAGCCCGACGTCCACCTTGGTCTTCCGGACGTAGGTGACCGCCGCGCCGGACGTGCCGACGATCGCGATCGCCTTGTTCGTGCCGAGCGCGTGGGCGGCCGGGGTGCCCGCGGGGAGGCCGAGGAGGAGCGCGGGGAGCAGGAGAAGGCCGCCGCCGCCCACCACCGCGTCGATCCAGCCCGCCGCGAGCGCGGCCAGGCAGAGCAGAGACAGGGTGGTCAGGGGTATGTCGGGCATGATCGGGAGCCTATGTACGGGGTAGGTGCAGAGTCCATCGATATGAGGGGCTCCTGAGGTTCGCCTCCGATGGCCGGAAGGCATCTGGACCGGACCGACCACGGGCCCGATGCTGCATATGTGGAACCGGTTACTACGCATGTGGAGAAGGTGGAGGAGATCGTCCGCCAGGACGCGGCCCTCCTGGAGGAGGACCTCGGCGCGTTCCTCGACGCGCTCACGGACGGCGGTGAGAGCGCCGACGTGTACGCCCACGCCCTGCGCGGCACCCTGCACGAACCGGCGGCGGACGCCCTCGGCTCGAAGGCCGGCCAGCAGGCGCTGCCCCCGAGACCGGACGCCCCCGGCGGCACGGCGCCGCTGAGACCCTCGATGGTGTACTGGGCCTACCGCAACTACCGTGGTTTCTCAGGCGAGTTCGCACCCGACTTCGCCGCGATCCGGCGCACGGCGGTGGCCGTCCGCGTCCTGATGAAGGCGGCCGTCGCCCTCGACGACATCCAGGACGACAGCGCGATCCGGTACGGCGAACCCGCCCTGCACGTCACGCACGGCGTGCCGGTCGCCCTCAACACCGGCGCCTGGCTGATCACGTCCGCGCTCCGGCATGTCGGCCAACCAGCCGCCACGCAGGCCCTGTTGGCGAGCGTGAGCCGGGGCTTCACCGGTCAGGCGGCCGACCTCGCGTCCCGTACGGACGCCACGCGCGCGTCCCTCCTGACCGCACCCCACCCCGACCGCGTCCGCTTCTGGGAGTCCGTGGCCGCGCTCAAGACCGGCACCCTGTTCCGGATGCCCCTGGAAGCCGCCCTCGCGGCACTCGGCGTCCAGGAGGACGACCGGGACACGCTGGACGACGCGATGCGCCGCCTCGGCCTCGCCAGCCAGCTCTTCAACGATCTCACCGACGTCGTACCGGAGTTCGGCGGCGCCAACACGCACGAGGACTTCGCCGGCCTGGGCAACCGGGTCTTCCTGGAGCTGCTCGGCACCCAACCGCCGCCCGCCGGCGCCGACTTGAGGACGTACGTGCTCGGCCACCCGAAGCTGGACCAGACGCTCCTCCAACTGTCCGCCGAAGCCGTCGAGTTGAAGCGCTCGGCGAAGGAGGCCGTCCACTCGGTCTGCCGGTCGGACCTCAGCGCCGCCTACTTCGACCTGACCATCGACCGCAAGGGCCACCTCATCGACCGCCTCCACCGCACCCTCACCGAACGGAGCGGCGCGTGAACACCTCGGCCGTCCAGGAACTGCGGACCCGCACCCGGAGCCGGCACGACGCCCTGGAGCGCACCGGGTTCGCCGCCGCGCTGCTCGCGGGGAGCCTGCCCGTAGAGCTGTACGTCGGCCAACTCGCCGCCTACCGCCCGGTGTTGGCGGCGCTGGAGGACGAACTGGCGCGCTCGTCCCACCCCGCCGTACGGCGGGTGTGGTCGGCGGAGCTGGCGAAGGTGCCGTTCATCGACCGCGACCTCGGGCACTTCGCGGCGTCCGGCGTCCTGCCCCGGCCGGGCCTGGTGGCGGCGGAGGTGCGCGCGTTCACCGGGGACGTCCGCGCGACGGCGCGCACGGCGCCGGAGGAGTTGCTCGGGTTCCTCTATGTGCTGGAGGGGTCCACGATGGGGGCGCTGTTCCTGCGGGGTCCGGTGTCGGCGGCGTACGGGCTGACCGGCGGCGACGGGGTCGCGTACTACGGCAGCGGCGACCGGGCGCGCTGGCGGGCGGTCGCGGCCCGGCTGGACGAGGCGCTGCCGGGGCCCGAGGAGCGGGAGCGGGTGGTCCAGGCGGCCGAGCGGGCGTACGCGCACACGGCGGCGGTGTCCCGGGCGCTGTCACCGGCACCGGTCTGAGCTGTGGAAACGCCGCAGCAATCGGTTTCACCCCCGTTGCCGCGGCGCTCCGCCCCACGACCTCACACCCCGTACGGACCCTTGCTGAGGGCAGCGTTCCTCGTGGGAAACAGGCGTGATGCGGTCGGGTAACGTCCGCGCCGCAGTCTCATCGGCATGACCTCGAATGACGGAGGCTGCTGATGCCCACGGACAACACCCCCACGATCGTGCTTGTCGGCCATGGCATGGTCGGCCAGCGCTTCCTCGAAGCGCTCGCCGCGCGCGGCCTGACCGCCACGCACCGCGTGGTCGTGCTGTGCGAGGAGCCGCGTCCGGCGTACGACCGCGTCCAGCTCACCTCGTACTTCTCGGGTACTACCCCCGAGGAGCTATCGATGACGGACATGGAGTTCATCGCCGAGCACAAGATCGAGCTGCACGTCGGGGACCCGGCGGAGACGGTCGACCGCGAGACGCGGACCGTGACCTCCCGCAATGGTCTGCGGGTCGACTACGACATCCTCGTGCTCGCCACGGGCTCCTACCCGTTCGTACCGCCCGTGCCCGGCAAGGACGCGGCCGGCTGCTTCGTGTACCGGACGATCGAGGACCTGCTCGCCATCGAGGAGTACGCGAAGGCGCGGGCGACGGTCGGCGCGGTCGTCGGCGGCGGGCTGCTCGGCCTGGAGGCGGCGGGCGCGCTCCAGGGGCTCGGACTCACCACGCACATCGTGGAGTTCGCGCCCCGGCTGATGCCGGTGCAGGTCGACGAGGGCGGTGGCGCGGCGCTGCTGCGGACCATCGAGGACATGGGCCTGTCCGTCCACACCGGGACGGGTACGCAGGAGATCGTGGTCGACGCGGACGGCGCCGTCACCGGCATGAAGCTGTCCGACGGGTCCGAAGTCGCCACCGATCTGGTGGTGTTCAGCGCCGGGGTCCGCCCGCGCGACCAACTCGCCCGCGACTGCGGCCTGTCGGTGGGCGAGCGCGGCGGCATCACGGTCGACGAGCAGTGCCGTACGGTCACCGACCCGGCGGTGTTCGCGATCGGTGAGTGCGCGCTCGCGGCGGACGGCCGCGTGTACGGTCTGGTCGCGCCGGGCTACGAGCAGGCGGAGACGGTCGCCGCGACCATCGCCGAGGACGAATCCGCCTTCCTGGGCGCGGACTTGTCGACGAAGCTGAAGCTGCTCGGCGTGGACGTCGCCTCCTTCGGGGACGCGCACGGCGCGGCCGAGGACTGCCTGGAGGTCGTCTACTCCGACGCCCGCTCCGGCCTCTACAAGAAGCTCGTGATCGCCCGGGACGGCACGCTGCTCGGCGGCATCCTGGTCGGCGACGCGGAGGCGTACGGCACGCTGCGCGCGTTCACCGGTTCGGTGCCGCCGGTCGCCCCCGAGTCCCTTGTCCTGCCCGCCGGTTCGAGCGGCGGCGCGCAGCTCGGTCCGTCCGCGCTGCCGGACGAGGCGGTCATCTGCTCCTGCAACAACGTCACCAAGGGCGCGATCCGCGGCGCGGTCACCGAGCACGCGTGCACGACGGTCCCCGAGGTCAAGAAGTGCACCAAGGCCGGTACCAGCTGCGGCAGTTGCGTAAAGGTGCTGGGCCAGCTCGTCACCGCCGAGCTGGAGGCGAGCGGCGTCGAGGTCGACAAGGGCCTGTGCGGCTGCTTCGGGCAGACCCGCGAGGAGCTGTACGAGATCGTCCTCGCGCTGCGCATCAACACCTACCGCGAACTCCTGGACCGCTACGGCCGCGACGGCGCCAAGGGCGGTGACGGCTGCGAGGTCTGCAAGCCGGCCGTCGGCTCGATCATCGCGTCCCTGGCCCCGGTGATCGGCGCGAGCGTGTACATCCTCGACGGCGAACAGGCGTCCCTCCAGGACTCCAACGACCACTTCCTCGCCAACATCCAGAAGAACGGCTCCTATTCGATCGTGCCGCGCGTCCCCGGCGGCGAGATCACCCCGGAGAAGCTCATCGTCATCGGCGAGGTGGCCCGCGACTTCGGCCTCTACACGAAGATCACCGGCGGCCAGCGCATCGACCTCTTCGGTGCCCGAGTCGAACAACTCCCGCTGATCTGGGCCCGGTTGGTGGACGCCGGTTTCGAGTCGGGGCACGCGTACGGCAAGGCGCTGCGGACGGTGAAGTCCTGTGTGGGGCAGACCTGGTGCCGCTACGGCGTCCAGGACTCGGTGCGGATGGCGATCGACCTGGAGCTGCGCTACCGGGGCCTCAGGTCGCCGCACAAGCTCAAGTCGGCGGTGTCGGGCTGCGCCCGCGAGTGCGCGGAGGCCCAGTCGAAGGACTTCGGGATCATCGCGACGTCGAACGGCTGGAACCTGTACGTCGGCGGCAACGGCGGCGCCACCCCGCGCCACGCGGACCTCCTCGCGCAGGACCTCGACGACGCCGGGCTCATCAGGCTCATCGACCGGTTCCTGATGTTCTACATCCGCACCGCCGACCGCCTGGAGCGCACCTCGACCTGGCTGGAGCGCATCCCCGGCGGACTCGACCACGTCCGGGACGTGGTGGTGGAGGACTCCCTCGGCATCTGCGAGGAGCTGGAGTCGCTGATGGCCGCGCACGTCGCGAACTACCGCGACGAGTGGGCGGAGACCATCAACAACCCGGAGAAACTGGCCCGGTTCGTGTCCTTCGTGAACGCGCCCGACACCCCCGACCCGGTCGTCGGGTTCGTCCCGGAGCGCGAACAGATCAAGCCCGACCTGCCCCTGCTGTCGATCGGCATGCGTCCCATGGAAGGAAGTGCCCAGCGATGACCCTGGCGCCCGAGACGACCGATCTGAAGGTCCAAGTCGGCCTGGACGACGCCTGGCTGACGGTGTGTGACCTCTCCGCGCTGCTGCCGGGCCGGGGCGTCGCCGCCCTGCTGCCGGACGGCCGCCAGGTGGCCGTGTTCCAGGACAGGAACGGCGAGTTGTACGCCATCGACAACCGGGACCCCTTCAGCGGGGCGGGAGTTCTCTCCCGCGGCCTCACCGGCACCCACCAGGGCCGGCCGTTCGTCGCCTCGCCCCTGCTGAAGCAGCGCTTCGACCTGGCGACCGGGGAGTGCCTGGACGACGGTGACGTGCGCGTCGCGACGTACGAGATCCGGCTCGGCTGAGGCCTTCTGATCGGCCAGGAGGATCTACCCCTGTCCACGCACCGCCTGGAGCTCACACGCCGGGCGGTGCTTGGCAGTTGAGGCAGCGGGCAGCCGCACGAAGGCGTCCAGGCCCCCCAGCGGAGCCGTACGCAGCAGCGCCTCGCCGCCGCTCGCGTGGGCCAGGCGCTGGACGAGGGCGAGGCCGAGGCCGGTGCCGCCCTTGGGGGCGTCGGGGGCCCGCCAGAACCGGTCGAAGGCGCGGCGGCGCTGCTCCTCGGTCATGCCGGGCCCCTCGTCCATGACGTGCACCTCCACCGACGGCTGGGCGAACTGCCGTGCGGTGAACCGGCGTTCGTGCTGCGCGGTGCGGCGGACGTCGATGAAGACGGTGGTGCCGGCGGGCGAGACGCGCAGCGCGTTGGAGAGGAAGTTGTCCAGGATCTGCTCGACCGCGCCCGGCACGGCGGTCACCTCCCCGGCCGCCTCGCCCGCGAGCGCGAGCCGGACCCCGTGCCGCTCGTACAACGGCCGCCAGGCGTGGTGCCGTTCGGCGCGTACGGCGTCGAGGTCGACGCGTTCGCGTTCGGCGGCCTTCTCGTCGAGGCGGGCCATCGCGAGCAGGCCCTCGACCATCCGCGCGAGCCGGTCCGTCTCGGTCATCGCCGCGCCGAGGCTGCCGCGCGCCTGGAGCGCGATGTGGTTCTCCAGGTTCTCAAGTCGCAGGCGCAGCGCGGCCAGTGGCGTCTTCAGCTGGTGGGACGCCTCGCCCGCGAAGGCGCGCTGGGAGGACACGAGGTGTTCGAGCCGGGCGGCCGTGTGGTTGAACGTGGCGGCCAGGCTGCGGACTTCGGGCGGGCCGTCGTCGATCGCGACCGGCGTGGTGGTGCCGCCGGTCGCCAACTCCCGGGTCGCGCGCTCCAGTTCACGGATGGGCCGGCCCGTCCAGCTCGCGATGGCGAACCCGACGACGGCCACGGCCGCGAGCACCGCGATACCGCCCGCGAGGAGCAGCAGCCATACGTGGTGCACGCGTTCGTGCACCATCCCGGTCGGGACCGTGATCCGTACGGCGCCCTGCGGCTGGGCGCCGTGCCGGACCGGCGCGGAGGCGGCGAGGTACTGGACGCCGCCGATGGTCGAGGTCCGGACGTCGGCCGTGGCCGCGCCCTGGAGGGCGGCGGCGATGCCCGGCCAGGCGGCGAGGTTGCCCTCCTCCGTGCCGGTGAGCGGATGCGAGGAGGCCAGCAGGGCCCCCTGGGCGTCGACGATCAGTACCTTGCCGCCGATCCGTTGCGCGCAGTGCGCCGCGCGGGCGGGGAGGTCCTGGGCCGCGTTCCCGGTCAGGATGGACAGCGAGGCGTACGCGGAGACCGACTCGGCCTCGTCCTTGGCCAGGTTGACGACCCGCTCGCGCTCCGCGCCCGAGTACACGTATCCCAGGGGGATTTCGAGGCAGAGCAGGACCAGCGCGGCGAGCGTCAGGTAGCTGAGCAGCAGGCGGCGGGTCACCGGGCCGCCGTCCAGTCGTAGGCGGGCGTGGGGGCCTGGGCCGGGGGGTACGGCTGGGGGTGCGCCTGGGGTTGCGGCTGGGTCTGCACGGCCAGCCGGAAGCCGACCCCGCGCAGCGTCCGGATCCACGCCGGGTTCCCCAACTTCCGCCGCAGGGTGGCGACATGGACGTCCAGGGTCTTGGTCGGGCCCTGGTAGTGGGGGTCCCAGACGCGGTCCAGGATCTGCTGGCGGGAGTAGACCGCGCCGGGGTCCTCGGTGAGCAGGGCGAGGAGGTCGAACTCCTTGGGGGTGAGGACGACGGGCTCGTCACCGACCCAGACCTGCCGGGTACGCCGGTCGACGACCAACGGGCCGGTGGCTACCGGGTGTTGAGGGGGCTCGACGGGGTGCGCGGGGGCCGGGGACACCGGGTACGCCTGGGGCGCGTCGTACGAGGAGGACGCCCCGTACGACGAGGACGCGCCGTAGGTCTGAGCCGTCGGCGCCGCCGCGTACGTCTCCTGGGGCACGAACTCCCCTCCCCCGCTGACCCGTTGGGACCGCCGTGTCACCGCCCTGATCCGCGCGACCAACTCCCGCACGCTGAACGGCTTCGCGAGGTAGTCGTCCGCGCCCAGCTCAAGACCCAGGACCCGGTCGGCCTCTTCGCCGCGCGCGCTGAGGATGATGATCGGGACCTCGGAGACGCCCCGGATGCCCCGGCAGACGTCGATGCCGTCGATGTCCGGCAGCCCCAGGTCGAGCAGGACGACGTCGCCGTACGGGCCCCGCAGTCCCTCGGCGCCGGTGCCGACGTGCTGCACCGTCAGTCCGAAGTGGCCGAGACCCTCGACGAGCGGTTCGGCGATCGTGTGATCGTCCTCGATGAGCAGGACTCGTACGCCACCCATGCGTTTCCGTCTCTTCCATTCGATGGATTCGACACGGTACAAGAGGCGCGGAAAGCCGTCGCCCGGTTCCTTGAAATTGTGAGCAGCGACTCAGCGGCCCGCGGCGGTGCGCCAAGAAATATCCGGCCACTGTCGGCGATTTAGTTTTCCGCTAACCTTCCGCTGGCCGACGCTCCCCTAACGTTCTGGAACACACACCTCTGACCTGCGGATCTTCTTCGCAGGGCGTGTTCATCGGGAGGAATCGTGCAGGCTTTGCTGGACCGTGCGCGCTCGTTCAAGCGGTGGGTCGACTTCGAAAGCGGCGAATACCGGAAACTGGCCGAAGGGCAAAGTCCGGAGGTCTTGTTCATCACCTGCTCGGACTCGCGGGTGATACCGGCGCTCATCACCGGCGCGCGGCCCGGCGAGATATTCGAGCTGCGCAATGCGGGGAATATCGTTCCGCCGCACGACGGTCGGGGCCCCTCCGGCGAGGCCGCCACCATCGAGTACGCGCTGGAGGTGCTCGGCGTTCAGGACGTCGTCGTGTGCGGTCACTCGCACTGCGGGGCGATGGGCGCGATCACCTCAGGGGACGACCTGTCGACGCTGCCCGGCGTCGCGGCCTGGCTGAGCCTCGCCCGGCCGGGTCTCGCGCCCGCGCTGGAGGCCGTGCCGCAGGAGCCGTCGCTGCCGGACGTCACTCAGCTGAACGTCGTCAACCAGCTTGCGGAGCTGGGGAGTTACCCGGCGGCCCGGCGGCGGGTCGAGGACGGGAGGCTGCGGCTGCACGGGTGGTACTACGAGGTCCACACGGGCCAGGTGCACGAGCTGGACACGGACGGGTCGTTCCGGGTGCACGCGGCATGAGCGGCACGCATGCGGCGAAGGTCGGCCGGGGGCGAAGTCGGCGGCAGGGCCGGGGAGTTGGAGCGGCATACTCGGACACTCCCTACGGCGCTCCCCCGGCCTCCCCCTCGGGCACTCCCTACGGCGCTCCCCCAGCCTCTTCCCCGGCCGGCCGGAAACCGAAGGCGCCCAGGGGCGACCTCGGCACCGAGATCACCGCCTCCCTCGTCGTGTTCCTCGTCGCCCTCCCCCTGTGCATCGGCGTGGCCGTCGCCTCGGGCGTACCGGCCGAGCTGGGGATCATCTCCGGTGTCATCGGCGGTCTGGTCGTCGGCGCCGCCCGGGGCTCGACGCTCCAAGTCAGCGGCCCCGCCGCCGGGTTGGCGGCGCTGGTGGCGGAGACCGTGCTGGAGTACGGAGTCGCCATGCTCGGCGTCATCGTCCTGTTCTCCGGGCTGCTCCAGATCGTCCTGGGATTGGTCCGGTTGGGCCGGTTCTTCCAGGCGATCTCGCTGGCCGTCGTGCAGGGGATGCTCGCCGGGATCGGGCTGCCGCTGATGTTCAGCCAGGCGTACCCGATGATGGACGCGAAGGCGCCGGGCACGCCGATCGAGAACATGGCGGGCGTCCCCGGGCTCCTCGCGGACACGTTCGCGAACCCGCAGGCGCTGATCGCGGCCGGGCTCGGCGTCGTCACCGTCGCCTTGAGCTTCCTGTGGAAGAAGGTGCCGGGGCCGGTGAAGAAGGTGCCGGCGGCGCTGGTCGCCGTGGGGATCGGGATCGGGGTCGCGGCGCTGCCCGGGGTGGAGGTGAAGACGCTCCAGGTCGGCAACCTGCTGGCCTCGGTCAGCGTGCCGGGGCCCGAGGAGTTCGCGGGGCTCGCGGACGCGGGGATCATCACGGCGATCCTGACGTTCACCGTCATCGCGTCCGCCGAGTCGCTGTTCACGGCCGCCGCCGTGGACCGCATGCACGACGGTGAACGCACGCGCTACAACCCGGAGTTGATCGCGCAGGGTGCCGGTAACACGGTCGCCGGACTGCTGGGCGCGCTGCCCATCACCGCTGTCGTGGCCCGGAGTTCGGCGAACGTGCAGGCCGGTGCGAAGACGCGGCTGTCGCGGACCCTGCACGGCGTCTGGCTGCTGGCGTTCGCGCTGCTGCTGCCGCAGGTGCTCGCGCTGATCCCGGTCTCCGTCCTCGCGGGTGTCCTCGTGCACAGCGGGTGGAAGCTGTTCGCGCCGGAGGAGTTCCCGAAGATGTGGCGGCAGGACCGGGGCGAGTTCGCGGTCATGACGATCACCACGCTGGTCATCGTCGCGACCGCCCTGCTGGAAGGGGTGCTGATCGGGCTCGCCGCCGGGATCGTCCTGCTCGCCGTGCGGATGTCGCGGACCGTGATCCGGCGGCACGAGGAGGAGGACACCGCGAAGGTCGTCATGGCCGGCAACGCGACGTTCCTGCGGCTGCCCGAGGTGATCGAGGCGCTGGAGGGCGCGGCGGAGGCGGGCAAGCCGCGCATCCGGCTCGACCTGACGGGGGTGACGCACCTCGACCACGCGTGCCGCAGCCAGGTGGAGGAGTTCGTGGCGCAGCAGCGGGGGAAGGGGCTGCGGGTGGAACTGCTGATGCCGAACGAGAGGCGCGAGAACGAGGAGATCAGGGAAACACCGGAGCAAACGGTTGCAGAAACACCGTCGCCCGTCCCTTCCGCCACGGCGGAGTGGTTCTACCTCGACACGACGCCCGTACCCGAGGACTACGGGTACTACGGGTCACCCCAGGAGTCGTACGAGTCGTACGGGTATTACGCCCACCGGTGACCCACCCCGCCGCTCACCTCACCCCCTCACCCCTCCCCCAACCCCTCGTACCCCACCCCCGTCATCCGCTCCGACACCTCCCACAGCCACTCCGCCAGCCGGTCGTCCCGGGTGCGCGGCGCTCTCCAGGACGGTGCCGGTGCCCCTCTCCACATCGCGAAGGACGGCCCGGTGAAGGAGTCGGGCCGGACGGCGTCGGCGGTGGCCGCGTAGAGGATGGGCAGGGCGCCGGTCTCGGCGGGCTGGGCCATCGCACGGTCACCGAGTTCCATCAGGAGCCGGCTGCCGCGCCCGCCGACCCCGGACGCGAGCCCGGTCGCGGCGTACCCGGGGTGCGCGGCGGCGGCCACGACGTAGGACCCTGCGTCGGCGAGGCGGCGCGCGAGGGCGTGGGTGAAGAGGAGGTTGGCGGTCTTGGAGCGGGCGTACGCGGTCCAACGGTGGTAGCTGCGCAGGCCGTTGGGGTCGCGGAGGTCCACGTTGGACATGGCGTGCATCATGCTGGAGACGGTGACGACGCGGGCGCCGGGACCGGCTTGCAGGAGCCGGGGCAGCAGCAGTCCGGTGAGCGCGAAGTGCCCGAGGTGGTTGACGCCGAACTGCGTCTCGAAGCCGTCCACGGTGGTGCTGTACGGCACGGCCATCACGCCCGCGTTGTTGACGAGCAGGTCGAGCTGGTCGTACGGGAAGCGGTCCGCGAAGCGGTGTACGGAGCGCAGGTCGCCGAGGTCGAGGAGGCGGACCTCGGCCTCCGCGCCGGGCACCTCGCCCCGCAGCCGGTCGGCAGCCGCTTTCCCGCGCGTCTCGCTCCGGCACGCCAGGACGACGTACGCCCCCTTGCGCGCCAGCTCCCGCGCGGTGACGTACCCGAGGCCGCTGTTGGCCCCGGTGACCACCGCCACGCGGCCCTCCTGATCCGGCATCTCCCCCGTGCTCCAGCCGCCCATGGCCCGCCGCTCCCTCCTCAAGTGGTGATCTATCCACCCTAGGAGGGACACTGTCGGGGCGGCGTATGTACGCAGCACGGACAAGGTGAAACCGCGTACGGAAAGTTGCACAAGGACTACACGGTGGACGGCACGGAGGGCGGCGCCCCCGCACAGGGCGCCGCCCTCTCCTGTGTACCGGAACCGCCGCCGATCGGTGAGGGTCGGGGACCGTCGGCGGTTCCGGGGCCTGGAGCCGGTCAGCGGTGGTCGCTGCCCTCCGACTGGGTCGCGGCGCGGCCGGCTTCGAGGCGCGCGACGGGGATGCGGAACGGGGAGCAGGAGACGTAGTCGAGGCCGACCTCGTGGAAGAAGTGGACGGACTCGGGGTCGCCGCCGTGCTCGCCGCAGACGCCGAGCTTGAGGTCGGGCCGGGTACGGCGGCCCGCTTCGGCGGCGGCCTTCACCAGGGAGCCGACGCCGTCGCGGTCGATGGTCTCGAAGGGGGAGACCCCGAAGATGCCCTTCTCCAAGTAGGCGGTGAAGAAGGAGGCTTCGACGTCGTCGCGGCTGAACCCCCAGACGGTCTGGGTGAGATCGTTGGTGCCGAAGCTGAAGAACTCGGCGGCCTCGGCGATCTGATCGGCCGTCAGGGCGGCGCGGGGCAGTTCGATCATCGTGCCGATGGACAGCTTGAGCTCGGTGCCGGTGGCGGCCTCGACCTCGGCGATGACCTGGTCGGCCTCCTCGCGGACGATCTCCAGCTCCTGGACCGTGCCGACGAGCGGGATCATGATCTCGGCGCGCGGGTCGCCCTTGGCGGCCTTGCGGGCGGCTGCGGCCTCGGCGATCGCGCGGACCTGCATGGTGAACAGGCCGGGGATGACCAGGCCGAGGCGTACGCCGCGCAGGCCGAGCATCGGGTTCTGCTCGTGCAGGCGGTGGACGGCCTGGAGGAGGCGCAGTTCGTTCTCGTGCGGGTCCTTGCGGGACTCGGCGAGCGCGACGCGGACCGACAACTCGGTGATGTCGGGCAGGAATTCGTGCAGCGGCGGGTCCAACAGGCGGACGGTGACGGGGAGTCCGTCCATCGCCTCGAACAGCTCGACGAAGTCCTGCTTCTGGAGCGGGAGCAGCTCCTTGAGGGACTCCTCGCGCTCCGTGTCGGTGTCGGCGAGGATGAGCCGCTCGACCAACTCCCGCCGGTCGCCGAGGAACATGTGCTCGGTGCGGCACAGGCCGATGCCCTGGGCGCCGAACCGCCGTGCGCGCAGCGCGTCTTCGGCGTTGTCGGCGTTGGCGCGCACCCGCAGCCGGCGCTTGCGGTCGGCGAACGCCATGATGCGGTGGACGGCCTCGACGAGTTCGTCGGCGTCGTCGGCGCCCGCGTGCATGCGCCCCTCGAAGTACTCGACGACCGGCGACGGTACGACGGGCACCTCCCCGAGGTAGACCTTGCCGGTGGACCCGTCGATGGAGACGATGTCGCCCTCCTCCACAACGTGCCCGCCCGGTACGGTCATCCGGCGCCGCTTGGTGTCGACCTCCAGCTCCTCGGCACCGCAGACACAGGTCTTGCCCATGCCGCGCGCGACGACGGCCGCGTGGGAGGTCTTGCCGCCCCGGCTGGTCAGGATGCCCTCGGCGGCGATCATGCCGTCGAGGTCGTCGGGGTTGGTCTCGCGCCGCACCAGAATGACCTTCTCGCCGGAACGCGACCACTTGACGGCCGTGTACGAGTCGAAGACGGCCTTGCCGACGGCGGCGCCCGGCGAGGCGGCGATGCCCCGGCCGACCTGGTCGGCCTTGGCGTGCTCGTCGAAGCGGGGGAACATCAGCTGCGCCAACTGCGCGCCGGTGACGCGCTGGAGGGCCTCGGTCTCGTCGATGAGGCCCTGGTCGACGAGCTGGGTCGCGATCCGGAACGCGGCACCCGCCGTCCGCTTGCCGACCCGGGTCTGGAGCATCCACAACTGGCCGCGCTCGATGGTGAACTCGATGTCGCAGAGGTCCTTGTAGTGGTTCTCCAGCGTCTCCATGATCGCCATCAGCCGGTCGTAGGACGCCTTGTCGATCGTCTCCAGTTCCGCGAGGGGGACGGTATTACGGATACCGGCGACGACGTCCTCACCCTGCGCGTTCTGGAGGTAGTCCCCGTAGACCCCCTGATGCCCGGAGGCGGGGTCGCGGGTGAAGGCGACGCCGGTGCCCGAGTCGGGGCCGAGGTTGCCGAAGACCATGGAGCAGACGTTGACGGCGGTGCCGAGGTCGCCGGGGATGCGCTCCTGACGGCGGTAGAGCTTGGCGCGGTCGGTGTTCCAGGAGTCGAAGACCGCCTTGATGGCGAGGTCCATCTGTTCGCGCGGGTCCTGGGGGAAGTCCCGGCCGGTCTCCTTCTTGACGATCTTCTTGAAGGTGGTGACCAGCTTCTTGAGGTCGGCGGCCTCCAGCTCGGTGTCCACCGTGACCTTCTTGGTGTGCTTGGCCTTCTCCAGCGCCTCTTCGAAGAGGTCGCCGTCGACGTCGAGGACGGTCTTGCCGAACATCTGGATGAGGCGGCGGTAGGAGTCCCAGGCGAACCGGTCGTCGCCGGCCTGCGCGGCGAGGCCCTGCACCGACTTGTCGGAGAGGCCGATGTTCAGGACGGTGTCCATCATCCCCGGCATGGAGAACTTGGCGCCCGAACGGACCGACACCAGAAGGGGGTTGTCGGCCTGGCCGAGCTTCTTGCCCATCCGCGCCTCAAGGGCGTCGAGGTGGGCGCTGACCTCGTCACGCAGTGCCACGGGTTCGGTGCCGGTCTCCAGGTAGACCTTGCACGCGTCGGTCGTGATGGTGAACCCAGGGGGTACGGGGAGCCCCAGGTTGGTCATCTCGGCGAGATTGGCGCCCTTGCCACCGAGGAGGTCTTTGAGGTCCTTGTTTCCTTCGGTGAAGTCATAAACGAACTTCGGGGCCTGCGAGGTTTTTTTCTCCGACACAGTTCTCGACTCCTCAAGGACGCGACGGCTGCCCTGACGACGAGGAACATACCCAGATCAAAGGCTTCCCGGGAGGTCCAGGCACGCGTCACATGCCTGTAACCCGCCGTGCACCACGGGATCTAAAGCAGCCCATGCATTCACTTCTTGAAGGCGACCCTCCACTCTCACCCCAGTTTAGCGCTCATATGAGCGTGATTCTACACGTCTGATTTTGATCGATGAACGATCAAGGGGTGGCACTCAGTGCCACCCCTTGAGGAAGTGCAACCACTCTTGATCCGCTCATGTGAGCGAAACCCCTATCAAGCGTGGCGAGAATCACTCCTGAGACGTACCCGTCTAATACCCCAGAGCCATGAGCCGCTCCTCCACCCGCTCCGGCGCGTAGAGGTGCTCCACGACCAGCGCGCCCGCCCCGATCAGCCCCGCCCGCTCCCCCAGCCGCGAGGTCACGACCTCCAGATGAGCGGTCGAGCGCGGCAGGGCCCGCTGGTAGAGCAGCTCCCGCACCCCGGTCAGGAACGGCGTACCCGCGAGGTCCCCGGCGATCATCAGGACACCCGGGTTGAGGAGGGTGACGACGGTCGCGAGGACGTCCCCGACCTGCCGCCCGGCCTCCCGCGCGAGCGCCGCCGCCTCCGGATGCCCCGAGGCGAGCAGATCCCGTACGTCGGCTCCCGAGGCCGCCGGTACACCGCTCTCCGCGAGCCTGCGGGCCACCGCGCCACCGCTCGCGACGGCCGCGAGGCAGCCGTACGAGCCGCAGCGGCACAGCGCGTCGGCGCCCACCCGGATATGGCCGATGTCGCCCGCGCCGCCGTCGATCCCCCGGAAGATCGAGCCGCCGACGACGACGCCGGCGCCGATCCCGGTGGACACCTTGACCAGCACGAACGCCGAGCAGTCGGGGTGGGTGGCGCGCTGTTCGCCGTACGCCATGAGGTTGGCGTCGTTGTCGACGAGGACCGGGACGGCCGGGGCGCCCGTGCGGTCGGTGAAGGCGCGGGCGAGGCGGCCTCTTATGTCGTACCCGTCCCACCCGGGCATGATCGGCGGCTGGACGACGCGGCCGGTCTCCATGTCGACGGGGCCGGGGACCGCGAGGCCGATGCCGCACACCTCGTCCGGCCGGTGGCCCGCCTTCTCCAGCAACTCCGCGAACCAGGCGCCGAGTTCACCGAGGACCTGGTCCGGTCCCGCCTCGATGACGAGGGTCCCGGAGTGCTCGGCGAGGATCTCCCCCGTGAGGGTGAGGACGGCCGCGCGGGCGTGCCGGGTCTCCAGGTCCGCCGTGAGGACCACGGCGTGCGCGTCGTCGAACTCCAGGGTGATGGAGGGCCTGCCCCCGAGGGGTGAGTCGACCGGTCCCCCGGCGCCCTCGCGCAGCCAGCCCGCCCGGAAGAGCCGGTCGAGCCGCTGGCCGACGGTGGCCCGGGAGAGCCCCGTCATCTGCTGGAGCGCGCCACGCGTCGTCGCCCTGCCGCTGCGGACGAGCCCGAGCAGCTCTCCGGCGCTCGCCTGACCCCGAACCTGACCTCGTGCCGACGTCCGACCGGTCATGCGCACCCCCTTGTGTTTCCCAAGCCTGCATTACATATTGAGTTTTGCGTGTTAAATAGACGTAACCCTACGGTAGCCACTACCGAACCGGCCGGTCAGCCATGTCGTCTTCGGGGAGCCCCGAGTGGATCGCACCGCCCAGCTCATCGCCCGCTCAGCCGGGCCCACCACTGCATACGATCCTGGTACTACGGGATCGCCGCACTCCAGGGCGGTACGGGTACTACAGGAGAACTGGACCGGCACCTCGACCGTCCCCTCGCGCAGCCTGTACCCGCACCAGTGGTCGTGGGACTCGGCGTTCATCGCGATCGGCCTGAGGCACGTCTCGCCGGTGCGCGCGCAGACCGAGCTGGAGACGCTGCTCGCGGCCCAGTGGGGCGACGGCCGGATCCCGCACATCGTCTTCAACCCCTCCGTCCCGCTCGACGCGTACTTCCCGAGCCCCGACTTCTGGCGCTCCTCGGCCGCCGGGCGCGCTGCGGGCGCCCCGCGCACGGTACAGACCTCCGGCATCGTGCAGCCACCGGTCCACGCGCTGGCCGCCTGGCTGGTGCACTGCGCCGACCCCGGCCTGTCGCGGGCGCGCGGCTTCCTGTCCCGGGTCTACCCACGGCTCGCGGCCTGGCACCGCTATCTGCTGCACCGCCGCGACCTCGGGGGCGGCGGGCTGGCCTCCGTCGTCCACCCCTGGGAGCAGGGGATGGACAACTCCCCTTGCTGGGACGCCCCGTTGGCGCGGATCACGCCGGCCCCCGCGCGGTCCTTCCGGCGCGCGGACCTCGACCACGGCGCCCCCGAGGACCGGCCCACCGACCTCGACTACGGGCGGTACGTCCGGCTCGCGGCCGACTACCGGGACCGCGCATACGCCGACAGGGCGCGGGAGTTCGCCGTCGAGGACCCCGCGTTCAACGCGCTGCTCGTCGCCTCGGAGCACGCACTCGCCCGGATCGCCCACGAGTTGGGGGCGACCGGCACCGCCCGGCACGCGCGCGCCGAGCGCCTCACCGCCGCCCTGCTCGACCGGCTCTGGGACCCGGCCGAGGGGATGTTCTTCTGCCGGGACGTCGTCGGCGGCGGCCTGATCCGCGAGCGCGGCGTCTCCGGCCTCGTCCCACTGCTGCTGCCCGGCCTGCCGCGCGAGGTCGCGCGGGCGGTCGTACGGACGCTGTGCGGACGGCACTTCGGGCTCGGGACGTCGACGCGGCTCGTCCCCTCCTACGACCTGCTCGGCGAGGCGTTCGACCCGCACCGGTACTGGCGCGGGCCCGCCTGGTTCAACACGAGCTGGCTGCTGGAGCGGGGACTCCGCCAGCACGGCGAGAGCGCGCGGGCCGACGCGCTGCGCGCCGCCTTCCTGCGGGCCGCCGACGCCTCGCGGTTCGCCGAGTACGTCGACCCGTACACCGGCGAGGCGTGCGGGGCCACCGGCTTCGGCTGGACCGCCGCGCTCGCGCTGGATCTGCTGCACGACAAGGAACTTGACGACATGTCAGGCAACGACATGTCAGGCGACGACATCTCAGACATGGGCATCGCGGGGACCAAGGGAGGGGACCGGGGATGACGGACCTGCATCATCTGCTCGTGTACGGCGGTACGTTCGCCGCCGTCGGCGACCGTGGGGACATCAGCGGCGTAGGCTCCGGGACCTCCCTTGAGGGCCTCTTCGTGCGCGACGCGCGGCACTTGAGCCGCTGGCAGCTCACCGTCGACGGGGCCGTGCCGGAGGCGCTGACGCCGGTCACCGCCGGGGACACCACCGCGTGCGTGCTCGTTCCGCGCGGCGGGCGCAACGAGCCGCCGTCCTGCACGCTCTTCCGTGAACAGGCCGTCGGGGACGGCTCGTTCATCGAGTCGCTGCGGGTCGTCAGCAACCGGCCGGTGCCGACGACCGTACGGCTCGCGGTCACCGCCGACGCGGACTTCACCGACCAGTTCGAACTCCGCTCCGACCACCGCACCTACGCCAAGTCCGGCATCGTGCGGCGCCGCCAAGTCCTCGACGACGGGGTCGAGTTCACCTATCAGCGCGGTGAGTGGCGGTCCTGTACGACGGTCACCGCCGACCCCGCGCCCGACGGGGTCGAGGAGACCGGGACCGGGGCCCGACGGCTCGTGTGGGCCCTGGAGCTGGAGCCGCACGGGTCCGCCGAGGTCACCCTGCGGGTGATGGCCCGGCCGCACGGCGAGAAGCGGGCGCTGCGCGTGCCGCGTTCGCCCGCCGCGGTCAGTGAGCATCTCCTCGCCGTGGAAGGGGAGTTCGTCGAAGGGGTCGCGTTTCCCACCGGGTGGCCCGAGCTGGCCGCCGCCTGTGCTCGCGGGCTCGCCGACCTCGCCTCGCTCCAGGTGCCCGCCGTCGGGCCCGACGGGGAGGAGCTGCGGGTGCCGGCCGCCGGGGCGCCGTGGTTCCTCGCGCTGCTCGGGCGGGACGCGCTGCTGACGTCCCTGTTCGCCCTGCCCTACCGGCCGCAGCTCGCGAGTTCCACGCTGCTGGCGCTCGCCGCGAGCCAGGCCACCGAGACCGGGCCGCGAGCCGTCTCGCAGCCCGGGAAGATCGTGCACGAGGTGCGGCACGGGGAGCTGGCGCACTTCCAGCAGGTGCCGTACGGGCGGTACTACGGGTCCGTCGACGCGACGCCCCTGTTCCTCGTCCTCCTCGGGGCGTACGTCGAGCGGACCGGAGACCTCGCCCTCGCCCGGCGGCTGGAGAGCCATGCCCGGGCCGCCGTCGACTGGATGCTCGACCACGGGGGCCTGTCCTCCCGGGGGTACCTCGTCTACCGCGCCGACCAGGGCGGGCTGTCCAACCAGAACTGGAAGGACTCCCCCGGCGCGATCTGCTCCGCCGACGGGACCCGGGTACGGGGGACCGTGATGGCCGCCGGCGCCCAGGGGTACGCGTACGACGCCCTTCGGCGTACCTCCTGGGTATCACGTACCGCCTGGGGGGACGAGACGTACGCCGCGCTCCTCGAACAGGCCGCCGCCGATCTGCGGGACCGGTTCCAGCGGGACTTCTGGATGCGGGACGCGTCCTTCCCCGCGCTCGCCCTCGACGGGGAGGGGCGGCAGGTCGACGCCATCGCCTCGGACGCCGGGCATCTGCTCTGGTCCGGGCTGCTCGACAAGGAGTACGGGGAGGTCGTGGGGCGGCGGCTGCTCGAACCCGATTTCTTCTCCGGGTGGGGGGTGCGGACGCTGGCCGCCGGGCAGGCCGCGTACCACCCCCTCTCCTACCACCGGGGGTCCGTGTGGCCCCACGACAACGCGCTCATCACGCTCGGGCTGGCCCGGTACGGGCTCCACGACGAGGCCCGGACCGTGGCCCACGCGCTGGTCGACGCGGCCACCGCCACCGGGCACCGGCTGCCGGAGGTACTCGCGGGGTACGGGAGGGATACCCAGGGGGTACCGGTGCCCTATCCCCACGCGTGCGTTCGCGAATCCCGGTCGGCCGCGACGCCGTTGGCCCTGTTGACGGCGGTGGGTGGGGCGTAGCCGTTGCCCTTTGGGCCGCCGTTTGCTCTGTGTTTGCCTGTTTCTGCCCCCGTCGGCTGAACACGTGCGCCGACCAGCCCGTACGAAATGATGGCGGATCCGGACCTCCACACCGGGTCCGCCGCCCAGCTGGGCCACTGCCTCGTACGGAAGGACCTTCGGGTGCCTGTCTCCACACACTCACGTCAACAGCCGGAACCTACGCCGTCCGAGGTGGAGCCGACGGTCGAGGAACCCGAGGCCGGTGAACCGCCTGTCAAGCGGTTCGCGGCCGTCCGGGAGTGGCGGAGCCGGTACCCCCTCGCCGCGAAGATCGTGTGGTGGACCGGGACCGTTCTCGCGGTGCTGCTGCTGTACACCTCGTTCCTGCTGCCCGTGTCCATCGCCGCCTTCAAGTGGTCCACCTTCATCCGGCTGCCCGGCGAAGCGATCGTCGTCGCGGCCCTGTTGATCGCCCTGCCCCGCAAGGCGCGGCTCGTGTTCGCCGTCGTCGGGGGGATCGGGCTGGCCGCGCTGACCGTCGTCAACGGGCTGGAGATGGGGTACCGGGACTACCTCGGCCGGAGCTTCAACCCAGTGCTGGACTGGGAGTTGCTCGACGACGCGAAGTCGTACGTGGCGGACTCCTCGGGCAAGACCGCCGCGAACCTGCTCGCGATCGGGCTGGTCGTCCTCGTCGTGCTGCTGTTCGCGGGGATGGTGGGCGCACTGATCCGGGTCGGGAACATCCTCGCGCGGGACGTCCAACGGGCCACCCGGGGAACGCTGTTGGTGGGAACGGCGTGGATCACGTGCACGATCCTCACCGTGCACGTCGCGGGCATCCCGTTCGCCTCGTACCGGGCGGCGGCCGGGCTGAACTCCCAACGGCGGCAGGTCGAGGCGACGTTGAAGGACGAGGCCGCGTTCAAGAAGATCGCGAAGAGCGACAAGTTCGGCAACACGCCCCCGGCGCAGCTCGTTCCGGACCTGCGCGGCAAGGACATGCTGTTCACGTTCATCGAGAGCTACGGCCGCAGCGCGATCGAGGACCCGATCATGGCGCCGGGCGTCGACAAGATGCTCACGGAGAACACGGCGGCGCTCGCGAAGATCGGCTTCCACGCCAAGAGCGGCTGGCTGACGTCGTCGACGTACGGCGGCGGCAGCTGGTTCGGGCACTCGACGACCATGTCGGGCCTGTGGATCGACAACCAGCAGCGCTACCGCACGGTGATGGCGAGCGACCACCTCTCCCTGACCAAGGCGTTCCAGAAGACCGGCGCTTGGGACACGGTCGGCATCATGCCGGGCGTGCAGAAGAGCTGGCCCGAGCAGAAGTACTACGGCCTCGACAAGGTCTACAACGCCTTCCAAATGGGCTACCAGGGGCCGAAGTTCAGCTGGTCGACGATGCCGGACCAGTACGCGCTGGAGTCCTACCAGCGCCTGGAGCACGGCAAGAAGCGGGACAAGCCGCTGATGGCCGAGATCATCCTGACGTCCAGCCACATGCCGTGGGCGCCGATCCCGCAGCTCGTCAACTGGGAGGACGTGGGCGACGGTTCGGTCTTCGACGCGATCCAGAAGGCGGGCAAGAAGTCCTCGGACGTCTACAGCGACGACACCAAGGCCCGTGAGGAGTACGGCAAGTCGGTGCAGTACTCGGTGACCGCGCTGACCCAGTGGATGGAGCGGTACGCCGACGACGACACGGTCCTCGTCTTCCTCGGCGACCACCAGCCGAACGCCAAGGTGAGCGGCGCCAAGGCCAGCCGCGACGTACCGATCTCGATCGTCGCCAAGGACCCCGAGGTCCTGGAGAAGGTGGCCGGCTGGAACTGGACGGACGGCCTGAAGCCCGCCCACGACGCCCCGGTCTGGAAGATGGACCAGTTCCGCGACCGCTTCCTCACGGCCTACGGCTCGACCCCGCACCCGAAGACCAACTGACGGTTCACGGCGGCTCGTTCATCGCGTCGCGGGCCGCTTCGACGAACGCGGTCAGGGAGGTCGAGTAGGCCTCCATGGCCGCGTCGAAGCGCGCGAACGCCTCTGGCCCCTCCCGGGAGATGTCGGCCAGGGAACCGTTGGTGCGTGTGGCCGCCGTCAGGACCGCCTTGGCCATCTCGGCCAACTGGCCAGGTCCCTCAAGCGAGATGACGCGCACGCTGTGCATGAGCGGGTCGTACGCCTCGCGCGCCTCGGCCCGCAGTTCCTCGATGCGCGCCAGAAAGCCTTCCGGGCCGGCCGGCCGGAAGCGGACCTCGCCGGCCTTCCAGTACAGCTCGCTCATCCCGTGCGCGCACCGCATCAGCTCCAGGTACGCGTCCCTCCGCAACTCCCGCACCCGGCCCTCCTGTTGGGCCTTCGCCGAGGCCTCCGCCTGGACCCTGGCGGCGCGGACGTTCCCCAAGTTGGTGACCCAGCCCGCCAGTACGGCCGTACCGCCGGTCAATGCCGCGACCCACACCGCGCTGTCCGCCACGCGATCAGTGTCGGCGGGCTCCGGCGCGGTGTCGAGAGGGCGTCCGATCAGCCACCCGACGTGTCCAGCTCCGCGTCCTCGCTCACGCCCGCGCAGTCGTACGGGTCCTTCAGCCAGCCGTCGGGGAGGACGACGCGGTTGTTGCCGGAGGTGCGGCCCCGGGGGCCGTCGGCGCCGGTCGGCCAGGGCTGGGCGAGGTCCAGCTCGTCGAGGCCGGCGCGGAGTTCGGCCAGGGACGAGGTGATCGCGAGGCGTTTGCGCATCTCGCTGCCGACCGCGAAGCCCTTCAGGTACCAGGCGACGTGCTTGCGGAAGTCGATGACGCCCCGCGACTCGTCGCCGAGCCATTCGCCGAGGAGGGTCGCGTGGCGGACCATGACGTCGGCGACCTCCTTCAGGGACGGCCGGGCGACATCGTCCAGGCGGCCCTCGAACGCCGCGACCAGGTCCGAGAACAGCCACGGCCGGCCCAGGCACCCCCGGCCCACCACGACTCCGTCGCACCCGGTCTCCCGCACCATCCGCAGCGCGTCCTGCGCCGACCAGATGTCGCCGTTGCCGAGGACGGGGATCTCCGGGACGTGTTCCTTGAGGCGCGCGATGGCGTCCCAGTCGGCGGTGCCGCCGTAGTGCTGGGCGGCGGTGCGGCCGTGCAGGGCGATCGACGTCACGCCCTCCTCGACGGCGATGCGGCCGGCGTCGAGGTAGGTGATGTGGTCGTCGTCGATGCCCTTGCGCATCTTCATCGTGACGGGGAGGTCCCCGGCGCCGGAGACGGCCTCGCGGAGGATCGCGCGCAGGAGGTTGCGCTTGTACGGGAGGGCCGAGCCGCCGCCCTTGCGGGTGACCTTCGGGACGGGGCAGCCGAAGTTCAGGTCGATGTGGTCGGCGAGGTCCTCCTCCGCGATCATGCGGACGGCCTTGCCGACGGTCGCCGGGTCGACGCCGTACAGCTGGATCGAGCGGGGCGTCTCGGTCGCGTCGAAGCGGATGAGCTGCATGGTCTTGTCGTTGCGCTCGACCAGCGCGCGGGTGGTGATCATCTCGCTCACGAACAGGCCTTTTCCGCCGCTGAACTCTCGGCAGAGAGTGCGGAAGGGCGCGTTGGTGATACCGGCCATCGGCGCCAGGACGACGGGCGGCTGGACGGTGTGCGGGCCGATCTGGAGCGGCTGGGCGGTCGTGGGCATTGCTCCATTGTCGCGCATGGGACGGGTGGGCCGAACGGGTGAAGTCCAGGATCTTGTATCGGTCATTAGTTAGACGCACTATCGATACGGGCGTACAGTGGTGGGCATGCCGGAGCTCAGCCATCACCGTCGACTGCTGGTGCTCGCGATCTGCTGCATGAGCCTGCTGATCGTGAGCCTGGACAACACCGTGCTGAACGTGGCGCTGCCGTCCATGCAGCGCGATCTCGACGCGAGTACGTCGGGTCTCCAGTGGACCATCGACGCGTACACGCTGGTCCTGGCCTCGCTGCTGATGCTCGCGGGGTCGACCGCCGACCGGATCGGGCGGCGCAAGGTCTTCATGACCGGGCTCGTCGTCTTCACGGTCGGGTCCGTGCTGTGCTCGCTCGCGCCGAACCTCGAACTCCTCGTCGTCGCGCGGATGGTGCAGGCCGTCGGCGGTTCGATGCTCAACCCCGTCGCCATGTCGATCATCACGAACACGTTCACCGACGCGCGGGAGCGCGCGAGGGCCATCGGCGTGTGGGGTGCCGTCGTCGGGATATCCATG
Source organism: Streptomyces niveiscabiei (assembly GCF_033794345.1). Taxonomy (NCBI): domain Bacteria; kingdom Bacillati; phylum Actinomycetota; class Actinomycetes; order Kitasatosporales; family Streptomycetaceae; genus Streptomyces; species Streptomyces niveiscabiei. Next base: position 117,571 of record NZ_JARAYJ010000015.1, read on the forward strand.
GCCGCCGGGCCGCTCGTCGGAGGGCTGCTCGTCGAGTCCGTGGGGTGGCGGGCGATCTTCTGGCTGAACCTCCCCGTCGGGGTGGCCGCGCTGCTCCTCACGCTGCGGTTCGTCCCCGAGTCCCGCGCCGAGCGGCCCCGGCGGCCCGACCCGGTCGGGCAGGTGCTGGTGATCGCGCTGTTCGGGTCGCTCACCTGCGCGATCATCGAAGCGCCGGTCTCCGGGGCCGGGGTCAGCGCCCCGTTCGGCGTCCTCGCCGTCGCCGCGCTCGCCGGGCTGCTGTGGTACGAGCCCCGGCGTACCGATCCCCTCATCGACCTGCGGTTCTTCCGGTCCGCTCCGTTCAGCGGGGCCACCGTGATCGCGGTCTCCGCGTTCTCCGCGCTCGCCGGGTTCCTGTTCCTGTCGACGCTGTACCTCCAGAACGTCCAGGGGCTCAACGCGCTGCACGCCGGGCTGTGGATGCTGCCGATGGCCGTCCCGACGTTCCTCTGCGCCCCCGTCTCCGGGCGCCTCGTCGGTACGCGCGGCCCTCGCATCCCCCTCCTCGTCGCCGGGGTCGCCATGTCCTCGGGCGCGCTGCTCTTCGCGGCCTTCGACGCCGGGGCCTCCGACACCGGGCGCTTCCTCGGCTACCTCCTCTTCGGCATTGGCTTCGGCTTCGTCAACGCGCCGATCACGAACACGGCGGTGTCCGGCATGCCCCGCGCACAGGCCGGGGTCGCCGCGGCCGTGGCCTCCACCAGCAGGCAGCTCGGGCAGACGCTGGGCGTCGCGGTGGTCGGCGCGGTCCTGGCGTCCGGCATCAGCGCGTCCTCGTACCGCGAGACCTTCACCTCGGCCGCCACCCCGGGCTGGTGGATCATCGTCGGCTGCGGGCTGTCCGTCCTGACCCTCGGGCTCCTGACCAGCGGGCGCTGGGCCCGCGGGACGGCGGCGCGGACGGCCGAGCGGCTCCGGGCACCGGAGATCCAGGGGGTGGAGTCGAAGATCTCGACGGGCTGAGCCGGGCCACCGGAATCACCGGCACACGCCTCCGGAATCACCCACGGAAACCGCCCCGCACCCCCAGCCGCACGCCGCCGCACAGCACAACGCCGGGCCCCCGACCAACAGGAGCCCGGCGTCGCAGAGTTACCGCCCTAGCAGCCGATCAGCCGGCTCGCGAGGTACCCCTCGATCTGGTCGAGAGACACCCGCTCCTGCTTCATCGTGTCCCGCTCCCGCACGGTCACCGCGTTGTCGTCGAGCGTGTCGAAGTCGACGGTGACGCAGAACGGCGTACCGATCTCGTCCTGACGGCGGTACCGGCGCCCGATCGCACCCGCGTCGTCGAACTCGATGTTCCAGTGCTGCCGCAGCGCCTGCGCGAGCCCCTTCGCCTTGGGCGAGAGGTCGGCGTTGCGGGACAGCGGCAGCACGGCGACCTTCACCGGCGACAGGCGCGGGTCGAGCCGCAGGACGGTCCGCTTCTCCAGCTTGCCCTTGGCGTTGGGCGCCTCGTCCTCGACGTACGCGTCGAGCAGGAACGCGAGGAGCGAGCGGCCGACACCGGCGGCGGGCTCGATGACGTACGGGGTGTAGCGCTCGCCCGCCTCCTGGTCGAAGAAGGAGAGGTCCTGGCCGGAGGCCTTGGAGTGCGCGGTGAGGTCGTAGTCCGTGCGGTTGGCGACGCCCTCCAGCTCACCCCACTCGTTGCCGCCGAACTGGAAGCGGTACTCGATGTCCGCGGTGCGCTTGGAGTAGTGGGAGAGCTTCTCCTTGGGGTGCTCGTACCACCGCATGTTCTCCTCGCGCATACCGAGGCCGGTGTACCAGTTCCAGCGCTCCTGCATCCAGTACTCCTGCCACTTCTCGTCCTCGCCCGGCTTGACGAAGAACTCCATCTCCATCTGCTCGAACTCGCGGGTGCGGAAGATGAAGTTGCCGGGCGTGATCTCGTTGCGGAAGGACTTGCCCATCTGGGCGATGCCGAACGGCGGCTTCTTGCGCGAAGCGACCTGCACCAGCGCGAAGTTGGTGAAGATGCCCTGCGCGGTCTCGGGGCGCAGGTAGGCGACCGAGCCGGTGTCCTGGGTGGGGCCGAGGTGGGTGGAGAGCAGGCCGGAGAACTGCTTGGGCTCGGTGAACTGGCCCTTGTTGCCGCAGTTGGGGCAGTTGATGTCGGCCATGCCGTTCTCGGGGAGGCGGCCGTGCTTGGCCTCGTACGCCTCTTCCAGGTGGTCCGCGCGGTACCGCTTGTGGCAGGCGGTGCACTCGGTCAGCGGGTCGGAGAACGTGGCGACGTGGCCGGAGGCGACCCAGACGTCGGGGGCGAGGATGACGGACGAGTCGAGACCGACCACGTCCTCGCGCGACGTCACCATGTAACGCCACCACTGGCGCTTCAGGTTCTCCTTGAGCTCGACACCGAGGGGGCCGTAGTCCCAGGCGGCGCGCTGGCCGCCGTAGATCTCACTGCAGGGGAAAACGAAGCCACGGCGCTTGCTCAGGCTGACGATGGTGTCGATCTTGTCGGCGGCCACGATGCTCTCTTCATAACGACGGTAACGACGACGGGCGAAGCGGCTGCGCCCGCGAAAGAACGCGGAAGAAGCGGAGAAGTGTGCTTCGGGGCGCATGCTTCGGAGCGAACCCTCAGGGTACCGGCGGGGACTCCCCCTCTTCCAAATCGGAACCGTCATCCGCACCGCCAGCCGTCCGCGACCAGCTCTTGTTGACAACGGTTTCCATATTTGTTGAAAATGGCTTTCATGAACGTACGACGACTCATATCGGGCACCGCCCTCGCGGCGGCCGGTGCTCTCTCCCTCGGCGCCCTCACCGGCTGCTCCTCCGACAGCGCCGCCGCCGACGGTGACGGCAAGTTCGACATCGTCGCGTCGTTCTACCCGATGGCCTTCCTCGCGGAGCAGATCGGCGGCGACCACGTCAGCGTGACCAGCCTGACCGAGCCCGGCCAGGAGCCGCACGACCTGGAGATCAGCGCCAAGCAGACGGCGAACCTGGAGAAGGCCGACGCGATCGTCTACCTGAAGAACCTCCAGCCGTCGGTGGACGCGGCCGTCAAGCAGTCCTCGGTGAAGACCAAGGTGGACGCCGCCTCCCTCACCACCCTGGAGAAGCACGGCAACGAGGTCGGCGGCCACGCGGCCGAGGCCGACCACACCCACAACGACGAACTCGCCGGCCTCGACCCGCACATCTGGCTCGACCCGGTCCGCTACTCGCAGGTCGCCCAGGGCGTCGGCGCCGCCCTGGAGAAGGCCGACCCGGACCACGCGGCGGACTACAAGAAGAACACCGCGGCCCTGGTCACCAAACTCGCCGCCCTGGACACGCAGTTCAAGACCGGCCTCGCCAACACCAAGACGAAGGTGTTCATCACCACGCACGCCGCCTTCGGCTACCTCGCCGAGCGCTACGGCCTGACCGAGGAGGCCATCAACGGCCTCGACCCCGAGTCGGAGCCGAGCGCCGCGCGCGTGAAGGACCTTGAGAAGATGGCCAAGGCCGACGGCGTCACCACGGTGTTCTACGAGACGCTCGTCAGCGACAAGACCGCGAAGACCATCGCCTCGGACGCGAACCTGAAGACGGACGTCCTGGACCCGATCGAGGGCATCACGGAGAAGTCCCGCGGCAAGGACTACTTCGCGGTCCAGGAAGCCAACCTCAAGGCACTCCAGAGCGCCCTGGGAACAAAGTGAGCCCGAAGTGACTTGGAGGACGGCATGACCACTGAGCCCGTCATATCCCTGCGCGGCGTGCGCGCCGAGCTGGGTTCGCGGCCCGTCCTCCGCGGGATCGACCTCACCGTGCGGCGCGGTGAGGTCGTCTCGCTGCTCGGCGCCAACGGCTCCGGCAAGTCGACGGTGATCCGCGGCGTGATCGGCCAGGTCCCGCTCAGCGCGGGCGAGATCGAGCTGTTCGGCACCCCGCGCAGGCGGTTCCGCGACTGGTCGCGCGTCGGGTACGTCCCGCAGCGTACGACCGCCGCCGGCGGTGTCCCGGCGACGGTCACCGAGGTCGTCTCCTCCGGCCGCCTCTCCCGCGCCCGCTTCGGCGTCCTGCGGAAGGCGGACCACGCGGCCGTACGGCACGCCCTGGAGCTGGTCGGCATGGCGGACCGCGCCAAGGACAGCGTGGACGCCCTCTCCGGCGGCCAGCACCAGCGCGTCCTGATCGCCCGCGCGCTCGCCTCCGAACCCGAGCTGCTGATCATGGACGAGCCGATGGCGGGCGTGGACCTGGCCAGCCAGGAAGTGCTGGCCCAGACCCTGAAGGACCAGGTCGCGGCGGGTACGACGGTCCTGCTCGTGCTGCACGAACTCGGGCCCCTTGAGCCGCTGATCGACCGGGCGGTGGTCCTGCGCGACGGCTGCGTCCTGCACGACGGCCCGCCCCCGCACGCGGTCGGACAACACGCTCTGCCGGGCCACGACCACGTCCACCCCCACGAGCCGATGCACACGGGACTGCTGAGCTGACATGGACTTCCTCGACTACGCCTTCATGCAGCGGGCCCTGCTCGCCGCCGTCCTCGTCGGCATCACCGCCCCCGCCGTCGGCATCTACCTCGTCCAGCGCCGCCAGGCCCTCATGGGCGACGGAATCGGCCATGTCGCGATGACCGGCGTCGGCCTCGGCTTCCTGCTGTCCTGGTCGCCGGTGTGGATGGCGACGCTGGTGTCCGTACTCGGCGCGGTCCTCATGGAGTTGATCCGCTGGTACGGCAAGACGCGCGGCGACATCGCGCTCGCGATGCTCTTCTACGGCGGCATGGCGGGCGGTGTGATGTTCATCAACCTCGCGCCGACCGGGTCCAACGCGAACCTCACGTCGTACCTCTTCGGGTCCCTGTCGACGGTCTCGCAGTCCGACGTGACCGCGATCTGCGTCCTGGCCGCGTTCGTCGTCCTCGTCACGCTCGGCCTGCGGCGGCAGCTGTTCGCCGTCAGCCAGGACGAGGAGTTCGCGCGGGTCACGGGGCTGCCGGTGCGGGCGCTGAACCTGCTCACCGCGGTCACCGCCGCCGTCACGGTCACCGTCGCGATGCGGGTCGTGGGGCTGCTGCTGGTCAGCGCGCTGATGGTGGTGCCGGTCGCCGCCGCGCAGCAGCTCAGCCGGAGTTTCGCGGCGACCTTCGCGATCGCCGTCGCCATCGGGGTGAGCGTGACCATCGGCGGCACCGTCACGTCGTACTACCAGGACGTGCCGCCCGGCGCGACGATCGTCCTGCTGACCATCGGCGCGTTCATCGCGCTCACGGCGCTGTCGGCGCCCCTCGCGCGTCGGCGCGCCCGCGCGCACGCCCTCGCGCGGCCCGACGGGAATGCCGTGGAGTGCGCGATTCCGGCCACCCGGAAGGCGGGCGGCGGGGTCGGCGTCTGACCGGGCACCGGCCGGGCTGGCACAATGGCCCGGCAGGTGCTCAGACGTTCAGGAGGCAACGGTGACGACCGCTGGACCGCCCGTGAAGGGCCGCTCCACCCGGCAGCGTGCCGCAGTGGCGGCGGCGCTCGACGAGGTCGACGAGTTCCGCAGCGCCCAGGAACTCCACGACATGCTCAAACACAAGGGCGACTCGGTGGGCCTGACGACGGTCTACCGCACCCTCCAGTCCCTCGCGGACGCCGGCGAGGTCGACGTCCTGCGCACCTCCGACGGCGAATCCGTCTACCGCCGCTGCTCCACCGGCGACCACCATCACCACCTCGTGTGCCGCGTCTGCGGCAAGGCGGTCGAGGTGGAGGGCCCGGCGGTCGAGAAATGGGCCGAGGCCATCGCGGCGGAACACGGCTACGTCAGCGTCGCGCACACGGTGGAAATCTTCGGCACCTGCGCGGACTGCGCCGCGCTTTAACCCCGCTTGAAGCAGCGCTGCAATTCCGTGAAGTCGTAGAAAACGCTGTTCTTCGCGACCGGCTCGCAGTCCGCCTTGAAAGGGATCTCCTTCTCGTTGTAGAGCATCCGTACGAGATACCGGGTGCCCTTCTGATACACGTCCCACTGGATGTTGGCACCCAAGGGGGCCACGTCGGCGCCCCTCCAGGGGTTGTTCTTGTACGTGTACGACTGCCCCGGAGCCGCCGGCTTCGTGCTTCCCGGGAGGCCCATCAGGGCGGCGAGGGGGATGATCTCCTCGGCGTGGGTGAACCGGAGTTCGGCGCCCAGCGTGGAGGTGCCGGACTTCTTCGCCTCCACCTGGGCGAAGAAGTCGTCCAGCAGGACGTCCGCCATCTTGTACGTGATGTCGGAGTCCGCGAAACCGGGGCCCTTCTCGTAGAAGTCCTCGGCGTCTCCCAGATATCCGAACCAGGCGGCGTCGGTGCGGGAGATATAGCGCTCCAGACCCCAGCCCTTTCCTTCCGGGCTTTCCTGGATCATCGCCGGGGCGATGGCGTACAGGTTGTAGACGGCTTCCGCCGCGGCCACCTTGTCCGCGATTCCGGCCACGAAGTCACGCTTGAAGATCTTCCGCAGAACGCTCACAGCCGCCCGCTGCGTCCTCGGCTGATCGGTGATCGACTTCAGGGTCGAGGCCAGGCGCTGGTCGTTCGCGAGGTACTCCTGGTACGCCTTGCCGCCCGCCGCCTTGTGGAAGTACAGGAGGTCCTTGTCGGTGCGGGTCGCGCCGATGAGCGGCTTCAACGCCGGGTCCTTCGCGGCGAGTTCACCGGCGTACTCGTTGGCGCTGTCGACCGCGCGGCCCTGGCCGGAGCTGACGACGTCGATCTTCTCGCCCTTGGCGGCGATGGCCGCGAAGAGGGACGGCACCCGGGAGGCCATCCGGTCGGCCGTGTCGCGCATCTCCGCGCGGCCCCGCCCGCTGAGGTTCCCGTACCCGACCTTCGCCATGGCCGCGAGCAGCGCCCGCACCTTGGGCCCGAACTCCTCGCCCTTGCGGGTGAGTTGCCCCGACGCGGCGGCCTGGTCCCACAGCGCGAGGATCAGGTCGCCGTCCTCGCTGTCGGTGGCGGCGCGGGAGCCGTGCCGGGAGACGTTCTCCGTGAAGACGGGGACGAACCCGGCGGGGGCCTTGGAGTACGACGCGGGGCGCTGCTCAGGCGCGTACGGCGCCTTCGTGCCGTAGCTGTCGAGGTGCGCCGGGGGCCGGGGCGCGGCGACGGCCGGGGCCGCCGCGACCGCTACGGCGCACAGGGCCGCGAACGCGGGGGTTACGTGCTTCATGGGCGGATCGTCCGTGAGCCACGTGAACCCCCGGTGGCGCTCAGGTGACCGGCTGCTCGCCCTCGCCCGTCCGTCCCTCCATCGCGAGGAGTTCCTCGTTCGGGATGGCCCCGCCGAACCGGCGGTCGCGGGAGGCGAACTCGACGCAGGCGCGCCACAGGTCGCGGCGGTCGAAGTCGGGCCACAGGACGTCCTGGAAGACCATCTCGGCGTAGGCGCTCTGCCAGATCAGGTAGTTGGAGGTGCGCTGCTCGCCGCTGGGCCGCAGGAACAGGTCGACGTCCGGCATGTCCGGGTAGTAGAGGTACTTCGCGAGGGTCTTCTCGGAGACCTTGGACGGGTCGAGCCTGCCCGCCTTCACGTCCTCCGCGAGGGCCTTGGCCGCGTCGGCGATCTCGGCCCGGCCGCCGTAGTTCATGCAGAAGTAGAGGGTCAGCCGGTCGTTGTCCTTGGTCTGCTCCTGCGCGATCTGGAGCTCCTGCGCGACGGACTTCCACAGCTTCGGCATCCGGCCGACCCACCGCACGCGGATGCCGAGCGCGTCGAGCTGGTCGCGGCTCTTGCGGATGAAGTCGCGGTTGAAGTTCATGAGGAAGCGGACCTCGTCGGGCGAGCGCTTCCAGTTCTCGGTGGAGAAGGCGTACAGCGAGATGTTCCTCACACCCATCTCGACGGCGCCCTGGAGGACGTCGAGGACCTGCTCGGCGCCGACCTTGTGGCCCTCCGTGCGGGGCAGCCCGCGCTCCTTGGCCCAGCGGCCGTTGCCGTCCATCACGATCGCCACGTGCTCCGGCACCAGCTCGCCGGGAAGCTTCGGCGGACGCGCGCCGGAGGGGTGCGGCTCCGGCGTCCGGTACTCGCGCCGCTGACGCCCCAGGATCCCGCGTACGACCATGTCCTTCTCGTCTCCCTAGCTTTTTTCCACGTACCTGAGCGAGCGCAGCCCCCGCTCCAGGTGCCAGTGCAGGTACGCGGACACGAGTCCGCTGCCCTCCCGGACGTACCGGCTCTCCGCCGTGTCCGCCGTCTCCCAGTCTCCCGTAAGCAGCGCGCCCAGGAGGACCAAGGTCTGCGGGGAGGGTACGACGCTGCCGGGCACCCGGCAGTCGACGCAGACGCAGCCGCCGGAGGCGACGGAGAAGAAGCGGTTGGGTCCTGGGAGTCCGCACTTGGCGCAGTCGCCGAAGCTGGGGGCGTAGCCGTTGACGGCGAGCGAGCGCAGCAGGAACGCGTCCAGCACGAGGTGCGGGGCGTGCTCGCCCCGGGCCAGCGTCCTGAGCGCCCCCACGAGCAGCAGATACTGCTGCACCGCCGGTTCCCCCTCGTGGTCCGTGAACCGTTCGGCCGTCTCCAGCATGGCCGTACCGGCGGTGTACCGCGCGTAATCGGCCACGATCCCGCCACCGTACGGAGCGATGGTCTCGCTCTGCGTGCACAACGGCAGTCCCCGGCCGACCAGTTCGCTCCCCCGGGTAAAGAACTGGACATCGACGTGGGAGAAAGGTTCCAGACGCGCCCCGAACTTCGACTTTGTCCGCCGCACACCCCGCGCGACCGCGCGTACCCTGCCATGGCCGCGTGTGAGCAGGGTGATGATTCTGTCCGCTTCGCCCAGTTTCTGGGTGCGCAGGACGATGCCGTCGTCGCGGAACAGGCTCATGGGGCCATTCTCGCATCGAGCGGCTTTCTGAAGGGCGGGCGTAGGTGGGGCGGGACTTCCGGTGGCTGTGGGGGGCCTACGCGGTCAGCGTGTTCGGTACGTGGCTGGCGTTCGACGCGTTTCCGATGATCGCCGTGCTGGCGCTGGACGCGAGTCCGGCGGCCGTGTCGGCGCTGGCGGCGGTGGGCCCTGCCGTGGGGGCGCTCGCGGCGGTGCCGCTGGGGCCGTGGGTGGAGTACCGGCGCAAGCGGCCCGTGATGGTCGCGATGGACGTCGTGCGGTGCGTGGCGCTGCTGAGCGTGCCGCTCGCGTACGCGCTCGGGGTGCTGGGGCTCGCGCAGTTGCTGCTGGTGTCGGTGGTGGTCGCCGCCGCGGACATCACGTTCACGTCCGCCAGCGGGGCGTTCGTCAAGTGGCTCGTGCCCAAAGACCAGTTGCTCGCGGCCAACGGGCGGTTCGAGTCGACGATGTGGACGGCGACGATGGTGGGGCCACCGCTGGGCGGCGCCGCGATCGGAGCCGTGGGTCCGGTCGTCACGGTGATCGCGAACGCGGTGAGCTTCCTGCTGTCGGCGCTGGGGCTGGCGCGGGTACGCGGCCGGGAGCCCGAGCCGGTCAAGGCGCCCGCTCTCGACTGGCGTGAGCTGCTGGAGGGTTGGCGGTACATCCTCGCGGACTCCGTCCTGCGCCCCCTCCTGCTCAACGCGATGGTCGTCAACGGGCTGGTCATGGCCGGGATGCCCCTCCTCGCCGTCCTCCTGCTCGGCGAACTCGGCCTCCCGCCCTGGCAGTACGCGCTCGCCTTCGCCGTCCCCTGCGTCGGCGGGCTCATCGGCTCCCGGCTCGCCCGCCACCTGGTCCCCCGCCGGGGGCGGCGCCGGATGCTGCTGTGGTTCGGCACGCTGCGGGCGTGCTGGCCGGTGGGGCTCGCGTTCGTGGGCCCCGGGGTGGCGGGGCTGGCACTGATCATGCTGGTCGAGTTCGGGCTGATCATCTGCTCCGCCGCCTACAACACCGTCCTCTCCACCTTCCGGCTGGAGTCGACGCCGGCCGACCGCGTCACACGCGTCCTGTCGGCGTGGTCGGTGAGCACGAAGGCGGGGATCGCGTCGCTGACCGCGCTGTGGGGGGTGGTCGCGGGGATGACGGGGACACGGACGGCGCTGGGCCTGGCGGGGGTGGTCCTGCTGGCAACTCCCTTGATGCTGCTGGGGGTTCGCAAGGCGGCGGCCCCTGCGGAGAAGGTCGCGGGCTAGAACCGGCGTACGTACCGGCTCTGCCAGGGCGTCTCCACCGCCCCCTTGTGGTAGTTCCGGCGCACGAACTCCACGGCCTCGTCCGCCGGTACGCCGTCCAGGACCGCCAGGCACGCCAGCGCCGTCCCCGTACGCCCGCGGCCTCCCCCGCACGCCACCTCGACGCGTTCCTCCCCGGCCCTGCGCCACGCCTCCGTGAGCGCGTCCCGGGCGTCCTCGCGGTCCTTGGGCAGCCGGAAGTCGGGCCAACGCAGCCAGCGGGAGGGCCAGTTGTGGGGCGGGGGCGGGCTGCCGAGGAGGTACAGGCCGTACGTGGGGGCGGGGTCCGCCCGGGGGAAGGGGTGCCGCAGCCCTCTCCCCCGTATCCGCCGGCCCGACGGCAGCTCCAGTACGCCCGGTGTGTCCCGCTCCCAGATCTCCATCCGACGATTCTTGCCCACCGGGCAACCCTTTTCGCGTTCTGTGCGGTCTGGGGGGCGAGGAGGAGTACTTGATGCGTGACGAGCTGGAAGAGCAGTTCCAGGAGTTCGTCCGGGCGCGGTGGGCGCGGCTGGTGCGGACGGCGTACCTGCTGACGGGAGACCCGCACCACGCGGAGGACCTGACGCAGACCGCCCTGGCCAAGGCGTACCGGTCCTGGCGGCGGGTCTCGCGGGCGGACAGCCCCGAGGCGTACGTCCGCCGCATGCTCGTCACCTGCAACAACGACCGCTTCCGCAAGCGGCGGGTACGGGAGTCGCTGACGGCCGCGCCGCCCGACACCGTCGCCTACGCCGACCACCCCGTCGAGGACCGCGGCCCCCTCCTCACCGCCCTCGCCGAACTCCCCGACCGCCAGCGCGCGGTCGTCGTCCTGCGCTACTGGGAGGACCTCTCCGAATCCGAGGTCGCCGAGATCCTCGGCTGCTCCCCGGGCACGGTGAAGAGCCAGGCCTCCAAGGGCCTCGCGAAGCTGCGGACACATCCAGGACTGGCCCGGACACCCGGAGGTGGGCCCCACGGGGGTGGACCCTCCCTACGGGCGTCCGGGCCGGGGGGAGCCGGCTCCGGAGGGGGACCCCAGGGGGGCGGGTCCCACCGACGGGCGCCCGGGCTGGAGGGGGCGGCACCGGAGGGTGGGCTCCACGGGGGTGGGTCCACCCGACGGACGCCCGGTCCGGGGGAAGACGGCTCCGGAAGGGGACCCCACGGGGGTGGGTCCCTCCGACCGGCGTCCGGGCCGGGGGAAGCGGTGAGGGGGCAGGTGCTGACGGAGGAGGCGCCGGCGGGGGACGACGCGTCCGCCTACGCCCGCCTTCCGCAGCAGCCTGTCCGGCCGGCCGCTCCGCCGGCGCCGCGAACCCGCCCCACCTCCGCTTCCCTCGGCCCGCGCCCCCTGTCCCCCACCCCGACACTTCAGAAAGGAACCGGCGATGAGCGGTGAGCAGGACGGGCGACGGAACGACGCCGGGGGCGGTGAAAGCGAGGAATGGGTGCGGGAGTTGCTCGCTGAGGACGCGTACGCCATCAGTCCCTCGCCCGTGCCGTATCCGGCGATCCGGCGGCGGGGGGTGATCGAGCGCAGGCGGCGGCTCGCTGTCGCGGGTGTGGTGATCGCGGCGCTCGGGATCGTGCCCGTGGCGACGTGGGCCGTGGTCCGGGGGGACCACGCCGACACGGTCGTGGCGGGACCGCCGGCCGGGGACTCCAGCAGCGCCGACGCATCGGGCGACTCCGGTGCCCCGGACAGCCCCGGTGCCTCGAACGGCCCCGGCGACTCCAGCGGCTCCGGCCGCTCCGCCTCGGGCAGCTCCGCCACCCCCCAGGGCCCCACCCCTCCCGCCACCCCCGCCCAGCTCGTCGCCGGTATCACCTTCGCCCAAGCCGCCGACGGCCTCGAAAAGTGCCTGGCCTTCGACCGCTCGGGCGTCCAGCACCCCGGCGAGGAGGGCCTGGGCGAAGCCTCGGAGTACCGGATCATCCTGGCGATCCCCAGCACGGGCGACTCCAACTCACCCGGCGACGGGATCTACGTGGTCGCGGTGAAGGAGAAGCCCACCCCGGTCCGCCTGATCTGCACGCTGAAGAACGGCAGGGCCGAGGGCATCAACAGCAGCGGCGGCGGCGCCGAGGAGTTCGTGCCCTTGGTGTATCCGGACATCAACAGCGGCAGGCTCTACCAGCAGTCGTTCATCGACCGGGGCAACTGGAAACTCCCCTTCCGCTGGGGAGTCATCGGCACGTACGTCCCGGCAAAGGTCACCCGGGTGACCGCCTCGTACGGTACGAGTACCCCCGTGGAAGCAACCCTGGACCACGGCTGGTACGTGGCGACCGGCGTCCTGGACCGCCAGGTGACCCGGGCCCCCCACCTCAAGGGCTACGACTCCAGCGGGAGGCTGGTCTACGACTCGGACACGGACACGACGTACGAACACACCCTGCCCTGATACCTGTACCCCGCAAGGACCACGCGAGTACTACGACGGCGTCCGCGCAGCCGCGAGCAGCCGTGTGACGTCCTCCGCCCCGATGGTCAACGCCACTCCCACGGTCGCCAGGGTCTCCCGCTCGGCGGGCGTGTAGGGGCCGTCCGCGAGGGCGATCCGGGCCCCCTGGAGGAGGATGGACTCCCGCCCCACGGCGGCGAGATGGGGCGCGAGGGGGTCGAGCGCCTCGTGCAGCTCTATGGCCAGCCCGGGCCCGCAGGGCGTCCCGTAGGCCCGCCCGGTGTCCGCGGCGACGGCCTCCACGAGCGCGACGAGCTGCTCCCCCGTACAGTCCTGGAACCCGGCGGCGCGGACGGCGGCGGTGGCCGTGTCCAGGGCCGTACGGGACGACGTACCGCCCGCGGAGAGGACCGCGAGGGCGACCGTGTGGACGGCGTCCCGGAGCATCGCGGAGAACCGGGTGGTGGTGGGGTGGTCGAGGACGTCCAGGGGGAAGTGCCGGCGGCAGGCGGCGCACTCGACGACGGGCCCGGTCTCACCCCTGGGCAGTACGGGTACCCCCAGGCACGTGAACCGCCGGCGCCCGGTCAGCCGCTGGTAGTTGCGGTCCCCGCCGCACCCGGGGCAGAAGAACTCCCCGTCCCCCACGGGCGTCCACGCCGTGCGGATCCCCAGGATGCGGGCAACCCCGGTGGCTCGGCTGTCTCGTCCCGGTCCTGGCAGCACGTCGCACCTCCGTCACCAGCGCGGCCTCATCGCCACGTCTGCGTGATGTTAGCCACATCGGATGGGTGCAGTCAGCACCTTCGACGAGACCTGCCCGTGATCTGCACCCTGGAATGGCCGATATACGACGGGGCCCGGACCGTCGCACAGGACGGCCCGGGCCTCTGACACGACCGGGTGAGTTACCGCGTCGCGCGGTTGACGGCGGAGACGACCGCCTTCAGGGACGCGCGGGTGGTGTTCGCGTCGATGCCGATACCCCACAGGACCTTGTCACCGACGGCGCACTCGATGTAGGAGGCGGCCTGCGCGGACGCGCCCTCGCTCATCGTGTGCTCCTGGTAGTCCAGCAGGCGTACGTCGATGCCGATGCCCTGGAGGGCGTGGAAGAAGGCCGAGATCGGACCGTTGCCGGTGCCGACCAGGGTCGTCTCCGTGCCGTCGACCTCGGCCTCGACGGTCAGCGTGTCGACGCCGTCCTTGTCGGTGGTCGACTGGCCGGCCTTGAGCTGCATCCGGCCCCACGGGTTCTCGGGGTTGGGCAGGTACTCGTCGCGGAAGACGGCCCAGATGTCGCCGCCGGTGACCTCGCCGCCCTCGGCGTCGGTCTTCGCCTGGATCAGCTTGGAGAACTCGATCTGCATCCGGCGCGGCAGGTCCAGCTTGTGGTCGTTCTTCAGGACGTAGGCGATCCCGCCCTTGCCGGACTGCGAGTTGACGCGGATGACGGCCTCGTAGGAGCGGCCGACGTCCTTGGGGTCGATGGGCAGGTAGGGCACGGCCCACTCGATGTCGTCGACGGTGACGCCCTTCGCGGCGGCGTCGGCCTCCATCGCGTCGAAGCCCTTCTTGATGGCGTCCTGGTGGGAGCCGGAGAAGGACGTGTAGACCAGGTCGCCCACGTACGGGTGGCGGGGGTGGACCTCCATCTGGTTGCAGTACTCCCACACACGGCGGATCTCGTCGATGTCGGAGAAGTCGATCTGCGGGTCGACGCCCTGGGAGAAGAGGTTCATGCCCAGGGTGACCAGGTCGACGTTGCCGGTGCGCTCGCCCTGTCCGAAGAGGCAGCCCTCGATGCGGTCGGCGCCGGCCATCAGCGCCAGTTCGGCCGCCGCGACGGCCGTACCGCGGTCGTTGTGCGGGTGGACGGACAGGACGACGTGCTCGCGGCGGGTCAGGTTGCGGTGCATCCACTCGAAGCGGTCGGCGTGCGTGGAGGGGGTCGAACGCTCCACGGTGGCGGGCAGGTTGAGGATGATCTCGCGGCCCGGGCCGGGCTGGTAGACGTCCATCACCGCCTCGCAGACCTCCAGCGCGAAGTCCAGCTCGGTGTCGGTGAAGATCTCGGGGCTGTACTGGTAGCCGAACTCGGTCTCGGGGCCCAGCAGTTTCTCGGCGTACTCCATCACCAGGCGGGTGCCGTCGACGGCGATCTGCTTGATGTCGTCCTTGGAGCCGCGGAAGACGACGCGGCGGAAGACCGGGGCGGTCGCGTTGTACAGGTGGACGGTCGCGCGCCTGGCGCCCTTCAGGGACTCGACGGTCCGCTCGATCAGGTCCTCGCGGGCCTGGGTCAGGACGGAGATCGTCACGTCGTCCGGGATCGCGCCCTCTTCCTCGATGATCGAACGCACGAAGTCGAAGTCGGTCTGCCCGGAGGCCGGGAAGCCGACCTCGATCTCCTTGTAGCCCATCTTGACCAGCTGGTCGAACATCCGGCGCTTGCGCTCGGGCGACATCGGGTCGATCAGGGCCTGGTTGCCGTCACGCAGGTCGGTGGAGAGCCAGCGGGGGGCGGTGGTGATCCGCTTCCCGGGCCAGGTGCGGTCGGGGATGTCGACCTGGTCGTACTGCCCGTACTTGTGGATCGGCATCTGACTGGGCTGCTGGCGGTTCGCCATGGGGCTCAAAGCTCCTCGATGGGGTCCGGGTGACCGGCCGACACGCAACGCCAAAGCTCCGCGGGGAGGGAGTCGGCCTTCTTTACAGGCCCTCGCCGCGGCAGCTAAGGAGAAGCAGCCCGAAACGCATAGTGCTCCGCACTCTAGCGGAGGTGCTGGTGGGGCGCGGCTCCGTCCCAGTATGCGGGACCGGTGGGACGAACGGGGCAAAACGTGCGCCGTACCACAGAGCGGAATCGTCCGCGTCCCTATGTGGGGGTATTTCACCAATCATGGTTGCGGGTAGTGACAGGCGGATGACTCAGTGCCAAGGTGCCCGACATGACTCACCACGGGGGCTTCGAGCCCGTCTTCTGCACGATCATTCCGCCGCACGTCCTGGACCACGTGGCCCGCCACGAGGACGCGTCCATCGCCGACCGGGTCGCCCGCACGCTGGAGCGCGACTCCCTCCAGCGCACCCGCCGCCGCGTCGCCATCGAGCGCGGCCTGACCGCCGCCGCGCCCGCCGCGGGCACCGGCAAGCCGAAGCGCACCATCTACGACGCCGGGCACGGCACCGACCTGCCCGGCACCGAGGTCCGCGCCGAGGGGTCCGAGCCGGGCCAGGACGCCACCGTCAACCGCGCGTACGCCGGGCTCGGCGCGACGTTCGACCTGTACCTGAACGCGTACGGCCGTGACTCCATCGACGGCGGCGGGCTCGCGCTCGACGCGACCGTCCACTACGACCGCGACTACGACAACGCGTTCTGGGACGGTCAGCAGATGGTGTTCGGCGACGGGGACGGGGAGCTGTTCCTCGACTTCACCATCCCGGTCGACGTCATCGGCCACGAACTCACCCACGGCGTCACCCAGTACACCGCCAACCTGGAGTACTACAGCCAGTCCGGCGCCCTCAACGAGTCCGTCTCCGACGTCTTCGGCGCCCTCATCAAGCAGTACGCCCTCGGGCAGAGCGCCGACCAGGCCGACTGGCTGATCGGCGCCGGCCTCCTCGGCCCGGCGATCGACCGCGGCGAGGCCCTGCGCTCCATGAAGGCGCCGGGGACCGCGTACGACGACGACGTCCTCGGCAAGGACCCGCAGCCCGGCCACATGGACGACTACGTCAAGACCAGCCGCGACAACGGCGGCGTCCACATCAACTCCGGTATCCCCAACCACGCGTTCTACCTCTTCGCCACCGAACTCGGCGGCAACGCCTGGGAGAAGGCCGGCCAGGTCTGGTACGACGTGCTGACGGGCGGCGAGTTGTCGTCCACCGCGCGCTTCACCGAGTTCGCGAGGCTGACGGCCGCCGCCGCGAAGTCCCGCTACGGCGACGGCGACGTCCACAAGGCGCTCGTCGACGCCTGGCGCCGCGTCGGGGTGCCGACCGCCTGAGATCTGTACTAGACAGGGCTCCATGCGGATTCAGGTGCGACGCACCGGCGGTTTCGCCGGCATCGAACGGTACGCGCAGCTCGACACCACCGGACGCCCCGACGCGGCCGAGTGGCACGCCCTCGCGGAACAGGCGGTGGCCGCCGCGCGGACGGTGCGCCCGATCGGGGTGCCGGACGGGTTCGCCTACGAGATCACGGTGGACGGGAAGACCGTGTACGCGGCCGACCCCCGGCTCACCGAGGAGCAACGGACGCTGATCTCACGGGTGTTGAAGGAAGGGGCGTAGCGGGAGGCGTTCCGGACGGGGGTTTCCGGGACGCCTCTTCCGTTCTCCGTCAGGGCGTTGACTTCCCTACCCGCCGGTACGGATGATCCGCGCATGGCTCTTGACGCAGGCAACGCGATACCCCGGTTCCCCGCGGACTTCCTCTGGGGAGTGTCGACCTCGGCGCACCAGATCGAGGGGGCCGCCGGGCGCGGCCCCTCCGTGTGGGACGAGTTCTCCGGGGTGAAGGACGGGTCCACGGCCGAGGTCGCCTGCGATCACGTCCACCGCTACCGCGAGGACGTCGCGCTGCTCGCCGGGCTCGGGGTGGACGCGTACCGCTTCTCCGTGTCGTGGCCGCGCGTCCAGTCGCCCGGGGGGCTGGACTTCTACGACCGGCTGGTGGACGAACTCCTCGCGGCGGGCGTCCGTCCCGTCCCCACCCTCTTCCACTGGGACCTCCCCGTGGGCCTGGACTGGCTGGAGCGCGACACCGCGTCCCGGCTCGCGGAGCACGCGGCCGTCGTCGCCGGGCGCCTCGGGGACCGCGTACGGAAGTGGATCACCCTCAACGAGCCCGCGGAACACACCCTGTTGGGCCACGCGCTCGGCACGCACGCGCCCGGCAGGCAGCTCCTCTTCGACGCGCTCCCCGTCGCCCACCACCAGCTCCTGGCCCACGGCCTCACCGTCCAGGCCCTGCGCGCGGCCGGCGCAAGCGATGTCGCGATCACCAACTCCCACGGCCCGGTGTGGCCCGCGTCCGGTGAACAGGCCGACATCGAGGCGGCGGCCTTCTACGACACGCTCCTCAACCGCCTCTTCGTGGAGCCGGTCCTCCTGGGCGAATACCCGGACGGCCTGGGCGAGTTGATGCCGGGCGACGTGGCCTCGGACCTCAAGACCATCTCCGAGCCCCTCGACTGGTACGGCATCAACTACTACGCCCCCACCCGCGTCGGCGCCCCCCAGGGCGAGGAGATCAACTTCGGCGGCGTCACGATGCCGGCCGAACTCCCCTTCTCCGTACGGGAGATCGAGGGCGTCCCCACAACGGACTTCGGCTGGCCGGTGGTCCCGCAGGCCCTCACGGAACTCCTCACCACCTTCAAGTCCCGCTACACCGGCCGCCTCCCCCCGATCGTCATCACGGAGAACGGCTGCTCGTACGAGGGCCTCGACGACCAGTCCCGCATCACGTACCACGCCACCCACATCCAGGCCCTGCACCAGGCCCTGGAAGCAGGCGTGGACATACGCGGCTACTTCGTCTGGTCCCTCCTCGACAACTTCGAGTGGGCCGAGGGCTTCGCCCGCCGCTTCGGCCTGGTCCACGTGGACTACGCGACACAGGAGAGGACGCCGAAGGCGTCGTACGCGTGGTACCGGGAGGTGCTGCGGGCGCAGCGGTGAGGAAAGCCGCACGGGGGTTGCCATATCGCGGTATGGTGATCGTGTGGCTGCGAAAAAGATCACCATCACAGTGCCGGAAGAGCTCGTCGAGGCGGCACGGGGACTGACCTCCAATGTCTCCGGCTATGCCGCCGAAGCACTGGCGGACAGAATCCGCCACGATCTCCTCGGCGAGGCTCTCCGGCTCTACCAGGAGGAGCACGGAGCCTTCACCGCAGAAGAGATGGCTGAGGCAGACGCCCTTTTGCTCGGTACCTCGGAGTCCGACGCGTCTGCTCAGGCGGATGCCGCGTGACCCAACTCCGCACCTTGGTCCTCGACTGCGAAGGATTTAGCGCCTGGCTCACCCAAGACCGCAAGGTTCTGGGGATCATCTACAGCGCCTGGCGTCACAAGAGCCGCATCGTCGCCAGCGCGAACACCATCATCGAGGTCTCGCACGCCGGCCTGAGCATGCCCCGCCTCAACTGGGCCCTCTCACACGTGAAGATCGAACCCGTCACCGAGCAATCCGCCGAAGCCGCCGCGCGACTCCTCAAGGAAACCGGCCTCCACGGCCACAAGTACGCCCTGGACGCCACCGTCGCCGAGACCGCCCTGCGTCAGCCCGGCCCCGTCGCGGTTCTCACCTCTGACGTGGACGACATGCGGAAACTCTGCGGTCAGCGGGTCCGCGTCATCCCGGTCTGAAGCTCAGAACCCCAGCTTCCGCAGCTGCTTCGGGTCCCGCTGCCAGTCCTTGGCGACCTTCACGTGCAGGTCGAGGAAGACCGGTGTGCCGAGGAGGGCCTCGATCTGCTTGCGGGACTTGATGCCCACGTCCTTCAGGCGGCGGCCCTGGGGGCCGATGATGATGCCCTTCTGGCTGGAGCGCTCGATGTAGATGTTCGCGTGGATGTCGAGGAGGGGCTTGTCGGCGGGGCGGTCCTCGCGGGGGAGCATCTCCTCGACGACGACGGCGATGGAGTGGGGCAGCTCGTCGCGGACGCCTTCGAGGGCCGCCTCGCGGATCAGCTCGGCGACCATGACCTGCTCGGGCTCGTCCGTGAGGTCGCCCTCGGGGTAGAGCGGGGGGCTCTCGGGGAGCATGGGGGCCAGCAGGTCCGCGAGGAGTTCGACCTGCTTGCCCGCGACCGCCGACACCGGCACGATCTGCGCCCACTCGATGCCCAGCTCCTTGCCGAGCAGGTCGATCGCGATGAGCTGCTCGGCGAGGGTCTTGGAGTCGACGAGGTCGGTCTTGGTGACGACGGCGACCTTGGGCGTGCGCTTGATCCCGGCGAGCTCCTTGGCGATGAACCGGTCACCGGGGCCGAGCTTCTCGTTGGCGGGCAGGCAGAACCCGATGACGTCGACCTCGGCCCACGTCGTACGGACGACGTCGTTGAGCCGCTCCCCGAGCAGGGTCCGGGGTTTGTGCAGGCCAGGGGTGTCGACGAGGATCAGCTGGGCGTCCTCGCGGTGGACGATGCCGCGCACGGTGTGCCGGGTCGTCTGCGGCCGGTTGGAGGTGATCGCCACCTTCTTGCCGACGAGAGCGTTCGTGAGGGTGGACTTGCCCGCGTTGGGACGCCCCACGAAGCACGCGAAGCCCGCACGGTGGGCGGCGCCGCCCGACTTCTCGGACGGCGAGGATGACTGGGAACGAACGCTCATACCCCCATTCTCCCTGATCCACGAAGCACCGCCGCACACACGAGCGGCCGGCCACCCCCACGGTGAGTTTCCGGAAACCCGTACGCAACGAAACGCCCCGGAAACACATCCGTACGCGCCCGGAAACGGGAACCGGTGACCCTCTGACGAGCCCCGACCCCGTTGGAGACCCCCGTGCCCCTCGCCGCCGCACAGGTGAACACCGGCGACACCGCCTGGCTGCTCGCCGCGACCGCCCTCGTCCTGCTGATGACCCCGGGCCTGGCCCTGTTCTACGGCGGCATGGTCCGCACGAAGAGCGTCCTCAACATGCTGATGATGAGCTTCGTGTCGATCGCCCTCGTGACGGTCGTCTGGCTCGCCGCCGGCTACTCCCTGGTCTTCGGCGACGACGCCGGCGCCGGCCTGATCGGCGGCCTCGCGCACGCGGGCATGGCCGGAATCAGCCCCGACAGCGTTCAGGGCACCGTACCGACCCTCCTGTTCGCCACCTTCCAGCTGACCTTCGCGATCATCACGGCCGCGCTGATCAGCGGGGCCATCGCGGACCGCGCGAAGTTCGGGGCATGGCTGGTCTTCGTCCCTCTGTGGACGCTGCTCGTATACGTTCCGGTCGCGCACTGGGTCTGGGGGCCCGGCGGGTGGATCCTGACGCACCTCGGGGCGCTCGATTTCGCGGGCGGACTGCCGGTGGAAATCACCTCCGGGGCGTCCGGACTGGCCCTCGCGATCGTCGTCGGGCCGCGGCTGGGCTTCAAGCGGGACGCGATGCGGCCCCACAACCTCCCCATGGTCGTCCTCGGCGCCGGGCTCCTGTGGTTCGGCTGGTTCGGCTTCAACGCCGGGTCCGCGCTCGGCGCGAACGGGCTCGCCGCCGCCGCGTTCCTCAACACCCTCGCCGCGGGCTGTACGGGGCTGCTGGGCTGGCTCTTCGTCGAACAGCGGCGCGACGGCCACCCCACGACGCTGGGCGCCGCGTCCGGCGCGGTCGCCGGGCTCGTCGCCATCACCCCGTCCTGCGGGTCCGTCTCCCTCCTCGGCGCGCTCGTCATCGGGCTCGCGGCGGGCGTCGTCTGCTCGTACGCCGTGGGCTGGAAGTTCAGGTTCGGTTACGACGACTCCCTCGACGTCGTCGGCGTACACCTCGTCGGCGGGGTGATCGGGACGCTCCTCATCGGCGTCTTCGCGGCCGACGAGATGACCGGGGGTACCACCGGTCTCCTGTACGGGGGCGGCCTCACCCAGCTCGGCAAGCAGGCCCTCGCCGTCGTGGTCGTAGCCGGGTACGCCTTCGGAGTGACGTACGGCATCGGCAAGCTCATCGACAAGGTCATGGGGTTCCGGGCCGACGAGGACCACGAGCACACGGGGCTGGACCTTACGGTGCACGCCGAGACCGCATACGATCACGGCGTCCTCGGCCACGGTGCGCCCATCTCGCACTCCATCCAGAAGGTGACGCCGCCCGCATGAAACTCATCACCGCGATCGTCAAGCCGTACCGCCTCGACGCGGTCAAGACGGCACTGCAAGAACTCGGCATCCACGGTCTGACCGTGACGGAGGCGAGCGGGTACGGGCGCCAGCGGGGGCACACGGAGGTGTACCGGGGCGCCGAGTACCAGATCGACCTGGTGCCGAAGGTGCGGATCGAGTTGGTGGTGGAGGACGCGGACGTGGAGCCGGCGATCGAGGCGATCGTGAAGGCGGCACAGACGGGGAAGATCGGGGACGGAAAGGTGTGGGCGGTACCGGTGGAGACGGTGGTACGGGTACGGACGGGCGAACGAGGGCCGGACGCGCTCTAGATTTTGATGCCGGGTTCGCTGTGTTCTTTTAGGGGCGCGGGGAACTGCGCGACAAGCCACGACGGTGCCGCACCAGCTAGACGGCCTTCTGCGGCTCGATCGTGGTTGCTCGCGCAGTTCCCCGCGCCCCTTGAGGGCGGCTGCGCCGCCATTTGAGCAGCACCCCGGCTCCTACAAGAACCCCCACGGCCACCCCCACCGCAGCCCACGGAACCGCCAGGAACGACGTACTCCCCTTCTCCTCCGTCCCCGTGGCGCTAGCCGTCAACGTCACCCGCCCCCGGTCCAACTGGGGTGCATGACCCCAGCGTTCGGTGAGCCGAACCCTCTGCCCCGGCAACAACTCCGCAGGCACCTTGGTCAGTTCACGATTCAGCAGCGTACGTCCGAACAGCCCCGTCGCCTTCAGACGGACCCGGGGATCCAGCGTCACGTTGCCCGTGTTGTGCAGCGTGTACGAGACGGTGGCCGTGCTGTCCCCGAGCCCCGGAACCAGCGGACGATCCTGCGAGATCCGGACGTCCTCCACGGCGAGAGCCGGCAGCGAGACCCCCGTGACCTGCAAGTACACCCGCGCGCCCACCGCCCGCTGCACCCCGAGCGCCACCCCTCCCCCACCCTTCTCGACCTTCTCGTCGAGCGCGACGATCGCCCCGGGATGATCACCGGGCTCCGCACCGGACGGCACCGTGATCGTGAACGGCACGGTGACGTTCCCCCGGGCCGGCACGCTGACCGAACTGCCGGGCAGCTTGGCCCAGGCCCCCACCCCCGACATCTTCTCGCCGGCGGACTTGACGGCGAACCCCCCGTCGCGGGCGGTGTTGTACGCGTCGGCCGCGTACAGCCGGAACCGCATGGGCCGATCGGTCTTGTTGGCGACGACGACCTTGTCCCGCACGGTGTGCCCGGGATCGGCGGAGACGAAGAAGTACGGCCGGGCGGCGACGGCCGTGGACGCCGGATAGACGGACCAGCTCCCGTTGTCGGCGGCCCGAGCCGGAGCCGGGAACAACAGGAGGAGCAGGACCGGGACGAGCCCGAAGAGCTTCCGCATGGAGACGAACCCCCCTGGTGCGAAGGGAAGTCGGACGGTCGGGCGGATGCGGACCCGTGGGGTGGACGCCCGGCCGTCTGGTGCCCCGCGCTCAGGTCAGCGTCAGGGTGAGGACGCCGGCGTAGCTGCCCGGAGGCGTGAACGCCGGTACGTCGAGGGAGAGTTGCGCGCCCGCGGTGAACTCGCCGCCGGCTCCGGCCCCGTCGGGCGTGGCCGCGAGGGTCGCGCCGCCGCTGCCGACGACGCCCGCGCTGCCCGCCTGGCAGGTGCTCGGCGAGCCCGGCTTCGTGGTGCAGGACGGTGTCCAACTCAGCTTGCCCGCCGCGATCTTGGCGCCGGGCCCGGTGAAGTCGGTGACCTTGCCGGTCAGGGACCAGCCCGCGGGACCGCCGCGGAAGTCCTTGACGGTGACGGTCTGGAGCGCACCGGTGGACGCGTTGCCGCTGCCGAAGTCGACGGCGGAGAGCGCGACGGAGTCACCGGCCTGGGACATGGCGAGCGTCCCGGCCTTGACGGTGGCGGTGACCTTCTGGCTGCCGGGCGGTACGGGCGTGTCGTTGACGACGACGTACGCGGCCGGTCCGGCTCCCTTCGTCTCGGACCAGGCGCTGCCCTCGTAGGCGACGATCCCGGTGGTGGTCAGGTCGTTGACGGTGAGCGAACCGCTGATCGCGCCACTGGAGCCGGCGGTCACGGTGGCGGTGTCCTGGGTCTGGCCCGCGCCCGCGCGCCCGGCCAGGGTGACGCTCGCGCCGGCGGTGAAGTTGCTGCCGCTGACGGTGACTGCCGCGCCCGGCGCGCCCGTTGCCGAACTCAGTGAGATCGTCCGGGTGTTGGCGGGCGGGTTGGCCGTGGCGGTGACCGTCTCCGAGGCCGGTGCGGGCGGGTTGGTGACGGTGCAGGGCGTGTCCAGCTCCAGGATGTAGCTGGTGTGGATGTTGTAGTCGCCGGGCGAGAGGGTGATCGCGCCGGGCGCGGTCACGGTGAACGACCCGGTCATGGAGAACGACGGGAAGGGTGCCCGGCCGGGCACCGGGTCGTTCTTCTTGGGCCCGGCGACCGTGACGCTGCCGGTCTGGGCACCGCCGAGGGTGACTTTCCCGGTCGGGGTCATGATGTCGGCCGGCAGGGCCAGGTCGGTGGGGTTGCCGGCGGCCGGAGTGACCACCGTGTAGGTGACGTTGACGGTGTCGCCGACCTTGGGCGACGTGTTGTCGACGGCGATCTTCGCGGTGGTGGTGCCGTCGATCGGCGGGATCCCGGAGACCGCCGGGGGGATGCAGTGGGTGGGGAAGTCGACGTTCGTCGCGGCCGACGCGGGGCAGGCGAGCGCGCCGCCCGCGCCGAGCGCGAGCGCGGCCGTCCCGAGCAGTGAGACCAGACGCCGTCTTCGAGTGGGTGTGCGACCCATGGGTGCCCCCTCCTTCTTGGGGTGAAGGCGCAGCGGCTCTTCTGCGCCGACAGGGGGCATTGACGTGGAGCGGGCCGAAGAAGTCAATGGACTCGGCGGACAAAGCTGACGGTCGGTCAGCTGGAGAACTGACAGACCGTCAACTCACTTCGCGGGTGCGGAGGTTCAGTCGTAGATGAACGGGCCGGTGAGTTGCGGTGCGGTCGCCGAGCAGTTGACGGTGATACCGAAGACGACCATCGACAGGCCGCCGCCGAAGATGTCCAGTTTGTCGCCCGAGGCCACCGTGCCGTTCAGCGGGCCGACGGTGATCGGGTCGTTGACGGCCATCGCCGGGTTCGCGTTACCGGTGAAGACCCGGCTCGGGCCCGTCGAATTCGCCATCGTGAGCGTGGAGTTGATGCTGTTCGCGGCGATCGTGAGCGGTGCCTTGATCGCCGTCGTGGACAGCGTGAGGGTGGCGGCGGTCCCGGTCTGGGTCGCCGTGAGGGTGGCCGCACCACCGCCGAAGATGCCGCACGTGGCGGTGAACGTCGCCGTCGTGGGGCTGACGGCGGCTGCGGTGGGAGCGAGCGCGAGACCGGTGACCGCGAGGGCCCCGGCCAGCAGTGCCGCACCTGATCCGATTCGCTTGCCTCTCATGGAGTTTCCGGCTCCTTCCGGGGGAGAGACGGACGGCCGATCGGGGCGGGAGGGTGCGGGCTCCGGCCCCGGTGGGGAAATCTGACGGCCCGTCGGAATCAACGGCTCCATTGATGCGTGGGAGACGCGCGAGGGCAAGGCCCCTTTTCAGCCAACGGCGAGAGTCCGCCGTACGGTCCCGTCCGGCCCCGCCACCACCACGGGCGTCCCCGCGCCCCCCAGATCCCGCACGGCGGCGAGGTCCTCCTCCGCCACGTCCTCCCCGGCGGTCACCACAGCCGCCGCCTCCAGCGACTCGGCGCCGGACGCGACGGCCATCGCCACCGCCGTACGCAGCGCGCTCAGCTTCAGCGACGGCAGCTCCACGGTCGCCGCGACATACGTACGCCCCGTCTCGTCCCGCACGGCCGCCCCCTCCGGAACACCGTTGCGCGCCCGCGCGGAACGGGCCAGGGTGACGATCTTGAGGTCCTCGGGGCCGAGGGAGGTGGTGTCGGTCATGGTCAGAGCATACGAGCGGGGCGGACGGGGGCGGGGGTGAGGGTGAGGTGGCTCTCAGGTAGGGGGGAGCCGGTCGGGCGGGTCAGGCGGGGAGCGGGCCGAGGTCGCCCGTCACGACGGTCGGGGTGATCGGTGAGCGGCCGAAGAGCGCCAGGATCTCGTTCGCGAGAGCCACAAGGTCGAGGGGGTGATGGCCGCCGCCCGCGTTCGTCTCGATGGACGCCGCCAGCAGCCCGCGCGGGACGGCCCCGGCGTCCAGGAGCGACCGCCAGTACTCCGGAGGGAGGTCGAGGTACTCCAGGCCGGTCAGCCCGCCGATCTCGCGCGGGTCCGCGAGGGTACCCGGGTAGGCCGAGAGGGTGCGCAGGCGCGGCAGGCCGACGACAGGGGCGAGGCTGAACGGCTCGTCGCACACGCCGAGGGAGAGCACTTCGAGCGCCGGGTGGGCGGCGGCCTCGACACTCGGTACGGCGCTGTGGTTGACGCGGGCCACCTCGGGAAGCTCCTCGCGGCGCTCCCTGCCCTCCTCGCGCTCGCCGTCGCGCACCAGGCCGGTGAGGGAGTCGGCGAGCAGTTCGGCACCGACGTGCTCCTCGTGGCTCAGCAGGATGACCTGGCCGAGGTTTCCGCCCGGCCCCGGCGTCAGGTCGAGCGCGACGGCGTCACCGCCGCCGTTGCCGCCGAAGACGATCCACCCCGGCGAACCGGCCAGCCCCTGCACCGCGTCCCCGGGCCGGGTGACGGCCGCGTCCGTCGCGCCGAACTCCCAGGGAGCCGGCCGGGTCGACGCGTCCGCGACGTACACGTGGTCCAGCGGGAGCAGTTCGCAGCCGACGGCCTCGTACACCCGGTCCGCCGCGTCGACGTCGTCCTCCCAGTCCTCCCACCTCCCCCGCACCACCCCGTAGAGGGACCTCAGCTCCCCCGGGAGAGCTACGCCGATCCGGGACTCGGCGGCGGCGAGCTCCTCCTCGGTGGCGCCGACGACGTCCGGGAGCCGCTCGCGCAGCAGCCGCTCCAGCTCCCCCGCGTCGGCCGTCGGCGCCGGCAGCGCGTCCGGCACCGGCTCGGGGAGCCTGCGCCAGGGCTGCGGCACCGCGTCGTCGACGAGGAGCAGCGAACCGCCCTGCGGGCCGCCGAACCCGGGTTCCACGTGCGGGTGCGGACCGTACAGCCGCAGCGTCGCCGCCCCGTCCGCCCCGCACTCCAGCACGAACTCGACCTGGCCGGTGTCCGCCTCGGCGAGCGCGCCGATCACCGCGTGGACCGCGTCCCACTCCTCCTGCGCGTCCTCCACCTGCGCCGCCCGCCCGGGCGGCGGGGCGGGCCGGTGCACCGGGACGCTCCACGAGCCGACCCCGACATGGCCCCGCACATACCCGCCGGGCTCGGCGAGCACCGCCGCGTTGCCCGACCGGATGAGCCTCAACAGCGGCTCCCACAAC
The DNA here is from genome assembly GCF_033794345.1 of Streptomyces niveiscabiei. Lineage (NCBI taxonomy): Bacteria > Bacillati > Actinomycetota > Actinomycetes > Kitasatosporales > Streptomycetaceae > Streptomyces > Streptomyces niveiscabiei. The sequence continues at coordinate 144,330 of NZ_JARAYJ010000015.1, forward strand.
GCGAATTCATACAGCGCGGACAAGAAACGCTCCCCCTGGAAACCTAGGGCCGGTCCAGCCGCAGCCGCTCCGCTCTCGGCAGGCCGGCCACGACAAGGTCGTACGAGTCCTCCACCAGCTCCCGCACGAGCCGCGCCGGAAGACCGGCCGTCAGGTCGACCGTGTTCCAGTGCCGCTTGTTCATGTGATACCCGGGAGTGATCACCCCCGGGTACTCCCCCCTGAGGCGTACGGCGTCGTCAGGGTCGCACTTGAGGTTGACCTTCAGGGGTACGGCGTCCGTCCAGCTCAAGGCGAACATCTTCCCGCGGACCTTGAAGACGGAGATCTCCGGCGAGAACGGGAAGTCCTCGACGGCCGCGTTGAACGACAGGCACAGGGAACGGAGTTGGTCCGGGGTCACGCGGACTCCTTCCCGGGGTCTTCCCCGACGGGCTCCACCAGCACGGTCACGATCTTGTTCCGCCGCCCGGCAGCCGCCTCGGCGGTCAGCCGCAGCGTCCGGTCGTCCGGCAGGCGTACGACCGCGGAGGCACCGGCGATCGGCACCCGCCCCAGCGCCTTCGCGAGGAGCCCGCCGACCGTCTCGACGTCCTCGTCGTCGTACTCCTCCAGGCCGTACAGCTCGCCCAGGTCCGTGATGTCGAGGCGCGCGGTGACCCGGTGCCGGTCGTCGCCCAGGTCCTCCACCGGGGGCAGCTCACGGTCGTACTCGTCGGTGATCTCACCGACGATCTCCTCCAGGATGTCCTCGATGGTGACGATCCCGGCCGTACCCCCGTACTCGTCGATGACGACGGCGACGTGGTTGCGCTCCTGCTGCATCTCGCGCAGCAGGTCACCCGCGTTCTTCGTGTCGGGGACGAACGCGGCGGGCCGCATGGTCGTGGAGACGAGGGCGGACTCGGCGTCGCGGCTGATGTGCGTCCTGCGGACGAGGTCCTTGAGGTAGACGATCCCGACGATGTCGTCCTCGCTCTCACCCGTGACGGGTATCCGGGAGAACCCGGACCTGAGAGCCAGGGTGAGCGCCTGACGGATCGTCTTGTACCGCTCGATGACCACGAGGTCGGTCCTCGGGACCATGACCTCCCGTACGAGGGTGTCACCGAGCTCGAAGACGGAGTGCACCATCCGGCGCTCGTCGTCCTCGATCAGCGACTCCTTCTCCGCGAGGTCGACCATCGCGCGCAGCTCCGCCTCGGAGGCGAACGGACCGCGCCTGAACCCCTTGCCGGGGGTGAGGGCGTTGCCGATGAGGATCAGCAGCGACGGGATGGGGCCCATGACGCGGGCCAGCGGCAGCAGGACGTACGCGGCGGCGGTGGCCGTGTTCAGGGGGTGCTGGCGGCCGATCGTGCGCGGGGAGACGCCGACCGCGACGTACGAGACGAGGACCATCACGCCGATCGCGGTGAGCAGCGCCGCCCACGTCTCGTGGAACTCCTTCAGACAGGCGTACGTCACGAGCGCGGCAGCCGCCATCTCGCAGGCCACCCGGACCAGCAGGGCGACGTTCAGATAGCGGGTCGGGTCGGCCGCGACCTGCGCGAGGCCCGCGCTGCCCCGGCGGCCCGACTTGACGGCCTCCTCCGCGCGGAAGCTGGACACGCGCGCGAGGCCCGCCTCCGCGCAGGCGGCGAGCCAGGCGACCACGACCAGCGCGACGGCACCCGCGACGAGCTGGACGCTCATGAGACGGTCGGCGCGGGAGAGGGGCCCGTGAGGCCCTTCTCGGCCCGCCAGCCGTCCACGATCGCCGCCTGGAGGCCGAACATCTCGGCCTTCTCGTCGGGCTCCTCGTGGTCGTAGCCCAGCAGGTGCAGCACCCCGTGGACCGTCAGGAGCTGGAGCTCCTCGTCCATGGAGTGCCGCGTCGGCGCTTCCTCACCCTGCTTCTTCGCGACCTCCGGGCACAGCACGATGTCCCCGAGCAACCCCTGCGGGGGCTCCTCGTCGTCCTTCGCCGGGGGGCGCAGCTCATCCATCGGGAACGACATCACGTCCGTCGGGCCGGGCAGGTCCATCCACTGGATGTGCAGCTGCTCCATCGCGTCGGCGTCCACGACGATCACCGACAGCTCCGACAGCGGGTGGATCCTCATCCGCGCCAGCGCGTAGCGGGCGATGTCGAGGACCGCCTGCTCGTCGACCTCGGTTCCGGACTCGTTGTTGACGTCGATCGACATGGCGCTGATCTGCTACTTCCGCTTGTTCCGGCCGCCCTTGTGGCCGCCGTTCTCCGTACCGTTCTCGCTGTCGTACTTCTCGTACGCGTCGACGATACGGCCCACCAGCTTGTGCCGGACGACATCCTGCGACGACAGCCGCGCGAAGTGCACGTCGTCGACCCCCTCCAGAATGTCCTGCACCTGCCGCAGCCCGCTCTTGGTCCCACTCGGCAGGTCGACCTGCGTCACGTCACCCGTGATCACGATCTTCGAGTCGAACCCGAGCCGCGTCAGGAACATCTTCATCTGCTCGGGCGAGGTGTTCTGGGCCTCGTCGAGAATGATGAAGGCGTCATTAAGGGTCCGGCCCCGCATATATGCCAGCGGCGCCACCTCGATCGTGCCCGCTGCCATCAGGCGCGGGATCGAGTCGGGGTCGAGCATGTCGTGGAGGGCGTCGTACAGGGGGCGCAGGTAGGGGTCGATCTTTTCGTACAGGGTGCCGGGGAGGAAGCCGAGGCGTTCGCCCGCCTCGACCGCGGGGCGGGTCAGGATGATGCGGTTGACCTGCTTGGACTGGAGTGCCTGGACGGCTTTCGCCATGGCCAGGTACGTCTTGCCGGTGCCGGCGGGGCCGATGCCGAAGACGATCGTGTGCTTGTCGATCGCGTCGACGTAGCGCTTCTGGTTGAGGGTCTTGGGGCGGATCGTGCGGCCCCGCGAGGACAGGATGTTCTGTGTGAGCACCTCGGCCGGGGTCTCCTGGCCGTCGCTCGTCCCGTTCTCACTCGCCCGCAGCATGGCGATCGAGCGTTCCACCGCGTCCTCCGTCATCGGCTGCCCGGTGCGGAGCACCAGCATCATCTCGTCGAACAGGCGCTGGATCAGGGCGACTTCGCGTACGTCCCCGACCGCGCTGATCTCATTGCCCCGGACATGGATGTCGGCCGCCGGGAAGGCCGTCTCGATCACGCGCAGCAGTGAATCGCCTGATCCCAGCAACGACACCATGGGGTGCTGGGCGGGAACGGTGAACTGTGCTCTCGCCTGCCCCTGCGCGGGGGCCTTGGCCGTGGGTGTCTCCGTCATAATCCGGCCCGCAGGGCCTCTACGTCCTCCCGAACGCGTCTCGCCTGCCACAAGGGCGGCCTGGCGATTTCAAGAGTACGCCCTGCCACTGACAACGCCGTAGGAGTTTTCGCACGGCCGTACGGGGTGGGGCGGGGGGCCGGGTACGTCGCTCCCGGCGCCCCCGCGCGCGTGGCTCACGCCGAGCGTCTGAAGCCGATCGTCGGGACGGCCCTGCGCAGGGGCCAGGGCCTCGCCTCGCCGTCGGAGAGGAGGGCGGCGAGGAACGCGTACCGGCGCAGGGCCTCGGGGTCCTGCGTCTCCACCGAGCGGATCTCGCGCCACCACGCGGCGATCTCGGCCCAGCCGGGTGCGGAGAGGGAGCCGCCGAACTCCTGGACGGAGAGGGCGGCGGTGAGGCCCGCGAAGGCGAGGCGGTCGGCGAGGGGCCAGCCGGCGAGGGTGCCGGTCACGAAGCCGGCGACGAAGACGTCCCCCGCGCCGGTCGGGTCGAGCGCCTCGACGGCGATGGCGGGGACCTCGGCGGTCTCGCCGGTGCGCCGGTCGACCGCGTACGCGCCCTGCGCGCCCAGCGTCACCACGGCGAGCGGTACGTGGTCGGTGAGGGCGTGCGCGGCCTCGCGGGGGCAGTCCGTGCGCGTGTACCGCATCGCCTCCTGCGCGTTCGGGAGGAACGCCTCGCAGTGCTCCAGGTCGGCGAGCCCGGCGAGGTCCCAGGCGCCGGTGTCGTCCCAGCCGACGTCGCCGAAGATCCTCGTGCCCTTCGACGCGGCCTGCGCGATCCACGGTTCGCGCCTGCCCGGCGTGAGGGAGGCGACCGCCGCGCGCGCGGGCGGGGGGCAGGCGGGGGCGGGCTCCACGGGGGGCGCCTCGTGGCCGTGGGAGACCATCGTGCGCTCGCCCTCGTACGCCATCGACACGGTGACCGGGGAGTGCCAGCCGGGGACCGTGCGCGAGGGGGTGAGGTCGATGCCCTCGCCCTGTTCCAGCGCGTCCCAGCAGTACTCGCCGTAGTGGTCGTCGCCGAACGCCGCCGCGAGGGACGTCCGCAGGTTCAGGCGGGCCAGCGCGGTCGCCATGTTGGCCACGCCGCCGGGGCTTGAGCCCATGCCGCGCGCCCAGGACTCGGTCCCGCGCACGGGCGCGGAATCCAGGCCGGTGAAGATGATGTCCAGGAACACGGTCCCGGTCAGATACACGTCACACGCCGGATCCCCGGGCGCGCGCACCCCGGCCAGCGGATCCATCGGACACTGCCGGTCCGGGCGGATCCTGCTCCTCGGTACGGTCTCTCCTGCCGACGCGTCGGACGGGCTCACGGTGCGCTCCCTGCGAGTGGTGCCGATCCGGCACCCCGCGCCCGGGGAACGCCCCCACGGCGGTGCGTCCTCGCGAGTGTGCCGATCCGGCCAGTGTGCACCACCCCACCGACATCGGTCCCCCCAACAGGCCCGGAGGACCGTGGGGCACACAGGAACCCCACATGGGGAACGCGGCGGGGGGACGGCGGAAGAGTGGCGGTGGGGGCGCCATGCGGTGAGGCAGGGTGTCGGTGAGCCGGGTACGGGGGCCGGGGTGGCCCCGGGAGCGGGACCGCCCACCGGATCGCCCTGGAAGGCTCGGGGAGCCGGGAGCGCGCCCGCACGCGGGTACCGCAGCCCGCGCCCGCGCCCCGCCGGATCCGCGACGCGAGCGCGCCCCCCCTCACGCAGGTACCGCCGAACCGGGCCCGCCGGCCGGCCGGCGCCCCGGAGCGTGCCCCGCCGGACGACAGGCCCGCCGCCCCGCCTCCACGCGGGCCCCTCGAATCCGCCTCCCGCGCGCGTGCCCGCCGATCGCCCTCCACGCGCGCGTGCACCTCAAGAACGCCCCGTGAAGACGCCCCGTCTCACCACCGAGGCACCGACGGCGTCACCCACCCCGGCTCGGCCACCCGCATCGCCGCCGCGTCGTCGCGGTCCCGCAGGGTGCCGTCGTCGTCCTGCCAGCGCTGGTGGAGGAAGGCCAGCTTGTCGCGGTCGAGTTCGATGCCGAGGCCGGGGCCGTCGGAGACGGTGACTTTGCCGGCGTCGAAGGTGAGGCGTTCCGTGAGGACGTCCTCGGACTGCCACGGGTAGTGGGAGTCGCAGGCGTGGTGGAGGCCCGGGACGGTCGACGCGACGTGGGTCATCGCGGCGAGGGAGATGCCGAGGTGGGTGTTGGAGTGCATGGAGATGCCGACGCCGAACGTGCGGCAGATCGCGGCGAGTTGCTGGGTGTTGCGCAGCCCGCCCCAGTAGTGGTGGTCGGAGAGGACGACCTGGACGGCGCCCCGGGTGAACGCCTCGGGGATCTCGGCGAACGTCGTGACACACATGTTGGTCGCGAGCGGCACCCCGGTCCGCGCGGCGACCTCGGCCATCGCGTCGGTGCCGAGCGCGGGGTCCTCCAGGTACTCCAGGACGTCACCGAGCTCCTTGGCGACGGTGAGGGACGTCTCGACGGACCAGGCCCCGTTGGAGTCGAGCCGCAGCGGGTGCCCGGGGAACGCCTCGGCGAGCGCGCGGACCGCGGCGATCTCCTCCTGCGGCGCGAACACCCCGCCCTTGAGCTTGAACGACGTGAACCCGTACCGCTCGGTGAACTTCCGCGCCTGCTCGACGACCCCGGCGGGATCGAGGGCGGCCCCCCAGTCGTCGCGCTCGGCGGGGACGCCGGCGGGGTGCTCGGCCCACTTGTAGAACAGGTACGCGCTGTACTCGACGGCATCGCGCACCTTCCCGCCGAGCAGCGCGTGCACGGGCAGCCCGAGGGCCTTGCCGAGCGCGTCGAGGCAGGCGACCTCGAAACCGGAGACGACGGACAGCCGCAGTTTGTCGGCGGTCTGCACGCCCCGCAGCCCGCCGACGTCGACCTGGTCGACGACCCGCGCGCGGTCGACGTCCACCCCGTTCATGACCGTGAACAGCCCGTGGTGATCGGCGACGGACCTGCCGACGAGCCGCTCCGCGAACGGCCGCGCCAGCTCCAGGTACTTGGTGTCCCCGTAGGTCTCCCCGAGCCCGGTGACCCCGTCCTCGGTGACGACCTCGATGATCAACCGGGGGGTGTACGGCTGGTGCACCCCCTGCGTGTTCAGCAGCGGCGGGTCCGCGACCAGGATCGGCGTGAGGCGTACGTCGGCGATCGTGAGGTCCACCCTGGTCATCTCCCTCTCAGCGCATCCATGTACGGAAACAGAGGTTAGGTACGTGAACCAATGCCGTCAATGGAGCGCCGTCACTGGAGCGCCCGGGCCCGCCGCACCGCGTACACCCCGGCCACCGTCAGCAGCGCGGCGATCCCCGCGACCGCGCCGACGGTCACTCCGGTGGAGGCGAGGCTTCCCCCTGCGGTCGTAGTACCTCCGAGGGACCCCCCGGACGAGGACGTGCCCGTAATACCCGTAGTACCCCTAGTACCCGTAGTACTTGAGTCGCCCCCCGTGGACCCGGCACCACCCGTAGTACCCGTAGTACCCCCAGAGGCCCCCGATCCCCCAGTGGTACCCGTCCCCGGATCCGTCTCCACCGGCTTCTGCCCCACGAAGCTCACCGGCACCTTGACGTCCTGCGACCGGTCCCCGGACAACGTGTGGTCGGCCCGGGTCGCCAGCACGCACGTCACCTTGAAGCAGTCGGTGTACGCGTCCTTGGCGTCGAGGGTCAGCGAGACGGAGAACGTCCCCCCGTCCCCGTACGGCCTCGCCAACTCCTTGCCGTAGTCGGGCGGGTTGGAGGAGATCCACGCCGAGGAGTGCGACGCGCCGGTCATGTCGACGCCCCCGACGCACGGCGTCGGCAGCTGCCCGGCGCCGTTGTCGACGCAGAGGGCGACGTAGATGCCCTTGTCCTCGTCGTACCCGGACCCGGTGACCTTGACGGTCTGCCGCTCGACGGCCAGGCCGTTGACCGGCGTGACGGTCAGCCTCTGCCCCTCGGCGCCGGTGACGGTCCGGGTCCCGGACGGCCCGGTCGGCGTCCCACCGCCGCCGGTGGTGCCGCCCCCGTTCGTGGCCCCGGCTTCCCTCACCGTCAGCGTGAACTCCGAACTCCGCGTCGTACCCCCGGCGTTGGAGAAGACGACGCGGTACCGGTAGCCGTCCTGAGCGGCGCGCGCGGTGAAGGAGTACGTCCGGGAGCCGGCGCCCGCGACGACGTTCCAGGTCTGCCCGTCATCGGCGCTGACCTCCCACTTCTGCCCCGGCGCCGGGACCCCTTCGGCGGCGGCGACGAAGGTGACCTTCTCCCCCGCGGACACCGTCTGGTCCGTCGGAGTCTGGGTGACCCGGGGAGACACCCGGAGGTCCACCTTGACGACCTTGCTCTCCGCGTACTTGGTGAGGTAGACGGAGGTCGCGCCGGGCGTGACCGCGACGCCCGCGTAGACCGTGCCGGCGATGCTGCCGGGCAACGCGACGGGTGCGGCGGCCTGTTCGAAGGTCGCGCTGTCGAGGATCTGGAGCGAGCCGGTGCCGTCGGCGCCCTCGGCGGCCGTGCCGTAGTCCTCGCGCAGGACGAACGCGCGCCGGGACGCCTTGTCGAAGGCCATCGCGAGCGGACGGTCCTTCGCGGTGAGCGTCCTGAGCGCGACGCCGTTCCTGTCGAAGACGTGGACGTTGTCGTCGACCGCCACCCACACGTTGCCGTTGGCGGGGTCGGTCTCGACGAAGTAGACGGAACCGGCGGGGAGTTCGGTGGTCGCGGTGACCGCGAAGGCCGCGGACCGCGTGTCGACGCGCCGCAGCACCTTCACACCGTCGGCCGAACCCACCGACCAGGCGACGCCGTTGGCGGCGTCGACGCCCAACTGGGCGCCGCCTTCCAGGGTGATGGACCGCCGCACCGTGCCGGTGCGGGTCTCGACCTCGGAGAGCGTGGCACCCTGGGCGACGAGGACGGTGGACGCGGTGGCGGGCCCGGTGCCGGTGACGGTCGCGCCGTTCAGCCAGCTGCCCTCGGCGCGCGCGTCGCCGTCCTTGGCGGTGGCGAGGCCGCGCAGCGGGAAGTGGAAGGAGACGCCGTCGCCGGGCAGCGGGGCGATGATCTGCCGGACCACGCGCGCGGCGAGCGCGCCGCCCGCGCCGGGTGCCTGGGCGATGTGGCCGAGGGCCTTGCCGGTGGCCGGGTCGAGGGCGTAGAGGCCCTGTTCGGCGAGGTCGGCGGTGTCGGGGATGTTGTCCGAACCGACGTACAGCTTCCCGGAGTCGGGGTGGACCAGTACGTCCAGGGGACGACCCGCGGTGGTGAACTCGGCGGCCCGCGCGTAGGAGACGGTCCCGGCGGGGACGTCCACGCCGCCGTCCTCGCCGCCGCCCGGGTCCTGGCCCTGGAAGGTGACGGGTATGCGGACGTCCTGGGAGCGGTCGCCGGGCGCGTTGTGGTCGACGCGGGTGACGACCGAGCAGGCGACCCGCGTGCAGTCGAGGCCGCCGTCCTCGGCCTTGATGCCGAGTCGTACGTCGAACGTGCCGCCCGTGCCCCACTTCTCGGCGACCCCGGCGGGGGCCTCCGTGGAGTCGGCGGGGACGATCCACCTGGACGCGCCACTGCCGCCGGTCTGGTCGGCGCCGCCGAGGCAGGGGGTGGGGATGCGGTTGTCGCCGTTGTCCTTGCAGAGCGCGACGTACACCCCCTTGGTGACGTCGTACCCGGCCCCGGTCACCCGCAGGGTCTCCCCCTCGGGGTTCAGCCCGGCCGAGGCGGAGACGGTGAGCCGCTGGCCGTCCTTGCCGTACGCGGTACGGGGGGTGTCGGCGGCCCGCGCGGCCGGGCCCACCGTGACCGCCGTCGCCGCCGCGGCCACGAGTGCCACCGCGCCGAGCAGGGCGGCGGGCCGTCTCAGCCGCCGGGCGGGGGTGTCGTCTGTCATGAGAGGTCCCTCGGAGAGGTGGTACCCGGGTAGTACCTGAGTGGTACCGAGGGGCACCCCGCAGCAGGCGCCCCTCGGGGATCGGGAGTAGTGCGGGACTACTGGAAGGTGATCGGCACGTGGACGTCGTAGTTGCGGTCGTTCGTGTCGAAGTGGTCGGCACGGGTCACGACCGCGCACTCGACGTCCTGGCCGCAGACGCTGCCGTCGTCCAGCGTGGCCTTGACGAAGATGTTCACGCTGAAGGTGCCGCCGGTGCCGAACTTGGAGCTGTTGGCGAAGAGGCCGCCGAAGGTGTTGTTGACCCAGTGGGAGGCGCCGGTGGAGCCGGACTCGTCCTGGCCGCCGAGGCAGGGGGTCGGCTTGTTGGCACCGGCCGCGCCGTCGACGACGCACAGGCCGACGTAGATGCCCTGGCCGGTGTTGTAGCCGGAGCCGGAGACGGTGACGACCTGGCCGGCGGCGGTCGCGGTGCCCGGCGAGGTGAGGGAGAGGCTGTAGGTGGTGCCGCCGTCGGTGACCGTGCGGGTGGCGGTCGCGGCGGAGGCGGAGGTGGCCAGGCCCAGGGTGAGCGCGGACGCGGCGGCGACGGCGAGACCGGCGCGGGCGGCGGTGCGGGCGGAGGCGACTCTCATGGGGGAGACCCTTCTGGTCGGTTCCAGCCTGAATGGCTCGAACTTAGGTAAGGCTAACCTAATTACGATCTCCGGCTGCTTGTCAATGGGAGGTAAAGCCGACCACCTCGAACTCGGCGCCCAGCACGGCCCGTTCACCGGTCACGGCCGTCACCTCGACGGCATGCGCGCCCCGCGCCGCGTTCTCGTACACCGGGAAGTCCTGGCCGAACCGCCCGTCCCCTCCGGCCACCACTTGGTACCGCGTGTCCCCGTCGATCGCGACGAGCAGGACTGCGCCGGGGGTGAACCCCTCACCGGTGAGCCCCTGTTGACCCCCGGCGGGGAGGGTGGGACGGGCGAGGGAGACGGCAGCAGCGGCCTCGGGGGACGCCTCCGCCGAACTCCCCGCCGTCGGCGTGGGGTTCGCGGCCGGTGCCCCGACGGGCTCTTCGGCAACCCCGGTGCCGACCGTCACGTCGAGCACCCCGAGCCCGTCTCCGGCCACGAACCCCCGCCCGCTCCAGGAGGAGAGCAACTCGGCGCCCTCCTCGGAGAGTTCGGCCCACAACCCGGCCCACGTCACAGCGCTCTCACGCACGACGGGACCGGCACCGGACGCGGCCACCGAGGCGAGCGTCACCTCGCGGGCCCGCCCGTCCAGCGCCGTACGCGCCAGGAGGGTGCCCCCGCTCCCGGCGAGCCGGAGCGTCAACCCGGCGAGCACCAGGGGCTGTTGCCCGGGGGAGCCGCCGAGCCGGACGGCGCCGCCCAACTGGACCTCCGCCGTGGCCCGTTCGGCGTCGAGACCACCGCCGACGGCCGGGAAGGACGCGCCCGCCTCCTCGACGGCGGGTTCCGTCACACCGAACGACACGCCCCGCGCCGCGAGTTCACCGTCGGCACCGGCCCAGGCGGCCCGCCCTTCGACGAGCACGCCGGGACCGTCCTGGGCGACAAGCACGCCGGGACCGCCCTGGGCGGCGAGCGCGCCGGGGCCGCCGAGTGCGAGCAGGGCGCCGGTCGTCAGGAAGACGACGGCCGTTCTCTTCGCCATGTTCCGTTCCCCTCGGGGATATTGAGTTCTGGATCAGTGATATGACGTACCGTCAGGCAGCGGCCCTGCGTCGCCGGGCCCACACCCACGCCCCGCCCCCCACCGCCAGCAGCCCCGCCGAAGCGAGCCCCAGCGGCAGCGCGAGGCCGGACCCGGTGCCGGCCATGGACCCGGACGGCGCGGAGGAGGTCACCGCCCCCGAGGAACCGCCGGTCGCCAAGGCGGACGCGGAGGCCGACGGAGTGGCAGCGGGCGAGACCGACCCTCCACCCGCCGACCCCCCACCCGTCGACCCGCCCCCCGTCGAACCCCCGCCCGTAGCACCGGAAGCACCCCCGAACGTCACCGGAATCCGCACGGTCTGGCTCTGATCGCCGCCCCTCGTATGGTCGTTGCGCGTGATGACCGCGCACCTCACCCCGCCCGCCGCACAGTCCGTGTTCGCGTCCTTCGCCCGCACCTTGAGCTGAACGCTGAACGTCCCCCGGTGCCCGCTGCCGCCATACGGTTTGGCCAACCCCTCACCGTAGGAAGGGGGGTTGGACGAGACCCACACGGACGCCCCGGACTCACCGGACATGTCGACGCCGCCGACGCAGGGCGTGGGCGTCCTGCCGGGCCCGTTGTCGACGCAGAAGGCGACGTAGATGCCCTTCTCCGTGTTGTAGCCGGTGCCGCTGACGGTCACCGTCTCGCCCGCCGCCGCCAGCCCGGACGTCTTGGACACGGTGAGTCTCTGACCCTCGGGACCCGTGGCCGTACCGCTCGCGGCAAGGGCCGTCGGGGCGGTCGCGAACAGGGCGACGGCCACGAGAGAACACACAACTCCGTGACCGCGCAAGCCACTTGCCGAGGTCATGAAACACCCCCACCAGGTGAAACTAAGGAAAGGCTAACCTAAGCTATCTCCCAAGGAACTGCCAAGCACCGCGGAGAGGAAAGACCATGCGGAGACGACTGGCCGCCCTGGGAGCGGGCCTGGCACTGCTGACGGCGGCCTGCGGAACGGGCGGCGGCAGCGACACCCAGGACGCGCCGAAGACCGCGAGCGCGCGGGCCGCCGCAGCGGTGGAGCGGCTCGCCGAAAACACCGTCGTACCGCTCGAAGGACCCGCCCCCGTACCGGAGTTGCCGGTCACGGTCGACTCCTCCGACGGCCGGAAGGTGACCGTCGCGGACGCCTCGCGCATCCTGCCGCTCAACGGCGGCGTCGCGGAGACCGTGTTCACGCTCGGGCTCGGGAAGAACGTCGTCGGCCGGGACATCACGGCGACGTTCGAGGAGGCGAAGAAGCTTCCCCAGGTCACCAAGGCGCACGACGTGAGCGCGGAGAGCGTGCTGTCGCTGCGGCCGACGGTCGTGCTCGCCGACACCGACACGGGCCCCAAGGAGGCGATCGACCAGATCCGCGACGCCGGGGTCCCCGTCGTCGTCCTCGATCCGGCGACGAAGCTGGCCGACGTGACGACGCGAACGACCCGGATCGCGGCGGCACTCGGCGTCCCCGACGCCGGGAAGGCCCTCAACTCGCGGATGGGGAAGGAGCTTGCGCAGGCGCGGGCCGGGGTTCCGGCGGGGAGCAGGCCGAACGTCGCGTTCCTCTACATGCGGGGCAGTGCGGCCGTGTACCTGATCGGCGGCAAGGGGTCCGGCGCGGACTCCCTGCTGGAGGCGGCGGGGGCTCAGGATGCGGGCGTGGCCGCCGGGTTCGCGCGGCCGTTCACGCCGATCACCACCGAGGCGCTCGCGCAGGCGAGCCCCGACGTCATCCTGATGATGACGAAGGGGCTCGACTCGGTCGGGGGCCTGAGCGGCCTGCTCCAGGTGCCCGGCATCGCCCAGACCCCCGCCGGGATGAACAAGCGGGTCGTCGACATGGAGGACGGCGTCCTGCTGAGCTTCGGCCCGCGCACGCCGCTCGTCATCGACATCCTGGTGGACAGGATCCACCAGCCCTAAAAGACGTACGCCTCGACTTCCGCAAGGTACTCGGCCCGCCGCTCCTCGTCGTCCTCCAGGAAGGACGCGACGAAGGAGTTGCGGGCCAGCTCGCGCAACTGCTCCTGCTTCAGCCCGAGTTCAGCGGCGACCGCGTCGAAGTTGTCGCCCGCGTAGCCGCCGAAGTAGGAGGGGTCGTCGGAGTTGACCGTGCACAGCAGCCCGGCGTCCAGCATCGCGGGCAGCGGGTGCTCGGCGAGGCTGCCGACCGCCTTGAGCCGTACGTTGGACAGGGGGCACAGCGTCAGCGGCACCCGTTCGCGCACCAGCCGCTCCACCAGCGCCGGGTCCTCCACGCAGCGCAGGCCGTGGTCGACGCGCTCCACGCCGAGGACGTCGAGGGCCTCCGTGATGTACGCGGCCGGGCCCTCCTCCCCCGCGTGCGCCACCCGGCGTAGTCCCAGAGAGTTAGCCGCCTCGTACACCTCGCGGAACTTCGCCGGAGGGTGGCCGACCTCGGCGGAGTCGAGACCGACACCCGTAATACGGTGGAGGTACGGCTTCGCGGCCTCCAGCGTCTCCATCGCCGACTCGGCGGACTGATCGCGCAGGAAGCACAGGATCAGCCGGGTGGAGACGCCGTGCCGCGCCTCGCTCTCGCCGAGCGCCCGCCACAACCCCTCGACGACCGTGCCCAGTTCGACGCCGCGCGCGGTGTGCGCCTGCGGGTCGAAGAAGATCTCCGCATGCCGGACGCCCTGCGCCGCCGCCCGCGCGAGGTAGGCGTCCGCGAGGTCCGCGAAGTCCTCCTCCGTGCGCAGGACCGTCATCAGCGCGTAGTACAGGTCCAGGAACGACTGGAGGTCCGCGAAGTCGTACGCCCGCCGCAGGGCCTCCGTGTCCGCGTACGGCAGCGTCACACCGTTGCGGCCGGCCAGCGCGAACGCCAGCTCCGGTTCCAGGGTGCCTTCGATGTGCAGGTGCAGTTCAGCTTTGGGGAGAGGCATCCAAGCATCGTACGGCCGTTTCACCGACGTTTCGGAACCGGCACTCGCATCAGGTCCCTGGCGATCGTCAGCTCGCCCTCGAACCCCGCGGACCTCGCCTGGCGCTCGAACTCCTCCGGGTCGGTGTAGCGCTGGCTGAAGTGGGTGAGGACGAGGTGGCGCACGCCGGCGTCCCGCGCGACCGCCGCCGCCTGGACCGCCGTCAAGTGGCCGTGGTCCTGCGCCAGTCGGGCGTCCTCGGCCAGGAACGTCGACTCGATGACCAGCATGTCGCAGTCCTCCGCGAGGGCGTGCACGCCGTCGCACAGGCGTGTGTCCATCACGAACGCGAACCGCTGGCCGCGCCTCGGCTCGCTCACGTCGTCCAGCGTGACGCCTCCCAGGGCGCCCTCGCGCTGGATCCGGCCCACGTCCGGGCCCTTGATGCCGTGCTCCGCGAGGCGGGCCGGGAGGATGCGGCGGCCGTCCGGCTCGACCAGGCGGTAGCCGTACGACTCGACCGGGTGCGAGAGCCGGTGCGCCTCCAGGGTGTACGAGGGTCCCTCGGCCAGCGTGAGCATGCCGCCGCCCGCGACCGGGGATTCGGTGATACCGACGGTTTCCCGGTACGCCGTGGAATACCGGAGCCTGTCGAAGAACCGCTGACCGGAACGCGGATAATGCGCGACCACGGGATGCGGCACCTGGTCGAGGTTGACGCGTTGAATCACCCCGGCAAGACCGAGCGAGTGATCCCCGTGGAAATGGGTGACGCAGATCCTGTTCAGATCGTGCGCCGCGACACCTGCCCGCACCATCTGCCGCTGAGTACCCTCGCCGGGATCGAAGAGAATCCCCTCGGCGTCCCACCGCAGGAAATACCCGTTGTGATTACGGTGCCGGGTGGGCACCTGGCTGGCCGTCCCCAGCACCGTCAACTCACGTACGGACACGCGGATTCACCCCGGAGGCCACTGAAGCCCACGTCCACCGAGGACATGCGCGTGCACATGGAACACCGTCTGCCCGGCACCGGCCCCCGTATTGAACACGGTCCGATGACTGCCGAGCTTCTCCTCGTCGGCGACGGCCTGCGTCTCCCGCAGAACATCGGCGAGAACATCCGGGGCCGCCACGGCGAGAGCGCCGACATTCTCGTAATGCGCCTTGGGAATCACGAGCACATGCGTGGGAGCCTGCGGATTGATGTCCCGAAAAGCGACGGTGGTCTCGGTCTCCCTGACAATGGTCGCCGGAATCGTCCCGGCGACCACTTTGCAGAACAGACACCCGCCCTGCGGCTCCCCTGCCATACGTGTCCCTCCTAGGTGGTACGGCGAATGGTAGACGAAGCCTCACGCCCCCCACCGACTCACCTCAGGCCGACGGCACCTCCGGCGCCACCCGTCCCTCCCCCTCCCCCAGCCCCTCCAGCGCCAGCCTTATCGCCGCGTCCAGTTGCACGTCCGTCCCCGCCACATAGTCCTGGGGCCGGACCACCACCTCCACGTCGGGATCGACCCCGTGGTTCTCGACCCCCCACTCGAACCCCTCCAGCCAGAACGCGTACTTCGGCTGAGTGACGAGCGTCCGGTCGACCAGCCGGTACCGGCTGTCGATCCCGATCGTCCCGCCCCAGGTCCGGGTCCCCACGACCGGCCCGATCCCCAGCGCCTTGATCGCCGCGTTGACGATGTCCCCGTCGGACCCGGAGAACTCGTTGGCGATGGCGACGACGGGCCCCCGGGGTGCGTCGAGGGGGTACGTCGTGGGCCGCATGCCACGGGCCACGTCCCAGCCGACGACCCGCCGGGCGAGCTTCTCGATGACCAGCTGGGAGGTGTGGCCGCCCCGGTTCTCCCGGACATCGACGAGGAGCCCCTCGCGGGCGACCTCGACCCGCAGGTCCCGGTGGATCTGGGCCCAGCCGGGCGCCTGCATGTCGGGAACGTGGAGATACCCGAGCCGCCCCCCGGACGCGGCATGGACGTACGCCCGCCGGTCGGCGACCCACGCGTGGTAGCGCAGCGCCTCCTCGTCCCCGACGGGCACGACGACGGCATGCCGGACGTCACCCCCGTCGGCGGGCAGGACGGTCAGCTCGACGGCCTTCCCGGCCGTCCCGACGAGGAGGGGACCGGGCCCGGCGACAGGGTCGACGGGATGCCCCCCGACGGCGACGATCGCGTCACCGACACGAACAGCGACTCCCGGCGCGGCGAGGGGAGATCGGGCATCAGGATCGGACGTCTCGGAGGGAAGAATCCGGTCGACACGCCAACTCCCGTCATCCGCACGGGAGATGTCCGCCCCCAGCAGCCCTTGCCGAGGCCCCCGCCCATACCCCCACCCCGGAGTGACGTACGCATGGGACGTCCCCAACTCCCCCTGAACTTCCCAGAGAAGGTCGACGAGGTCGTCGTGCGTGGCGACCCGTTCGAGGACGGGCCGGTACCGGTCGAGGACGCCGGTCCAGTCGACGCCCCCGAGGTCCTCCCGCCAGAAGTTGTCCCGCATGAGCCGCCCGGCCTCGTCGTACATCTGCCGCCACTCGGCGGCGGGGTCGACGGTCTGCCGGATGCGCCCGAGGTCGACGGTGATGTTGGAGTCGCTGTCCTCGTCCCCGGAGGCCCGCCGGTCGCTGGGTACGACCTTGAGCTTGCCGTCGGTCCACAGCAGCAGCCGCTTGCCGTCGCCGCTGACCTCGAACCCGTCGGCGTCGTCGGCGAGATGCTCGACGCGCCGCGCGCCGAGGTCGTAGCGCTCCAACTCGGTGGTGGCGGCGGGCTCTTCGGGAGTGGCCCGGGAGGACCCGAGGACGCCCTGGACGGGATGGCGCAGCCACAGGAGCCCGTCCTTGGCGGCCCGAAGGGACGAGTACCGGCCGGCCTCGACGGGGAACGGGACGATCCGGTCGGCGAGCCCGTCGAGGTCGATGCGGGTCGCGGGGGTCCCCTCGCTGTCGGGCGTCTCCTCCTTGTCGGGCGCCTCGAAGGCGCGCCCGTGCCGCTGCGGCCCGAAGGGGGACGGGGTCGTCGCGGCCAGGGTGATGAGGTGGGGCCGCGCCCCGGCGAGGAAGGAGAGGTCGAAGGCGTGCTGGTCGTAGACGGGGTCGAAGGCGCGGGTGGAGAGGAACGCGAGGTGCTTGCCGTCGAGGGTGAACGCGGGCGCGTAGTCGCGGAACCGCAGCGGCGTCGCCTCGGTGACGGACAGGTCGGTGGTGTTGGCCAGCATCAGCTGGCTGAGCGGACTGGGTCCGGGATGGGACCAGGCGAGCCACCCGGAGTCGGGCGAGAAGACCAGGTCGGACACGTCACCGTCGTCGCTGCGCACGACCTCGCGGACCTCCCCGCTCTCCCGCTCGACGAACAGCAGCCGCCCGTCGTGCGAGGCGACGGCGGCCCGGCTGCCGTCGGGAGCCATGGCCAGCTCCAGCACCCGCCCGAGCGCGCCGGAAGCGAGCCGCCGGGGAGTGGCCCCCGGCGCCAGCCCGGTCGCGGGCGCGAACTCCAGCGCGTCCTCCCCCTCCGCGTCCGTCACCCACACCACCCACTCCTCGCCCTCCGGCGTCCGGAAGGTACGCGGCAGCCGCGCCCGCACCCCCGGCTCGGCGGCGAGCGCGCGGGCGGGCCCGGCGCGGTGGGTGACCCAGTGCAGGCCGCCGCGGACCTCTACGGCGCTGCCACGCGCGGTGTGGTCGGGCGCGGCCTCGCCGAGCCAGCCGGCGGGGGCGAGGGGGCGGGGCCGGCGGTCCATGCGCTGGCCGCCCAACTGGACGTCGAGCAGCCGCGGTTCGGCCGAGTCGAGGTCGTCGAGGAGCCACAGCGCACCGCCGGACGCGTACACGAGACGCGTGCCGTCACCCGTCAAGTGCCGGGCGTAGAAGCCGCCTTGAGGGGTGTGCCGGCGCAGGTCGGAGCCGTCGGCGAGCGAGGAGTAGACGGCGCCCGTGCCCTCGTGGTCGGACAGGAACGCGATGCGGTCCCCCGCCCACACGGGCGACTCCAGGTTCCCGTCCAACTCCTCGTGCAGCCGCACGAATCGCCCCTCGCCGTCCCGGTCGATCCACAGCTTCCCCGCCATGCCGCCCCGGTAGCGCTTCCAGTGCGCGGCCTCGCGGCCGTGGCGCGCGGAGAGCAGGACGACGTGCGGTCCGCCGAGCGCGAGGTCGTCGACGAGTCCGTACGGCAGGGTCGTCGCCGGTCCCCCGTCGAGCGGGACGGCGCGGGCCCAGCTGCGGGAGCGGGATGCCTGGTCGTACGTCGACACGACGAGGACGTGCCCCTCGGGGGTCCAGCCGCACACCCGGGTGGACGAACTCCCCCAGTACGTCAGCCGCGTCGACGGCCCTCCGTCGACCGGCGCGACCTGCACCTCCCGGGCCCCGTCACGCGTCGACGTCCACGCGACCGTCGTGCCGTCGGGGGATATCCGGGGCGCGGTGACGGGCGTGTTGTCGGCACTCACCCGCCACGCGCGCCCGCCGTCGAGCGGCGCGAGCCATACGTCGTCCTCGGCGGTGAAGGCCACCAAGTCGCCGTGCAGGTGCGGGAACCGGAGATACGCAGCGGGCTGGGTCACCGGCTCACCCTAAGCGGGGAACGCCCGAAGAGACACCGCTTTCGGATCACCTGCCCGGATATCCGCAAGCCTCCCGCCGGGCGGACCCAGCAGGATGGGGGCCATGCGCGCAAGGAAGACACGGAAGATCACGGTGGGCCGGGACTACTACTGGTCCGTCCGCCACGTCCACCCGCCCTGCCAGGACGTCCTCAGCCTGAACCGCGACAACGTCCGGCTGCGCCTGGTCTTCGCCGAGGGCCCCGGCCGTATCCCCTCGGGCGGCTTCACGACCCCCGGGGGCACGGTCAGCACCCCCGGCCACGACCTGAACCTCCATCTCCCGTCCGTGGTACGGGCGTTCGTGGAGGAGGCGGAGAACAGGGGCCTGTTCGGGAGGAGTTCGGAGACGGACGGCTGGGAGCTGTTCGACGCGGTGGTCCAGCGCACGACAGGTCTATGACCAGCGCCCCGTCCGCCCCAGCACCAGCGCCGCAGCCGCCGTCCCCGCCGTAGAGGTACGCAGCACGCTCCGCCCCAGCCGGCACGTCACCGCCCCCGCCTCCTCGAAGAGCGCCAACTCCTCGGGAGACACGCCCCCTTCGGGACCGACGACGAGCACGATCTCACCGGCGGACGGCAGTTCGGCCACCGCGAGCGGCGCACTCCCGTACTCCCGGTCCTCGTGCAGGACGACGGCGAGATCCGCGCCCGCGAGCAGCGCCGCGACCTGCTTGCCGGACGACAGCTCCGCCACCTCGGGAAACCGCACCCGCCGCGACTGCTTCCCCGACTCCCGGGCCGTGGCACGCCACTTGGCCAGCGCCTTCGCCCCCCGCTCGCCCTTCCACTGCGTGATGCAGCGGGACGCGGCCCACGGGACGATCGCGTCGACCCCCACCTCGGTCATCGTCTCGACGGCCAACTCCCCCCGGTCGCCCTTGGGAAGAGCCTGGACGACGGTGAGGCGGGGCGCCGGCGGCGGCTCCTCGGACACCGGCTGGAGCCGGACCACGAGCCGGTCCTTGCCCTCGGCGGCGAGCACCGAGCCCGCCGCCCAGCGCCCCGCGCCGTCCGTGAGGACCACCGGCTCGCCCGCCTGGAGCCGCTTCACCGAGACCGCGTGCCGCCCCTCGGGCCCGTCGAGGACGAACTCCGGCCCCGCGCCCGCGAGTTGCTCGACCACGAAGACCGGAGCGGTCATCAGGCCACGCCCCCGTCGGCGGTGGGCGCGTCGTCGGGAAGGGGCGCCGTCGCGGCCAACGCGGTGCGCGCGGCGTCCAGTTCGGCCGCGAGCACCTCGACGAGGTCCCCGGCGGGCAGGTCACGCGCCATCCGGTGCCCCTGCCCCGCCCACAGGGCCATCCCCTGCGCGTCCCCGGCCTTCGCCGCGGCCTTGCGCAGCGGCGAGGTCAGATGGTGGATCTCGGGGTACGCGGCGGGCGCGTACGGGCCGTGCTCGCGCAGGAACCGGTTCACCAGCCCCCGCGCCGGCCGGCCCGAGAAGGCCCGCGTCAACTCCGTACGCGCGAACAGGGGGTTGGTCAGCGCGGCCTTGTGCACGGCCGCCGCCCCGGACTCCGGCGTCGCGAGGAACGCCGTACCGAGCTGGGCCGCGGACGCGCCGGCCGCCATCACCGCCGCGATCTGGCTCCCCCGCATGATGCCGCCCGCGGCGACCAGCGGCAGCGACACCGCCTCGCGGATCTGCGCGAGCAGAGCGAGCAGGCCGACGCCCGCACGGTCGTTCTCCGGGTTGTCCCGGTGCGTCCCCTGGTGACCGCCCGCCTCCACGCCCTGCACGATCACCGCGTCCGCGCCCGCGCGCTCGATCGCGACGGCCTCCTCCGGGGAGGTCGCGGTGACGAGGGTGAGCGTCCCGGCCCGCCGGAAGTTCGCCAGCACCTCGGGGCTCGGCGCGCCGAAGTGGAACGACACGACGGGGACGGGGTTGTCGAGCAGCACGGCGAGCTTCGCCTCGTACCCGTCGTCCCGGCCGCTGTCGGGGTCGCCGAGCTCCGTCTCGTACCAGGTGGACTCACCGGCGAGCTGATGCGCGTAGAGCTCGACCGCGCCCGCCTCGGCGTACTCGGGCTGGGGCATGAAGAGGTTCACACCGAACGGCCGCGAGGTCTGGCCACGGACCTGTTTGATCTCCTCGTACATGCCGTCGGCCGTCTTGTACCCGGCGGCGAGGAAGCCGAGGCCACCGGCCTCGGACACGGCCGCGACCAGCCGCGGCACGGAGACCCCGCCCGCCATGGGGGCCTGCACGATCGGGTAAGGAAAGAGATCGGTCAGTTCGGAGGACATGACCGCATGTTGTCACGTCCTCCGAACAACCTCGAACCGACCCCACGTTTGGCACATGCCAACACACGCGCCACAGGATCAACGCCCGTTGAAGGCATCCTTCAGCCGCGAGAACAACCCCTGCTGCCCCGGCTGGAACTGCCCCTGAGGCCGTTCCTCGCCGCGCAGCTTGGCGAGTTCACGCAGCAGGCGCTCCTGCTCGGGGTCCAGCTTCGTGGGGGTCTGGACCTCGACGTGCACGATGAGGTCGCCGCGCCCGCCGCCGCGCAGATGTGTGACGCCGCGCCCGTGGAGCGGGATCGACTGGCCGGACTGGGTGCCGGGCCGGATGTCGACCTCCTCCATGCCGTCCAGGGTCTCCAGGGGGACCTTGGTGCCGAGGGACGCCGCCGTCATCGGGATGGTGACCGTGCAGTGCAGGTCGTCGCCCCGGCGCTGGAACGTGGAGTGCGGGAGTTCGTGGATCTCGACGTAGAGGTCACCGGCGGGCCCGCCACCGGGCCCGACCTCGCCCTCACCGGCGAGCTGGATGCGCGTGCCGTTGTCGACACCGGCCGGGATCTTGACCGTGAGCGTCCGGCGGGAGCGGATGCGGCCGTCACCGGCGCACTCGGGGCACGGCGTGGGCACGACCGTCCCGAAGCCCTGGCACTGTGGGCACGGCCGCGAGGTCATGACCTGGCCCAGGAAGGACCGCGTGACCTGCGAGACCTCACCCCGGCCCCGGCACATGTCGCAGGTCTGCGCGGTGGTGCCGGGCGCGGCCCCCTCGCCGTTGCAGGTGTTGCAGACGATCGCCGTGTCGACCTGGATGTCCTTGGTCGTGCCGAAGGCGGCCTCGTCGAGGTCGACTTCGAGGCGGATCATCGCGTCCTGGCCGCGCCGGGTGCGCGAGCGCGGGCCGCGCTGGGACGCCGTGCCGAAGAACGCGTCCATGATGTCGGAGAAGTTGCCGAAGCCACCGGCGCCGAAGCCGCCCGCGCCCCCGCCGCCGCTCTGCGAGAGCGGGTCGCCGCCGAGGTCGTAGACCTGCTTCTTCTGCGGGTCCGACAGCACCTCGTAGGCGGCGTTGATCTCCTTGAACCGCTCCTGGGTCTTCGGGTCCGGGTTGACGTCCGGGTGCAGCTCGCGCGCGAGCCGGCGGAACGCCTTCTTGATCTCATCCTGCGACGCGTCACGGCGCACGCCGAGTACGGCGTAGTAGTCCGTGGCCACTTACGACTCCGCCAGGATCTGTCCGACGTACCTCGCCACTGCGCGTACCGCTCCCATCGTTCCCGGGTAGTCCATGCGGGTCGGTCCGACCACGCCGAGCTTGGCGACTGCCTCGCCGCCCGAACCGTAGCCGACCGACACGACGGACGTGGAGTTGAGTCCTTCGTAGGCGTTCTCGTGCCCGATGCGCACGGTCATGCCCGAATCCCCGGCCTCGCCAAGCAACTTGAGGAGCACGACCTGCTCCTCCAGGGCTTCCAGGACGGGCCGGATGGTGAGGGGAAAGTCATGTCCGAAGCGGGTGAGATTGGCGGTTCCGCCGATCATCAGCCGCTCCTCGTTCTCCTCGACGAGCGTCTCCATCAGCGTGGAGAGCACGATCGAGACCGTACCCCGGTCCTCGCGCTCGAACGCCTCCGCGAGGTCCTCGACGAGCATCGGGACGTCACTGAACCGGCGCCCGGCGACCCGGCTGTTGAGCCGCGCGCGCAGATCCGCCAGCGAGGATTCCCCGAAGGGCGCCGGGCAGTCCACCATCCGCTGCTCCACCCGGCCCGTGTCCGTGATCAGCACGAGCATCAGCCGCGCGGGCGCGAGCGCCAGCAGCTCGACGTGCCGGACGGTGGAGCGGGTGAGGGAGGGGTACTGGACGACGGCGACCTGCCGGGTGAGCTGCGCGAGCAGCCGGACCGTGCGCGCCACCACGTCGTCCAGGTCGACCGCGCCGTCCAGGAAGTGGTGGATGGCGCGGCGCTCGGGCGCCGTCATCGGCTTGACTCCGGCCAGGCGGTCGACGAACAGGCGGTAGCCCTTGTCGGTGGGGATGCGCCCCGCACTCGTGTGCGGCTGCGCGATGAACCCCTCGTCCTCCAGGACGGCCATGTCGTTGCGCACGGTCGCCGGGGAGACGCCGAGGTTGTGCCGCTCGGTGAGCGCCTTGGAACCCACCGGTTCCTCGGTCCCCACGTAGTCCTGGACGATCGCGCGCAGCACCTGAAGCCTGCGTTCACTCAGCACCGCGCACACCTCCAGAAGTCCGCCCTGGCACTCTTCACCTACGAGTGCCAGTGTACGGCGGTCGGGTACCACGGGGGCAAGGTCGTCCCCGTCGCCGGATGGTACGGCTAGCGTCGCCGTATGACGGTGACTTGGGAAGAGCTGGGCTGGGAACGTCTCGGTGACGGCGTCGGCCGCGTCCGCCTGCCGGGATGGGACTGCACGGTGGGGCTGGTGATCACCCCGGACGCCGCGCTCCTGATCGACTCCGGCTCCAGCCTCCCCGAGGGCGCGCGTCTACGTGATCTCCTCCCCGTCAATGTGACCCATCTCGCGCTGACCCACCCCCACTTCGACCACGTCTTCGGCGCCGCGGCCTTCCCGGAGGCGGAGGTGTACGCCGCGTACGCCGGATACGACGCCGCCGAACTGGCCGCCGACGCCGTACGCAACGGCCTGGACACCGACCTGGCCCAGGAGGCCGCCGCCGCGCTGACCGCCCCCGGGCACGTGGTCACGCGAGCCTGCACCCCGGTCCCGGGCATCGACCTCGTCCCCCTGGGTCCCGCACACACTCCGTACGACCTTGTCGTCACCGTCTCCGGTGCCGTGCCGGTGGTGTTCTGCGGGGATCTCGTCGAGGAGTCCGGGGAGCCGCAGGCGGGGCCGGACGCGGCGGTGTCGCGGTGGCCCTCGGCGCTGGACGCGCTGCTGGCACTCGGCGGGGAGGACGCCGTGTACGTGCCGGGGCACGGGGCTGTCGTGGACGCCGCTTTCGTACGGCGACAGCGGGACGCTCTCAGCGAACGGTTCGGCGTGTCGCGCGGGTGAGGGGTCTGCCGGGCGCCGGGGTTTCTCCTATCGTCATCCGAATGCGCCAGTACTCTCCGGACCTCACCCCGCCGTGGAAGAAGCAGGCCCCCGCGCCCGAGATCCCGGCCGACCCCGGCCTCGTCGTCGAGGAGCCCGGCACCGGGTTCTGCGGCGCGGTGATCCGCTGCGAGGCGGGCACGGTCACGCTGGAGGACCGCTTCGGCAAGCACCGGGTGTTCCCCCTGGAGCCGCGCGGGTTCCTGCTGGAGGGGAAGCCGGTGACGCTGGTGAAGCCCTCGGCGGCCTCGGTACGCCCCACCCGTACGGCCTCCGGTTCCGTCGCCGTCCCCGGCGCCCGCGCGCGCGTCGCCCGTGCGGGCCGCATCTACGTCGAGGGCCGGCACGACGCCGAGCTCGTCGAGAAGGTCTGGGGCGACGACCTGCGCGTCGAGGGCGTCGTCGTCGAGTACCTGGAAGGCGTGGACGACCTCCCCGCGATCGTCACCGAGTTCGCGCCCGGCCCCGACGCCCGCCTCGGCATCCTCGTCGACCACCTGCTGCCCGGCACCAAGGAGTGGCGGATCGCCCAGGCGGTGACCAGCGAGCACGCCCTCGTCGTCGGGCACCCGTACATCGACATCTGGGAGGCGGTGAAGCCGTCGACGCTGGGCATCACCGCCTGGCCCCGCGTCCCGCACGGCCAGGACTGGAAGACGGGGGTGTGCAAGGCGCTGGGGTGGCCGTCCGAGAACACCGGCGCGGTGTGGCGGGCGATCCTGGAACGGGTGACGTCGTACAAGGACCTGGAGCCGGAGTTGCTGCGTTGTGTCGAGCACCTCATCGATCACGTGACCGTGCCCTGAGGCCCGCCGAGTCGTTGACGCGACCCGAGCAGATCATCGTCCCCGCGCCCGCGGGGTTGTGATCAGTCCACCAGATCCCTGACGACGGCGTCCGCCAGCAGCCGCCCCCGCAGCGTCAACACCGCCCGCCCCGCCTCGTACGCCCCCCGCTCCAGCAGCCCCTCCCCCAGTACCCGCCGCGCGGCGGCCAGCCCCGCTTCCCTGAGCAGTGACAGCGGCACCCCCTCCCGGAGCCGCAGCTCCAGCAGGATGCGCTCGACCCGGCGGTCCTCCTCGGAGAGGAGCTCGCGGCCGGCGCCCGGGGACTTCCCGGCGCCGAGTGCCGCCGCGTACGCGCCCGGGTGCTTCACGTTCCACCAGCGCACGCCGCCCACGTGGGAATGCGCCCCGGGCCCGGCGCCCCACCAGTCCGCGCCCCGCCAGTACAGCTCGTTGTGCAGGCAGCGGGCGGCCTCGGAGGTGGCCCAGTTGGACACCTCGTACCACGCGAAGCCGGCGCCGGACAGCACGGACTCGGTGATGAGGTACCGGTCGGCGTGGACGTCGTCGTCGGTCATCGGGACCTCGCCGCGCCGGATGCGCCGGGCGAGCTGGGTGCCTTCCTCGACGATGAGCGCGTACGCGCTGACGTGGTCGGGCCCGGCGCCGAGCGCGGCGTCGAGGGAGGCCCGCCAGTCGTCGTCGGACTCGCCGGGGGTGCCGTAGATGAGATCGAGGTTCACGTGCTCGAACCCGGCCGCCCTGGCCTCCCGGACGCACGCCTCGGGCCGGCCGGGGGTGTGCGTGCGGTCCAGCACCTTCAGCACATGCCGCCGGGCGCTCTGCATCCCGAAGGAGACCCGGTTGAACCCGCCCTCGCGGAGTTCGGCGAGGTAGGCGGGGCCGACGGTCTCGGGGTTGGCCTCGGTGGTGATCTCCGCGTCGTCCGCGAGCCCGAACTCGTCCCGGACGGCGTCCAGCATCCGTACGAGATCCCCGGCGGCCAGCAGGGTGGGCGTCCCCCCGCCCACGAACACGGTCCGCACCTCCCGGGGATCGTCCCCGAGCACCTTGCGGGCGAGCCGCACCTCGTCGATCAGGGTGTCGGCGTAGTTGTCCCGGGAGGCCAGCACGCCCCCCGTACCGCGCAGCTCGGTGGCGGTGTACGTGTTGAAGTCGCAGTACCCGCAGCGCGTGGCGCAGTACGGAACGTGCAGGTAGAAGCCGAGCGGCCGGTCCGCACCCCCGGCGAGCGCGGCACCGGGCAGGGCGCCGTCGTCGGGGACGGGTTCACCGTCGGGAAGTACGGAAGGCATACGCCCATTGTCCCGCACCCGCCCTGTTCACTCCGCCTGGAGCACCAGCAGCGCGAGATCGTCCTCCGGCGGCTCGGAGCCGAACCCGTGCACCAGTTCCTGGATCCGCTCGGCGATCAGCTCCGCGTCGTACCCCGCGCAGCCGGCCAGCGCGACGGCCAGTCCGTCGCCGTCGTCGAACTGCTTGCCGCCGTTGCGGCGTTCCGTCACGCCGTCGGTGACGCACAGGAGGCTGTCGCCGGGGAGGAGGTGGAGGACCTCGCTCGTGTAGGTCGCGTCCTCGACGACCCCGATGAGGGTCTGGGGCTGGGCGACGGGGGTGACCGTGCCGTCGGGGCGCAGCAGGAGCGGCAGGGGGTGGCCGGCGGACGCGAGGGTGACCCGTACGCCTCCGTCGTAGGGGACCAGTTCGCCGTAGAGGAGGGAGAGGAACCGGGTCTGGGGGCCCTCGCCGGGGCCGGCGGGGCCCACGTACGCGCGGGCGGCGGCGTCGGCGGCCTCGGTGGCGTCGTCGAGGAGGAGCTGGTTCAGCCGGTCGAGGACGTCCGCGACGCCGTAGCCCTCCCGCGCCAGCAGCCGCAGCCACGGCCGGGCGAGGCCGATGACGACGGCGGCCTCGGGCCCCTTGCCCTGGACGTCGCCGATGGCGAAGCACCACCGGCCGTCGTCGGCGGGGAAGAGGTCGTAGAAGTCGCCGCTGGGCCCGCCCTTCTCCCGGGGCTCGTAGACGAGCGCGCTGCGCACGCCGGGAATCTCGGCGACGGCGCCCGGCAGCAGCCCGCGCTGGAGTACGGCGCTGATGGTGACCTGCCGGGCGTACTGCCGGGCGGCGCCGATCGCGAGCGCGACCCGCCGGCTGAGGTCCTCGACGAGCCCGGTGACCTCGTCGGGGAACCGGAGGATCCCGCACCGCCCGATGACGAGCGTCCCGAGGACCCGCCCCCCGGCGACGAGCCGGTACGCGAGGGCGGTGCCGGGCGAGCCGAGGGACTGGACGGGCCAGGGGTGGTCGTAGGGCTGGGTGTCGGGGGGCCGCCCATTGTTCTCGGCGGGCGGGGGCGGCGTCTGCTCCAGCTCCCGCTTGAGCCCTTCGAGAAACCCTTCGCTCTTGTGCCACACCCGCGCGAGCCGCCCGCCGCCCCCGACGGTCTCGTCCTCCAGCCATACGGCACACCAGTCGGCGACGCGCGGCA
The DNA here is from genome assembly GCF_033794345.1 of Streptomyces niveiscabiei. Taxonomy (NCBI): domain Bacteria; kingdom Bacillati; phylum Actinomycetota; class Actinomycetes; order Kitasatosporales; family Streptomycetaceae; genus Streptomyces; species Streptomyces niveiscabiei. The sequence continues at coordinate 171,322 of NZ_JARAYJ010000015.1, forward strand.
CGACGACCTGCCCGGTGAGCGCCGCGACGAGGTCCTCGTCGAGCTGCCCGGCGAGCAGATCGGACGCCTCGGCGAGGAAGGAGAGCGCCCCGCGCCCGAGCCAGTCCTGCTCGTTCAGCGAGGACCGCGGTTCGGGCGCGAGCGCGACGGCGAGCCCGAGGGAGGGCAACGGCCCGAGGACGGACACGGGCCCACGTACGCCTTGGCCTCCGCAAGCCCCGCACGGCTCGCTCCCACCCCGGGGCTCGCTCCCGCAACCGGTCCCGAGGCCGCCAACACCGGCCCCAAGACCGTCGCTCCCCTCGTGGGGCCCGTGATGGGTCTCGTCCCCGAACCCCCGCTCCCCCGCCCCGCCGCACTCCCCGCACCCGCCGGTCTCCCCCAGCCGGGCCCAGACGGTCTTGCCGTCGCGCCGGTACGTCACGCCCCACTCCATCGCGAGCGCGGTGACGAGCCTCAGCCCCCGTCCGTACTCGGCGGGTTCGTACGACGGGTCGGGGTCGCCGTCCCGCAGGGTCCGCGACGGATGCCGGTCGGAGACCTCGACGACGATGTCGTACGCCGTCCCCGCCCCCTCCTTCGGCTCCTCCAGCCGGCAGCTGATCTCGACGTCGGTGCCGGCGTGGACGACCGCGTTGGTGACGAGTTCGCTGAGGACGAGGACGGCCTCGTCCCCGGCGCGGGGGGTGGCGTGCCGGCCGGCGGCGGCCCACTCGTCCAGGGCCCGCGCCAGCACCTCCCGCGCGGTCCCCGGCGCGAGCGCGCTCCCCGTGAGGGTCGTACCGATCCGCGACGGCCGGCGGAGCCGCGAGCGCGGGGCCGACTCCCGTTGTGTCGGAATGGTCCCCATGTCCGGCCCTCCTCCCCGAGCAGTTGGTTCGAATACGCCTCGGTCGTTACGGACAGGGTGACAGACTGACTACGCCCATAAGCGCCGAGTTACCGAAGTGGGCCGTCATGAGTGAGAACAGTGCTGTGTGTGTGCTCGAAGACGGATCAATTGAGGGCGGGATTCGAGCATCTGCGCTACGCCCTCTGCTCACCGCGCTGCTCGCGGCCCGGGACGGGGAGTTCGTCCGGGCGGCGATGCCGGCCCGGGACGACGGGATCGTGGCCGAACTGACCACGGTCTACAACCAGATCGTGGACCGCAGTACGCACTTCAACGACGAGGTGCGCCGGGTGAAGCGCGAGGTGACCCGGCACGGCAGGCTGGACGAGCGGGTCTCGGCCAGCCCGGGGCAGGGCCGTTGGACGTCACGCGTGGACGACGTGAACCAGCTCCTGGACGCCCTGGCCGCCCCGGCGGCGAACGCGACCCGCGTCCTGGACGCGGTGGCGGGCGGCGACCTCACCCAACGCGTCGACCTGCACGACGGCACCCGCCAACTCCGGGGTGATCTGCGCCGGTTGGGCCGCGCCGTGAACAAGATGGTCGACCAGCTCTCACTGTTCACCGGCGAGGTGACCCGGGTCGCCCGCGAGGTCGGCACCGAGGGCCGCCTCGGTGGCCGCGCCAAGGTGCAGGGCCTGTCGGGGAGTTGGCGGGACGTGACGGAGGCCGTCAACACGATGGCGGCCCGGCTGACCGCGCAGGTACGGGACATCGCGCTGGTGACGACGGCGGTGGCGCGCGGCGACCTGACCCGTACGGTGACCGTCGAGGCGACCGGCGAACTCCTCGAACTGAAGCTGACCGTCAACACGATGGTGGAGCAGCTCTCCGCGTTCGCCGACGAGGTGACCCGCGTCGCCCGAGAGGTGGGTACGGAGGGCCAGTTGGGAGGCCGGGCCCAGGTCCGGGGCGTGTCCGGCGTCTGGAAGGACCTGACGGACAACGTCAACTTCATGGCCTCGAACCTGACTTCGCAGGTCCGCAACATCGCGCAGGTGACGACCGCCGTGGCCAACGGCGACCTCAGTCAGAAGATCACCGTCGACGCGCGCGGCGAGATCCTGGAGCTGAAGAACACGGTCAACACGATGGTCGACCAGCTCTCGGCGTTCGCGGACGAGGTCACGCGGGTCGCCCGCGAGGTCGGCACCGAGGGCAACCTCGGCGGCCGGGCTCACGTCCGGGGCGTCTCCGGCGTCTGGAAGGACCTCACCGACAACGTCAACTTCATGGCGGACAACCTCACTTCACAGGTCCGCAACATCGCCCTCGTCTCGACGGCCGTCGCGCAGGGCGACCTCGGCAAGAAGATCACCGTGGAGGCGAAGGGCGAGATCCTGGAGCTGAAGACGACCATCAACACGATGGTGGACCAGCTCTCGGCGTTCGCGGACGAGGTGACGCGGGTCGCCCGAGAGGTGGGCACGGAAGGCAACTTGGGCGGCCAGGCCCAGGTCCGGGGCGTCTCCGGGGTCTGGAAGGACCTGACGGACAACGTCAACTTCATGGCCCTGAACCTGACTTCACAGGTCCGCAACATCGCGCAGGTGACGACCGCCGTGGCCAACGGCGACCTCTCCAAGCAGATCACGGTCGACGCGCGCGGCGAGATCCAGCAGCTGAAGGACACCGTCAACACGATGGTGGAGCAACTGCGGGCGTTCGCGGACGAGGTGACGCGGGTCGCCGCCGAGGTGGGCACGGAAGGGAACCTGGGCGGCCGGGCGCAGGTGCGGGGCGTGTCGGGGGTGTGGAAGGACCTCACCGACAACGTCAACTACATGGCGGACAACCTCACTTCACAGGTCCGCAACATCGCGCAGGTGGCGACGGCCGTCGCACAGGGCGACCTGTCGAAGAAGATCGACGTGGACGCGCGCGGCGAGATCCTCGAACTGAAGACGACCATCAACACGATGGTGGACACGCTCTCCGCGTTCGCCTCGGAGGTCACCCGCGTCGCCCGCGAGGTCGGCTCGGAGGGCCAACTCGGCGGCCAGGCACGGGTGGAGGGCGTCTACGGCACCTGGAAGCGGCTCACGACGAACGTCAACGAACTCGCGCTGAACCTCACGACACAGGTCCGCGCCATCGCCGAGGTCGCCTCGGCCGTGGCCCAGGGCGACCTGACCCGGGCGATCACCGTCGAGGCGCGCGGCGAGGTCGCCGAGCTGAAGGACGACGTCAACCTGATGGTGGCGACCCTGCGCGAGACGACCCGCGCGAAGGACTGGCTGGAGTCCAACCTGGCCCGCCTCGCGTCGCTGATGCAGGGCCACCGGGACCTGATGGAGGTCGCGGACCTCATCCTGCGCGAGCTGACGCCGCTGGTGAACGCGCAGTACGGGGCGTTCTACCTGGCCGACCCGGAGGACCACACCGCCGGCCCCGCGAAGGGGCTGGCGTTCATCGCCGGGTACGGGGCCGTCGAGACGGGCGGGCTGCCGGTGCACGGTCTGGTCCGGCAGGCGGCGCGGGAGAAGAAGCGGATCCTGGTGGAGGAGACCCCGGCGGACTACATCAAGATCGCCAGCGGGCTCGGGGAGGCGCCGCCGACGACCGTCGTCATCATCCCGATCCTCTTCGAGGACACGCTCCTCGGGGTCGTCGAACTCGCCTCGTTCTCCCGCTTCTCGGACGTCCACCTCGCGTTCTTCGACCAGTTCGTGAACACGATCGGGGTCGCCATCAACACGATCATCGCCAACTCCCGTACGGAGTCCCTGCTGAGCGAGTCCCAGCGGCTCATGCGCCAGCTCCAGGAACGCTCGGACGAACTCCAGAAGCAGCAGGCGGAGTTGCGGCGCTCCAACGCCGAACTCGCGGACAAGGCGGCCCTACTGGCGACGTCGTCGCAGTACAAGTCGGAGTTCCTGGCGAACATGTCGCACGAGCTGCGCACCCCGCTCAACTCGCTGCTGATCCTGGCCCGGCTGCTCTCCGACAACCCCGACGGCCATCTCTCCGACCAGGAGGTGCAGTTCGCGGAGACGATCCACCGCTCCGGCTCCGACCTGCTCCAGCTCATCAACGACATCCTCGACCTGTCGAAGATCGAGGCGGGCCGGATGGACGTACGCCCCAAGACGCTCCCGCTGATCAAGCTCCTCGACTACGTGCACGCCACGTTCCGCCCGCTCACCCTCGACCGGGGCCTCGCCTTCGAGGTGGCGGTCGACGACGACGTACCGCGCACGATGCACTCCGACGAGCAGCGCATCCAGCAGATCCTGCGCAACCTGCTGTCCAACGCGGTCAAGTTCACGTCCTCGGGCAGCGTCGAGCTACGGGTGACCCGCGCCCGTGACGACATGATCGCGTTCGCCGTCACCGACACGGGCATCGGCATCGCGGCGGACCAACTCCCCGGCATCTTCGAGGCGTTCCAGCAGGCCGACGGCACCACGAACCGCAAGTACGGCGGCACCGGCCTGGGGTTGTCCATCAGCCGCGAGATCGCCGGGCTGCTCGGCGGCCGGATCGTCGCCCAGAGCGCGCCCGGCCTCGGCTCCACGTTCACGCTGTACGTGCCGCTGGTCAGCCCCGGTCACCTCGCGCCGCCGGCCGCCGAACCCGTCGAGACGTGGCCGCCGGCCGCCGCGCCGGAGACCTGGCGCACCGGCCGCGCCGCCGAGGTGCTGCCCGGGCGCCGGGTCCTGATCGTCGACGACGACATCCGCAACGTGTTCGCGCTGACCCACGTCCTGGGCCGCGTCGGCATGGACGTCCGGTACGCGGAGAACGGCCGCGAGGGCATCGAACTCCTCGCCGCCCACCCGGAGATCGAGCTGATCCTGATGGACATCATGATGCCGGAGATGGACGGCTACGAGACGATCACCGCGATCCGCCGCTCCCCCCGCTGGACCGACCTCCCGATCATCGCCCTCACGGCGAAGGCGATGCCGGGAGACCGGGAGAAGTCGATCGCGCGGGGCGCGGACGACTACGTACCGAAGCCGGTGGACATCGACGAACTGCTGGCAGCCATGGCCGGGTTACTGGAACGCCGATAGGGGCGCGGGGAACTGCGCGAGCAACCACGACGGCGCAGCACTCGCCAACGCTCCCCAACACCCCCTCACGCTTCGCGTGTTCCTGCGTACATCTCCTCCAGCAGCCCCTTGTAAGCACGTTCCACCACAGGCCGCTTCAACTTGAGACTCGGCGTGATCTCGCCATGCTCGACGTCCAAGTCCCTCGGCAGCAACCGGAACTTCTTGATGGTCTGCCAGCGCTGGAGCCCCGCGTTGAGCTCGTCCACGTACCCCTGGATCAGCTCGACGGCGGCAGGCGAGGCGACGACCTCCGCGTACGGCTTCCCGCCGAGCCCGTTCTCCTCGGCCCAGCCGAGAATCGACGGCTCGTCCAGCGCGATCAGCGCCGTGCAGAAGTTCCGGTCGGCCCCGTGCACGAGGATGTTGGAGACGTACGGGCAGACCGCCTTGAACTGCCCCTCGACCTCGGCGGGGGCGATGTACTTGCCGCCGGACGTCTTGATGAGGTCCTTCTTGCGGTCGGTGATCTTCAGGAACCCGTCCGGGGACAGCTCGCCGATGTCACCCGTGTGGAACCACCCGTCGGACTCCAGCACCTCGGCGGTCTTGTCGGGGAGCTTGTGGTACCCCTCCATGATCCCGGGGCCGCGCAGCAGGATCTCCCCGTCGTCGGCGATGCGCACCTCCGTGCCGGGCAGCGGCTTGCCGACGGTGCCCGTGCGGTACGCCTCGCCGGGGTTGACGAAGGACGCGGCGGAGGACTCGGTGAGCCCGTACCCCTCCAGGATGTGGATGCCGGCGCCGGAGAAGAAGTACCCGATCTCGGGGGAGAGCGCGGCGGACCCGGAGACGCAGGCCCGCAGCCGCCCGCCGAACGCCTCGCGGATCTTCGCGAAGACGAGCGTGTCGGCGGCCTTGTGCTTCGCGGTGAGCGCGAAGGGCGCCGTCCGGTTCCCGGTCCGCGTGAAGTTGTCCTGCGTGACCTTGGCGTACTCGCGGCCGACCTGCGAGGCCCACTGGAAGATCTTGTACTTCGCGCCGCCCCCGGCCCTCGCCTTCGCGGCGACGCCGTTGTAGACCTTCTCGAAGATGCGGGGGACGGCCGCCATGTACGTCGGCCGGACGACCGGCAGGTTCTCGATGATCTTGTCGACGCGGCCGTCGACGGCGGTGACGTGCCCGACCTCGATCTGCCCCGACGTGAGGACCTTGCCGAAGACGTGCGCCAGCGGCAGCCACAGGTACTGCACGTCCTCGCCGCTGATCAGCCCGGTCGCGGCGATGGCCTTGGCCATGTACGACCAGTTGTCGTGCGGCAGGCGCACCCCCTTGGGGCGGCCCGTCGTACCGGAGGTGTAGATCAGGGTCGCCAGCTGGTCCTTGGTGATCGCGGCGACCTTCTTCTCGATCAGCCCCGGCTCCTCGGCGAGCTTCGCCGCCCCGCGCTCCTCCAGCTCCGCGAGCGTGAGGACCCACTCCTCGCCGGTGTCGGCGCCCTCGGGGTCGATGACGACGACGTACGCCAGGTCGGGCAGCTCGTCGCGCTTGGCGGCGGCCTTGGCGAGCTGCGCGGCGTCCTCCGCGATCAGCACCCGGCTCTCGGAGTCGGAGAGGATGTACGCCGACTCCTCGTCGTTGGTCTGCGGGTACACGGTCGTCGTCGCGGCGCCCGCGCACATGATGCCGAGGTCGGCGAGGATCCACTCGATGCGGGTGGAGGAGGCGAGCGCGACGCGCTGCTCCGGCTGGACGCCGAGCCCGATCAGGCCGGCCGCGATCGCGTGGACGCGCGTAGCGGCCTGCGCCCAGCTCAGCGACTTCCAGTCGTCGGGCCCTTGACCGGACGGTGCCGGTACCGGGTACCGGTACGCCTCCGCGTCGGGTGTGGCCGCCACCCGCTCCAGGAAGAGGCCCGCCACGGACGGCGGGCGGTTCTCGATCAGGGTCTGTGTGTCGCTCACGACGTCCTCCGGGGCCCGCGACGGTGCGGCGGTTGTGCTGCGCGGCTGTTTAACTCACGAGTAACTACCAGGCAGGGATCAGAGTAAAGGGCGTCCGGCCCGGGCGTAAGGGGTCACGGACGGTCACTTCCGCCTGATACGACAGCGGGGCCCGCCGTGCTCACACACGACGGACCCCACAAGTACGGCCGGTCGGCCGCTACTTCTTGCCCTTGCCCGAGCCGGCGCTGTCGTCGCTGCTCAGGACGGCGATGAAGGCCTCCTGCGGGACCTCCACGGAACCCACCATCTTCATGCGCTTCTTGCCCTCCTTCTGCTTCTCCAGCAGCTTCCGCTTCCGGGAGATGTCACCGCCGTAGCACTTGGCGAGGACGTCCTTGCGGATGGCGCGGATCGTCTCGCGGGCGATGACCCGGGAGCCGATGGCCGCCTGGATCGGCACCTCGAAGGCCTGCCGCGGGATGAGTTCGCGCAGCTTGGCGACCAGGCGCACACCGTACGCGTACGCCGCGTCCTTGTGCGTGATCGCGGAGAACGCGTCGACCTTGTCGCCGTGCAGCAGGATGTCGACCTTCACGAGCGAGCTGGTCTGCTCGCCGGTCGGCTCGTAGTCCAGCGACGCGTAGCCGCGCGTCTTCGACTTCAGCTGGTCGAAGAAGTCGAACACGATCTCCGCGAGGGGCAGCGTGTAGCGGATCTCGACACGGTCCTCGGAGAGGTAGTCCATGCCGAGGAGGGTGCCGCGCCGGGTCTGGCACAGCTCCATGATCGAGCCGATGAACTCGGTCGGCGCGAGGATCGTGGCGCGTACGACGGGCTCGTACACCTCCATGATCTTGCCCTCGGGGAACTCGCTCGGGTTCGTGACGACGTGCTCGCTGCGGTCCTCCATGACGACGCGGTACACCACGTTCGGCGCGGTCGCGATCAGGTCGAGGCCGAACTCGCGCTCCAGGCGCTCGCGGATCACGTCCAGGTGCAGCAGGCCGAGGAAGCCGACGCGGAAGCCGAAGCCGAGGGCGGCGGAGGTCTCCGGCTCGTAGACGAGCGCGGCGTCGTTCAGCTGGAGCTTGTCGAGGGCCTCGCGCAGCTCCGGGTAGTCCGAGCCGTCCAGCGGGTACAGGCCGGAGAAGACCATCGGCTTCGGGTCCTTGTAGCCCCCGAGCGCCTCCGTCGCCCCCTTGACCTGGCTGGTGACGGTGTCGCCGACCTTCGACTGGCGGACGTCCTTCACGCCGGTGATGAGGTAGCCCACCTCACCGACGCCCAGGCCGTCCGCGCCGAGCATCTCCGGCGAGTTGGTGCCGATCTCCAGCAGCTCGTGGGTCGCGCCGGTCGACATCATCTTGATGCGCTCACGCTTGTTGAGCTGGCCGTCGATGACACGGACGTACGTCACGACGCCGCGGTACGAGTCGTACACCGAGTCGAAGATCATCGCGCGGGCCGGCGCGTCCTTGACGCCGACGGGCGCCGGGACGTCCCGGACGACCCGGTCGAGCAGGGCGTCCACGCCGACGCCGGTCTTCGCGGAGACCCGCAGGACGTCGTCCGGGTCGCAGCCGACGAGGTTCGCCAGTTCCTCGGCGAACTTCTCCGGCTGCGCCGCCGGGAGGTCGATCTTGTTCAGCACCGGGATGATCGTGAGGTCGTTCTCCATCGCGAGGTACAGGTTCGCGAGGGTCTGCGCCTCGATGCCCTGGGCCGCGTCGACGAGGAGGACGGTGCCCTCGCAGGCCGCGAGCGAGCGGGAGACCTCGTACGTGAAGTCCACGTGCCCCGGGGTGTCGATCATGTTCAGGATGTGCGTGTTGCCCGGGTCCTCGGTCGGGGCCCACGGCAACCGCACCGCCTGGGACTTGATCGTGATGCCGCGCTCACGCTCGATGTCCATGCGGTCGAGGTACTGGGCACGCATCTGGCGCTGCTCCACCACGCCGGTCAGCTGGAGCATGCGGTCGGCGAGCGTGGACTTGCCGTGGTCGATGTGCGCGATGATGCAGAAATTGCGGATCAGCGCCGGGTCGGTACGGCTCGGCTCGGGCACATTCTTAGGGGTCGCGGGCACGCAGGGTCCTGTCTCTTGAGGCGCCTTGTGCCTCGGGTCGGGATCGATACGTAGGTTCTATGGTCCCACGGGTGGCGACCAGGTCCCGGTTTGGGCTGGCCGGGGGGCCGCTGCTACTGTGGACAGCTGTGTCTCTTGCCCTCTCAGCGCGAGGCACACCCCAAGAAATCACCTGGTCCGGGGCCCCCGCGGTCCCGTGCCTGAACCTGAAAAGGCTCAATCAGTGGCGAACATCAAGTCCCAGATCAAGCGGATCAAGACCAACGAGAAGGCCCGGCTGCGCAACAAGGCCGTCAAGTCCTCCCTGAAGACCGCGATCCGCAAGGCCCGCGAGGCCGCCGCCGCGGGTGACGTCGAGAAGGCCACCGAGTACCAGCGCGCCGCCGCGCGCCAGCTGGACAAGGCCGTCTCCAAGGGCGTCATCCACAAGAACCAGGCCGCCAACAAGAAGTCGGCGCTTGCTTCCAAGGTCGAGGCGCTCAAGGGCTGAACCCCTTTTTTGATCTGACCGCCGACGGACCCTAGCGGGCCCTCTCTCATCCGCTCCCGTCCGGCACCCACCTGGTCACGCGCGGCCTGCGTTCGCCACGCGGGCGTGACCGTAAAGCTCGAACCGAAGACCCCGGTTCCCCCCTTCCCCAGGGTGGGACCGGGGTCTTCGGCGTACGTCGACGGGGTTGCCGCGGATGCCGCCGCCCTCGGCAGACACCCTGCAGCGACGGCTCCCCGTACCGGTTCGTCACCCCGTCTGCGCCGCCCGCACCGTGTAGACCCGGGGTACCCCCCGCCCCGCGGGAAGCCTGAAGTGTCCGTGGTCGTGCTCGTGCAGGAACTCCACGCGGAGCCCGGCCCCGGCCAGGGCGCTGACCACGTCCCCGACGCCGTGCCGCCACTCGACGGTCACGGTGGCGTCCATGGGTGCCGCGGTATCGGCGTACGTCCCCGGCGCGTCGACCACGATCGGCTCACGGTGGAAGTAGTCGCCCTCCACGGTGGCCCCGTCATCGGCGAGCAACTCGGCGACGGGGTGGTACTCGGCCAGGTACAGGAACCCGCCCTCGGCGACCAACGCGGCAACCGTCCGCGCCCACCCGGCGATATCAGGCAGCCAGCACAGCGCGCCGAAGCCGGTGTACACGATGTCGAAGCGCTCACCGCCGAGCGCCTCGACGGCGTCGTACACATCGGCCGTCACGAACCGCGCCGTCTTCGCGCCGACCCGCCCCGCCAGCTCCCGGGCGACCTGGACAGCGGCCGGTGAGAAGTCGAGCCCGGTGACGACAGCGCCTCGCCGAGCCCAGGACAGGGTGTCCAGCCCGATGTGACATTGCAGGTGGAGCAGGGTCTTCCCGCTGACCTCACCGACCTCGTCGGCCTCGAAGTCCTGGAGCGACTCCTTGCCCGCGACGAAGGAGGGCAGGTCGTAGAACGACCCCGCCGCGTGGATCGGAACCCGCTCGTCCCAGTTGGCACGGTTGGCTGCGAGCCAGTCGGTGGCGTCCGGAGTCGTCGTCATGCCGGGAACGCTAGCCAGGCCGGCGCACGGCGATCAATCCGTTTCCCTACCTCCCCCGGGAGCGGGCCGCTCGGGCGATTGTCACGACCGCCTTCTCCAGGGCGTACTCCGGATCGTCCCCGCCGCCCTTGACCCCGGCGTCCGCGTCGGCGACGGCTCGCAGGGCCACCGCCACGCCCTCCGGCGTCCACCCCCGCATCTGCTGCCGGACCCGGTCGATCTTCCAGGGCGGCATGCCCAGCTCGCGCGCGAGGTCCGCCGGCCGGCCCCCGCGCGCGGACGACAGCTTGCCGATGGCCCGCACCCCCTGGGCCAGCGCACTGGTGATCAGCACCGGCGCGACCCCGGTCGACAGGGACCACCGCAGCGCCTCCAGCGCCTCCGCCGCCCGCCCCTCGACGGCCCGGTCGGCGACGGTGAAGCTGGACGCCTCGGCCCGCCCCGTGTAGTACCGCCCGACGACGGCCTCGTCGATGGTCCCCTCGATGTCCGAGGCCAGCTGCGAGACGGCGGAGGCCAGCTCCCTGAGGTCGCTCCCGATCGCGTCGACCAGCGCGGAACACGCCTCCGGCGTCGCGGACCGCCCCGTCGCCCGGAACTCCTGCCGGACGAAGGCCAGCCGGTCGGCGGGCTTGGTCATCTTCGGACAGGCCACCTCCCGCGCCCCCGCCTTGCGCGCGGCCTCCAGCACGGCCTTCCCCTTGACCCCACCCGCATGCAGCAGCACGAGCGCGATGTCCTCGACGGGCGAGCCCAGATACCCCTTCAGGTCCTTGACGGTGTCCGCCGAGAGGTCCTGCGCGTTCCGTACGACGATGACTTTCCGCTCGGAGAACAGCGAAGGGCTCGTCAACTCGGCCAGCGTCCCCGGCTGCACCTGCTCCGCCCCCAGGTCCCGCACATCCGTGTCCGCGTCGGCCTCCCGGGCCGCCCGCACGACATCCCGCACGACCCGGTCGAGCAGCAGCTCCTCCTGCCCCACGGCGAGGGTCACAGGGGCGAGGAGGTCATCATCAGCACGTTTCTTGGCCATCCCCACAAGCATGTCACGCACCACCGACAACCCCACCCCACCCACCCGGGCCCTACCCGACCCGACCCGGCACGCGCACGCAGGCCCGCCCCACACCCAAGCCCTACACCACGGCGAGCCCCCGGCCCTCCGGCCCCTCGCCCCTCGCCCCTCGCCCCTCGCCCCTCGCCCCTGACAAGCCCTACGGCTCCTCCCGCCACCCCTCCCACTCCCGAGCGAACGCGTCCAACTCCTCCGCCCCGAGCCGCCCCGCCTCATCCCCGAGCACGACGAGCCACTGCGCGTCCTCCGCGTCGTCCTCCCCCGCCAACGCGTCCCGCACGACCAACGGCTCCTCCACCACCCCGAACCGCTCCCGCAGCTCCTCGACAACCTCCTCAGCCGCATCCCGATCCGGCAGCACCAGCACATGTCTCACATCACTCACACGCCCATTCTCCGCCACCCGGCACGAACCCCGACCCGATCCGCGCCCGCCTCCCGCCCACACCCGGCACCCGGCACCCGGCGGCCCGCTCCGAGAATCGCCCCTTTCACGCCCCCGCCCGCCTGCTCCCGCCCGCGCCCGCGCCCGCCGAGCGCTCTCCCAACCTCCCCACCCCCACTCACCCCCTCCCCCCCTCACCCACCCCCCATAACCCGCACCCCATCCCCCACCCCACTGACCACCAACCCCCCATCCCGATCCGTACGCATCACCACAGCCCCCGACTCCCGCAACGCCGCGACCGTGCTCGGTGCCGGATGCCCGTACGAATTCCCGGCCCCGCAAGAGATCAACGCCACCCGAGCCCGCACCGCCCGCATCAACTCCCCGTCCTGATGGGCCGACCCGTGGTGAGCCACCTTCAGCACATCCACCCCACCCCGCAGCACCCCCGCCAAGGCCCCCGCGTCGGCCATCGCCCGCTGCCCCACCGGCTCCAGATCCCCCAGCATCAACACCCGCAGCCCACCCACCCGCACATACATCGCCACGCTCGCGTCATTGGCCCCTTCCCCGACCGCCCCCTCTCCGACCGCCCCTTCCCCCGGCGGCCACAACACCTCCCACTCCAGCTCCCCCACCCGCCGCCGCTCCCCGGCGACGGCCCGCACCACCGGCACCCCCGCCTCCCGCGCAGCCCTCCGCACGAACTCCGCCTGATCCACCGGCTCCTCGAACCCGGTCACCTCGATCGCCCCCACGGCCCGCCCCCGCAACACCCCCGCCAACCCGGCCACATGATCAGCGTGGAAGTGCGTGAGCACGACCAACGGCACCCGAGTGACCCCCAGTTTCCGCAGACACCGGTCGACGGCCCGAGGATCGGGCCCGGCATCGACGACAACCCCCGTCCCCTCCCCCGCCGCCAACACGGCCGCGTCCCCCTGCCCCACATCGCACACCGCGAACTTCCACCCCGCCGACGGCCACCCCGTCACCACCCGGGTCACCGGCGACGGCTGCAACACGACCAGCACGAGCAGCACCCCCAACACCCCGCACCACAAGGGCCGCCCCACCACCCGCCGCGCGACCAGCACCCCCACGACGGTCACCGCCCCGAGCGCGACGGCCCCACCCCACCCCCCGGGCCAGTCGACCCCGGCACCGGGCAGAGCGGCCCCGGCCCGAGCGACGTCAGCGATCCACCCGGCAGGCCAACTCGCGCACCACGCAAGCACCTTGGCCACCGGCATGGCCACCGGCGCCACCGCGAGCGCCGCGAACCCCAGCACCGTGGCCGGCGCGACCGCGAACTCCACCAGCAGATTGCACGGCACCGCCACGACACTCACCCGCGCCGACAGCACAGCCACCACCGGCGCGCACAACGCCTGCGCCGCGCCCGCCGCGGCCACCCCCTCCGCCAGCCGAGCCGGCACCCCCCGCCGCCGCAACGCCGCCGCCCACCCCGGCGCCACCGTCAGCAACGCCCCGGTGGCCAGCACCGACAGCAGAAACCCGTAACTCCGGGCGAGCCAGGGGTCGTACAGCACCAGCGCCAGGACTGCCGCCGCCAGTGCGGGAAGCATCGTCCGGCGCCGCCCGGTCGCCAGCGCGACCAGCACCACCGCCCCGCACGCCGCCGCCCGCAACACGCTCGGATCGGGCCGGCACACCACGACGAACGCCAGCGTCAGCCCGCCCCCGAGGACCGCCGTCCCCCGCAGGGACACCCCGAGCCGGGGCGCGAGCCCACGCCGCTCGATGTGCTGCGCGGACCCGGGCGGGCCGAGCAGCAGGACGAGGATGATCGTCAGGTTGCTCCCGGAGACGGCGAGCGTGTGCGCCAGGTCCGTCTCCTTGAACGCCTCGTCCAACTCGGCCGAGATCCGCGAGGTGTCCCCGACGACCAGCCCCGGCAGCAACGCCCGCGCGTCGCCCGGCAGCCCCCCGGTCGCCTCCCGCAACCCGCCCCGCAACCGCCCCGCAACCCGCTGCGCCCAGGACGCCTCCCCCACCACCTCAGGCCCAACATCACCCCGGCCCCTCACCACCTCAGGCCCAACATCACCCCGTGCCCCCACCGCTCCCGGCCCCACATCACCCCGGACCCGCAACACCGCCGCCACGTCGTCCCCACCCCCCATCGGCGGCACCAGCTTCCCGGCGACCCGCACCCGCGTGGACGGCAGCAGCCCCAGCCACCCGCCCCCGCCCTCCCCCGACACGACGACCAGCACCGGCGCCCGCGTCACCGCCTCCCGCCCATCGCCCCCCACGACCCGCAGCACCTCGGCATCCACCACCACCGCGTCCCGCGACATCCGGTCCCCCGTGACCCTCGGCCGAGTCCGCCGCGCATCCGAGGTGATCCGTACGTCCACCCGTACGTCGGCGAACTCCGCCGCCAACTCAGGTACGGGCCCACGCCGTACGTCGTCCCCGTGCACCCCACCGACCACCGCAGCCGCACCCGCGCACAACAGCACCCCCGCCCCGGTCACCCCGGACCACCCCGCCCGGCGCCCCACAAGCAACCCCCCGGCCACCACCACACACCCCACCGCAACAGCCAACGCCACCCCCAACGGCACACCCACCGCCCAGGCCGCCGTCCCCCACGCCGCCAGCGCCGGCGGCACCAGCCGCAGATCCGCCTCCCCCTCCCGCTTCATGGCCGCACAAGCTCCCGCAGCTCCGAGAACCGGCGCTCCCCGATCCCGTTCACCTGCCGCAACTCGTCCACCGACCGGAACCCACCGTGCTGCGTCCGATAGTCGAGAATGTGCTGCGCGAGCACGGGCCCCACCCCGGGCAGGGCATCGAGCTGCTCCAGCGTCGCGGTTCCGAGCGAAACCGGCACACCCGCCCCACCACCGGCCGACCCTCCGGATAGGCCCCCACTCCCCGGTACGCCCCCAGCACCGCCAACCGCACCGGGCACCCCCACCGCCACCTGCTCCCCGTCCACCAGAAACCGCGCCTGATTCAACCCACTGACATCAGCCCCCGGCCGCACCCCACCCGCGGCCCGCAAGGCATCCACGACCCGAGACCCCGCCGGCAACCGATGCACCCCGGGATCGCGCACCTTCCCACTGACGTCTACAACGATCTCACCACCGGCCGAAGGCACACCCCCGCCCGCCAGGCCCCCCACTCCCGCAGCCCCAACCCCCTTCCCCGCAACCGCAGTTCCACCAACCCCCGCCTTCCCAGAACCCCCCGCTCCCGCAGCCCCTCCCCCACCGACCCCCGACTCCACCACAGCCGACCCCACCACCTCCGGCACCCGCACCCCCTGCGTCCGCCCCGCCCAGAAATGCTGCCCCGCGAGCACAGCGGCCACCACCAACACAACGCTCAACGCCACAACACCCCGCCGCTCCACCCCACACCGAGCCTGCACCCACACCGGCAACCGCTCCACCACAGCGGCCCTGACCCGCCCCCGCCACCCCACAGCCGACCCCGAACCGGACCCACGCTCGCCCTCAACCGACCTCACCCCACCCCGCCCGACAACCTCCCCGACCCCCAACTCCCCACTCTCCTCACCCCGTCCCTCGAAATCCCGCTCTCCACAATCCCGTTCTCCACAACCCCGTTCCGCAGAGTCCCGTTCCGCAGAGTCCCGCTCCCCGAACAACACCTCCGCCCTCCGCCGCGTCTCCACCACCGACTCCCGACGCCGCCGCCCACCTCCCCGCCCCCGGACACGACCATCAGAACCGGGCCCCCGCCCGGGCCCACTGGCCGCAATCGCCGTCCGCCCCATACGTGTAGTACGCGTCGTACCTGCTCGAAGTCCCATGCCCCGAGCATCGGACAATCCCGCCCCCTCACGGACCCCTCACCCAAAATCCGTGGACAACCCCCCACCTGTGGATAACCCAGTCACCCACACGAGTGACGCCCCCGCACCCTCCCCCACCGCCCCCTCTTACTCCTCCCCCCTACCGAGCCGAAACCACAACCCCCAACAACCCAGGCCCCGTATGCGCCCCGATCACCGCCCCCACCTCACTCACATGCAACTCCCCCAGCCCCACCACCCGTTCACGCAACCGCTCCGCCAAAGCAGTCGCCCTCTCCGGCGCCGCAAGATGATGCACAGCGAGATCCACAGAAGCCGCCCCCGCCCGCTCCACCGCCAGCTCCTCCAGCCGAGCAATCGCCTTGGACGCCGTACGCACCTTCTCCAGCAGCTCGATCCGCCCCTCATCGAGCTGGAGCAACGGCTTCACAGCGAGCGCGGACCCGAGCAACGCCTGCGCCGCACCGATCCGCCCACCCCGCCGGAGATAGTCGAGCGTGTCGACGTAGAAGTACGCGGAAGTCCCGGCCGCCCGCTTCTCCGCAGCGGTCACCGCCTCATCCACCGACCCACCCGCCTGCGCCGTCTCCGCGGCGGCGAGCGCGCAGAAGCCGAGCGCCATGGCGACCATGCCGGTGTCGACCACCCGCACGGGTACGGGCGCCTCGCGCGCGGCGACGACCGCCGCGTCGTACGTCCCCGACAGCTCGGCGGAGAGATGCAGCGAGACGATGCCGGTGGCGCCCGACTCGGCGACCCTGCGGTACGTCTGCGCGAACACCTCGGTCCCGGGGCGGGAAGTCGTCACCGGACGCCGCTTCTGGAGCGCCTGCGCGAGGGAGCGGGTCGAGATCTCGGTGCCCTCTTCCAGCGCCTGGTCCCCGAGGACCACGGTCAGCGGCACCGCCGTAATACTGTGCCGCTCCATCGTCGGCTGCGGCAGGTAGGCCGTTGAATCCGTGACGATCGCGACATGGCGGGACATGATCTGGAGGTTACCTGGCGTATCAGGCGACCGTCAGCCCAGCCCCTCGCCCGGGCCACTCCTTGACCGAATCAAGGTGTACGGGCCCCGCCGCTCAGGTCGTGCTCTCCGGCCGGGGCTTCTTCTCCCACGGGTACGTCGGACGCGGCGCCTGAGGGCTGATCGCGGGCGGCGGAGTCTCCCCCGGAGCACCCTCGGCCCCACCCTGCCAGGTCTGCCCGGCCTGCCAGGTCTGCCCGGCCTGCGGAACATCATCCGTGGTCCAGTGCCGCAACGCCCCCGTCTCCACGTCGATCTGCGCACTCAGCGAGTCCAGATCGTCCTCCGCGAACCGGCTGGCCCGATCCCGCGCGGCCCACCGCAGAGAGTCGGCGGACGCGGTGATCCTCTCGGTACGCTCCCGAAGCTCCGGAAGGCGTTGCGCCAGCGTGCCGCGATCGGGGTCGGACTCCAGCCGCTTGAGTTCGTCATCGAGCTGATGCCCATGAGCACTGAGCCGCTCAAAAAGCCCCAGCGACTCCTTCAGGGACTCGTCCTCGGCGACCCCGGCATGCAACGCGTCCTGCGTAGCCCGCATGGAGGTCCGCAACTTCAACCGAAGCTGCGCGATCTCCCCCGCGGGCCCGATCCTCCCCAACGACTTGGCCCGCAAGGTGTGATCCTCGACAGTCCGCCGGGCCTGCCCGATAGTCCGATCCACACTCCGCTTGGCAGCCCCCACAGCCTTCACCGTCCCCCACACCCCAAGCACGAACAGCGCCAGGAAAACCAACGCAACCACAGCGATCACGGCTTCCACAGCACTCCTCCGTCCCCGACCCGACGCACCCGCGCCGCCCTCCCAAGATAAACGCCTCCCCCACCCCCCAAAGTTCCCCCCCAACCCTGACCTTCCCCCCACCCACCCCGTAGGGGCCCACCCTGCCGACCACGCCCCCACCCACCCCAGCCCCTCCCAGCCCGTCCGGCGCTTGAGGACGAGGCCC
>NZ_JARAYJ010000016.1:0-174213 GCF_033794345.1 Streptomyces niveiscabiei
CCCCGACGCCGCGCGCGCCCCGCACAGGCGGGCGCGGCGTCCGGATGCCCAGGTCCTTCCCGTGGGCCGGGTGGGCGAGGGGACCTACGCGCAGGCGGGAAAGGCGACCGGGTCCAGGGCGCGGACCGCGCGGACCGCGCCGACGGGTTCGCCGCCGCCGAGGAGCGGTTCGCCCGCGAACGCGGTGAGGCGGGCGGGGTCGACGCCCGCGCGCGCGAGGGCGGCGGCGGTGACCGGCACGCGCGCGCGGTCGGCGCCGTCGGAGATCTTGACGGCGACGGCGCGCCCGTCGGGCAGGGCGGCGACCTCGACGCCCTCGAAGCCGTCCTTGGCGAGCAGTCCGGGGACGGCCCGCATGAGGGCGGCGACGTCGCGGTCGGCGCCGGAGGCCAGCTCGGGGAAGTCCCGCATGGCGTCGGCGACCTTGGCCTCGGGGGTGCCCGGGACGGCGGTGGTGATGCGGGCGGCGGCGCGGGCGAGGCCGTGCAGGGAGACGGAGAACAGGGGTGCACCGCACCCGTCGACGGTGACCTGGGCGATGCGCTGCCCGGTGAGGTCCTCGACGATCTCGGCGATGGCCTGCTGGAGGGGGTGCCCGGGGTCGAGGTAGCCCTCCAGGGGCCAGCCGTTGAGCTTGCAGGTGTAGAGCATCGCCGCGTGTTTCCCGGAGCAGTTCTGCGCGAGCCGCGAGGGCCCCCGGCCGTCCCTGATCCACTGGTCGCGCTGGGCGGCGCCGTACGGCATGTCCTCGACGTTGCGCAGGTCGGACTCGCAGACG
Organism: Streptomyces niveiscabiei; assembly: GCF_033794345.1. NCBI lineage: Bacteria > Bacillati > Actinomycetota > Actinomycetes > Kitasatosporales > Streptomycetaceae > Streptomyces > Streptomyces niveiscabiei. The sequence goes on from NZ_JARAYJ010000016.1 coordinate 779, forward strand.
CCGGCCTCCTCCAGGATCCGCCGGGCCCCGGCGAGGTGGCGTTCCTCGCCGGAGTGGCTGGCGGCGGCCAGGGAGAGGAGTCCGCCGTCCAGGGGGAGCCCGGCGCGGACCATGGCGACGGCCTGGACGGGCTTGAGGGCGGAGCGCGGGTAGAAGGCGGCCTCGATGTCGCCGAGCTGGAGGGTGACCTCGCCGCCGGCGCCGAGGACGACGACGGAGCCGTAGTGGACGCCCTCGGTGACCCCGCCGCGCACCAGGTGGGCGACGGGGGCGTGGAGGGGTTCGCGGATGAGGGGGGCGTCGGTGGGGGTGCTGCTGAACATCACTGCCTGCGGGTTGTCGTGGGCCGGCGCAGGGGTCACGCGTCGGCCTTGGTCGAGGTGCGCGCGAGGCGTCCCCGGATGGCGTACCAGCCGGCGACGAGCGCTCCGACGATCAGCGGCAGGCACAGCACGGTGGTGCGTCCGGCGCCGCCGTCGGCGTACATGAGGACCAGGACGGAGGCGAGGAAGGCCAGCGTCACGAGTTCGGTCCAGGGGGAGCCCGGCAGCCGGTAGCTCGGGCGGGTCAGCTCGCCCTTCTGGGTCTTCTGCCAGAAGAGCAGGTGGCAGACCATGATCATGCCCCAGGTGGCGAGGATGCCGATGGCCGCGAAGTTGAGGACGATCTCGAAGGCGTCGGCGGGGACGACGAAGTTGAGGCCGACGCCGAGGACGCAGACGCCGCTGGTGAGCAGGATGCCGCCGTAGGGGACCTGGGTGCGGCTCATCTTCGCGGTGAAGGCGGGGGCGGAGCCGTTGACGGCCATGGAGCGCAGGATGCGTCCGGTGGAGTAGAGGCCGGAGTTGAGGGAGGACATGGCGGCGGTGAGGACGACGAGGTTCATGACGCCGCCTGCGGCCGGGATGCCGATGTTGGACAGGACGGTGACGAAGGGGGACTCGCCGGCCTTGTAGACGTTCCAGGGGAGCAGCATCGACAGGAGGACGACGGAGCCGACGTAGAAGAGGCCGACGCGCCACATGATCGAGTTGATCGCCTTCGGCATGATCTGCTCGGGGTTCTCGGTCTCGCCCGCCGCGACGCCGACGAGTTCGACGGAGGCGTAGGCGAAGACGACGCCCTGGATGATCAGCAGCATGGGCAGCAGGCCGTTGGGGAAGACGCCGCCGTTGTCGGTGATCAGGGACGGTCCGGGGGTGTGGCCGTCGACATCGTGCTGGGTGACCAGCAGGAAGATCCCGATCAACATGAAGACGACGAGCGCGCTCACCTTGATGATCGCGAACCAGAACTCCAGCTCGCCGAAGATCTTGACGGAGATGAGGTTGACGGTCAACACAACGGCCAGGGCGATCAATGCGAGCACCCATTGCGGGATGTCGGAGAACATCCCCCAGTAGTGCGTGTAGGTCGCGACGGCGGTGATGTCGGCGATGCCGGTGGTGGCCCAGTTGAGGAAGTACATCCAGCCGGCCGTGTAGGCGCCCTTCTCGCCGAGGAACTCGCGGGCGTACGACACGAAGGCGCCGGAGGAGGGCCGGTACAGGACGAGTTCGCCGAGGGCTCGTACGACGAGGAAGGCGAAGATCCCGCAGACGGCGTAGGCGATGAAGAGGGAGGGTCCGGCGTCGGCGAGGCGTCCCCCGGCGCCGAGGAAGAGGCCGGTGCCGATGGCGCCGCCGATGGCGATCATGTTGACGTGCCGGTGCTTGAGGGACTTGCTGTATCCCTCGTCTCCGGCGTCGACATGCGGGGACGAGGGGCGCGTCTCGTCTTTGAGGTGCTGTTCGCTCACGCCTCGGGTCCGCCTTCCAGGGGAGTTTCCGCGCGCGGGGTGCGCACGATGTCGGTGAGGGTCGTCTCGACGCGGTCGAGGTGGTGGCTCATGGCCGCCACGGCGTCGGACTCGGAACCGTCCATGAGGGCCTCGACGATGGCCCGGTGCTCGCGGTTGGACTGCTCGCGGCGTCCGCCCAGTTCGTTGAGGAAGGCCGACTGGCGCGCCAGTGCGTCGCGGATCTCCTCGATGACCCGGCGGAACACCGGGTTCTGGGCGGCTTCGGCGACGGCCAGGTGGAAGAGGGTGTCCATCGCGACCCACGCGGTGGTGTCCGTCTCCCGCTCCATGCGGTCCAGGAGGTGGGCGAGGTGGTCCAGGTTCTCCGGGGTGCGGCGCAGGGCGGCGTACCCGGCGACCGGGATCTCGATGTGGCGGCGCACTTCGAGGAGGTCGCTGGCCGCGTAGTCGCCGAAGGTGGGGTCCTCGACGGTGCTCGCGACCACGAAGGTGCCCTTGCCGGTCTTGGCGACCGTCAGGCCCATCGTCTGGAGGGCGCGCAGGGCCTCGCGGAGCACGGGCCTGGACACCTCCAGGGTGCGGCAGAGCTCGGCCTCGGAGGGGAGCTTGTCGCCGATGGCGTACTGGCCGCGTTCGATGGCGCGGCGGAGGTGGGTGAGGACCGCCTCCATCGCGCTCACGCGACGGGGCCCCGAACCACCTGTCTGGCTGTCTGACAGGTTCACGGGAGTGATGGTGCGGCTGCGCGCCAGGTGGTGTCAAGACAAGCGAAAAGAAAAATTCACCGGGCGTGCGGGCTGAAAGCCGATCGCACGCCCGGTGATCTGATCAGGCGCTCAGCGCACCCGTCGCGAGCAGGCCGAAGAGCAGGACGCCGACGACGATGCGGTAGACGACGAACGCGTTGAACGAGTGCTTGGCGACGAACTTCAGCAGCCAGGCGATCGAGACGTACGCGACCGCGAACGACACGCCCGTACCGACCGCCAGCGGGACCGCGCCCACGCCCGCGCCGAGGGCGTCCTTCAGCTCGTACAGGCCCGCCCCGGTCAGCGCCGGGATGCCGAGGAAGAACGACAGGCGGGTGGCCGCGACCCGGTCGAGGTCGAGGATCAGCGCGGTCGACATGGTGGCGCCGGAGCGGGAGAAGCCGGGGAAGAGCAGCGCGAGGATCTGCGAACTTCCCACCAGCATCGCGTCCTTGAACGACGTGTCGTCCTCGCCGCGCTTGTGGCGGCCCATCTGGTCGGCCGCCCACATCACGCCGCTGCCGAGGATCAGCGAGGCGGCGACGACCCACAGCGAGCCCAGCGCGCCGTCGATGAGCGGCTTCGCGGCGAGGCCGACGATCACGATCGGGATCGTCGCGTAGATCACCCACCAAGCGAACTTGTAGTCGTGGTGGTAGCGCTCCTCCTTGTGCGCGATCCCCCGGCCCCACGCGGAGACGATCCGCACGATGTCCTTGAAGAAGTACACGAACACTGCCGCGATCGCGCCGACCTGGATCACGGCCGAGAAGCCGACGACCGCCGGGTTGTCGACGGAGATGCCCATCAGGCCCTCGGTGATCTTCAGATGGCCGGTGGAGGAGACGGGGAGGAACTCCGTCACTCCCTCGACGACTCCGAGGACGACGGCTTGGCCGACAGAGATGGTGACGCTCATGGGATCCAGTTCTGCGGGAGGGGGACGACTGATGGGGGACAGTCCTACCAGTCCCGGGTAGGGCGCCGTTCCTCCCGTTTCCCCGCTACGACCAGAACGTCTGCCCGATCCACACGCCCCCGAAGGCGGCCCCGAGCCCCGCGAGGAGACTGCCCGCGACGTTGGCGAGCGCGTCCAGTCCCGCGCCCGTCTCGGCCAGCCTGAGCGTCTCGTAGGAGAAGGTGGAGTACGTCGTCAGCGCGCCGCACAGGCCGGTCCCCAGCAACAGCCGCAGATCGGGCCCGGCGGACGCGGCCCCCGTCAGCGCGCCGAGGACCAGGCACCCGACGACGTTGACGGTGAACGTCCCCCACGGGAACACCGAGTCGTGCCGGGACTGCACCGCGCGGTCGGTCAGGTAGCGCAGGGGCGCCCCGATCATGCCGCCGACGGCGACCAGCAGCCAGTTCACAACGACTTCTTACCCTTCTTGTCCGCTTTGTCGGTCTCACCGGATTCCGCCGGGCGGCCCGTGTACGTGACGACCTCGCACGGCTCCAGCGTCACCAGCCCCTCGGTGACCAGTTCGTCGAGCTGCGGCAGGAAGGCACGGACCCGTTCCTCGGTGTCGACGACCACCACCGCGACCGGCAGGTCCTCGCTGAGGGACAGCAGCCGTGTCGTGTGCACGCGCGAGGACGCGCCGAAGCCCTCGACGCCCCGGAACACGCTCGCCCCGGCGAGACCCGCCGCGTGCGCGCGGTGCACGATCTCCGCATACAGCGGTCGATGGTTGACGGTGTCGTTCTCGCCGATCAACACGGTCAACCTCAGAGCGCTGCCGGTCAACCTCGTCATGTCTGCCTCCTCGCGAAGAGCCGGCGTGTCGCGCCGGCCGCGAGCCATACGGCGGCCAGGGCCGCGCACAGGGTGCCCGCCAGGTAGGCGAAGCCGGTGGCCAGATGCCCTTCTCCCACCAGTTTCCGGACGTCGACGGTGTACGTCGAGAACGTCGTGAACCCGCCGAGGACCCCGGTCCCGAAGAACGGCCGCACCAGCCGGTGGACGGTGAGGATCTCGGTCACGAGGACCAGGAACGCGCCGATCACCGCGCAGCCGACGACGTTGATCCCGAAGGTCGCCCACGGGAAGCCGCCCGCGCGCGCGGGCCACAGCTGGCCCGCCCCGTACCGGATCAGGGACCCGGCGACGCCCCCGGCGGCCACCACCGCGACCACCGGAAGCTGCCCCTCGCGCGCGCTCTGTGCCTTCGGCGCTGTCATGTCGTACGTCTCCTGCCCAGCCGCCGTGATCGCGGCCGGGCATCAGCGTAACGCCGCTGGTGAGGTCCTATACGGCCGCGCAGACGGCGATGCCCGGCTCGTTCAGGCTGCCGAGGACCAGCAGGCCGTCCGTCGTGCGGCAGACGCCGGTGACCATGCGGAAGCCGGAGCGGCGGCGGGTGAGGTGGTGGACGGTGCGGCCGGTGTCGTCGACCGCGAGGACGCCGATCGTGCCGGAGGGGCGGTAGGGGGCGTGCAGGGCGAGGCGTGCGGCGCGGCGGCGGACCGCCGGGGACGCGCGGTGCAGGAGGTCCAGCGCGGGGACGCGGGGGCCCGCGAGGGCGACCCAGACGGGGCCGTCGGGGCCCTCGCGCCACAGGTTGTCCGGATAGCCGGGAAGGTCCTCCAGGAAGGGCTCGGCGACGCCCGTACGGGGTCCGGTGAGCCAGTACCGGGTCAGGCGCCGGGCGCCGGTCTCGGCGACGACCAGGAACGCGCCGCAGCCGCTCACCGCGAGCCCGTTGGCGAACTGGAGCCCCTCCAGGAGCACTTCGGGCGTGTCGGCGCCCGGCGAGAGCCGCAGCAGCCGCCCGGTGCCGGTGTGGCCGACGAGGTCGCCGACCCACTCCCCCAGGGCGAACTCCCGGCTGGAGACGGTGAAGTAGACCGTCCCGTCGGGTGCGGCGACGGCGTTGCTGCAAAACCTCAGCGGCTCGCCCTTGGCCGACTCGGTCAGCACGCGCACGCTGCCGTCGCCGGTGTCCACGCGCAGCAGGGCGCCCTCCGCGTCGCACACCAGCAGGCCGCCGTCCGGGAGGAGTTCGAGACCGAGGGGGCGCCCGCCGATCTCCCCCACGTGCTCGACGCGGGCCGCGCGCGGGTCGTCGAGGCCGGACACCCGGAAGATCCTCCCGTCCTCGACGCCGGTCAGGACTCTGCCGTGCCCGTCCGCCACGACGTCCTCGGGGCCGTGGCCCGGGAGAGTGACGTACCGGAGGGGGACGAGAGCCGCGCGACGGTGCATGAACGTGTGCCCTTCCTGTCGGAGACAGGTAATCCTTTCAGTCGGCACCCGCCTCCATGCGCGCGGGCGGGGGCCTTTGCCGGGGCTTTCCCCGGGCCCGCCTCCCCCGCCCCACCAGCCCTCACGCGCTACCTCTGCCAGCCCTTCTCGAACATGCGGGCGACCTCCGCGATGCGGATCTCGTCACGCCGGTAGTAGGTGCGCCGGCCGACCTTCTCGGCCCGCAGCAGGCCCACGCGCGCGAGCAGGACGAGGTGGGCCTCGGCGGCCTTGCGGCGCACACCGAGCTTGTGGGCGAGCGCGTCGGCGGTGACGCCGTGCCCGGGGGACGCGGCGCGCCGCCGCGCGGGGAAGTGCAGGGCGGGCTCCTTGAGCCATTCCAGAATCTCCAGGCGCCGCCCGGCCACGGGAGTCCTCAGCATCTGAACCTGTCCCTCCGTCCTCGCGTCGGGGCCTCCTCCTACCGCGTCTGTCCACTCTCCCGCAGTCGACGCCTCCCCGTCCCGGACTCCGCCGTGCCCGTCCGGGGTACACCGTCCGGCCTGCACGGACGCCGTACGCGCGCGGGGCGTGCGGCACGGTTCCGGATCGGGGCGGGGGCCGCCCGGCGACGGCGCCCGGACCTGCGGGCGCGCCCGTTCGGCCGGGGGGGCGCCGGGGCCCTACGGTGAGAGGGCCGACGCCCGTCCACGCCTCCAGGGAGCACCCGTGCGGATCCATCTGACCAACGTCTTCGTCGACGACCAGGAGAAGGCCCGGCGGTTCTACACCGACGTCCTCGGCTTCGTGACGAAGCACGACGTGCCCGTGGGCACCGACCGCTGGCTCACCGTCGTCGCGGCCGGCGACCCCGACGGTCCCGAGCTGCTCCTCGAACCCTCGGGACATCGCGCGGTGGGCCCGTACAAGGCGGCGCTGTTCGAGGACGGCATCCCGGCGGCCTCGTTCGCCGTGGACGACGTGCGCGCCGAGTTCGATCGGCTCTCCGGGCTCGGGGTGCGGTTCACGCAGGAGCCGGTGGACGCCGGGCCGGTCGTCGTCGCGGTCCTGGACGACACCTGCGGCAACCTGATCCAGCTGATGCAGACGAAGTAGGCCCGGCCGCGCGGGGTGTGCGCGGCCGGGCCCACGGACTCGTCACTGGTTCAGGCGGCGACCGCCGGTGCTCGGCGGGTTCCTACCGGTGCTTGAACCACGCCATCGAGCCGAGCGCCCTGTCGTCGTAGCCGAACAGGGCCTGGTTCTCCCAGCCGTTGCCCGAGGCGGCGTCCTTGGGGTCCCAGCCGTTGCCGGCGACGGCGGTCCAGGTGGCCTCCCAGTAGAAGACACCCAGTCCACGGCCGTTCGGGACCGCCTCGACGATGCTCGCGACGTCGTTCATCCACTTCGTCTGCCCCGCGACCGTGGCCGGGTAGCCGCTCACCAGCTCGCTGCTCAGGTCGATCTGGTTCTCCAGCGAGTCGTCCTGGGCGAGCGTGAACGGGTACGCCGTCTCCGCCACGAACACCGGCTTGCCGTACCGCGACGCCGCGTCGTCCAGGGTCGTCTGGAAGTCGGACAGCGGGCCGTGCCAGTAGCCGTAGTAGGACAGGCCGATCGCGTCGAACTTCACGCCGTTGGAGACGGCGTTGTCGAACCACCAGCGGGTGCCGGACAGGTCGCCGCCCTTGGCGAGGTGCAGGGCGACGGTGGTGGACGAGTTGACCGCTTTGACGGCGTCGTATCCACTGTTGAGCAGTCCGGCCAGCTGGGACCAGTTACTGGTTGATCCCTCGTTCCACAGCATGCCGCCGTTGATCTCGTTGCCCACCTGGACCATGTCGGCGGTGGTGCCTTGAGCCTTCAACGCGTTCAACACGTCGTACGTGTGGTTGTACACGTCCGTCTTGAGTTGACTGTATGTATGGCCCACCCATGCGGCCGGCTTGGACTGCGCGCCCGGGTCGGCCCACGTGTCCGAGTAGTGGAAGTCGACCAGCAGCTTCATGCCGGACGCCTTGATCCGCTTGGCCATCGCCAGGACGTGCGCCTTGTCGTTGTAGCCGTCGGCGGGGTTGACCCAGACCTTGAGGCGCGCGTAGTTCATGCCGGCGTTGCGCAGGATGCCGAGGGCGTCGCCGCTGGTGCCGGAGGCGTTCTTGTAGACGCCGCCCTTGGCCTCGCTCTTGGCGAGGGAGGAGATGTCGGCACCATGGATCGATGTACCGGTGGTCCCTGCACTGAACGACAGGTCGTCAACATTGATCCAGTTACCGGCGTTGGCGTCACTGTTGATGCTGATGGTGCACTGGTTGTTCGTCACGTTGACCGGCGTGACAATGCGGATCCAACCACTGGACGACACCGGTATGTCTGTACGCTGCTCGGCGCCCCCGCAATTCTTGAGCGCTATGTACGCCGCGTTCTGCCCACCGCCCGAGCGGACCCACGCGGTCAATGTGTAGTTCCCGTTGGTCAACCCCGACAGGTACTGGTACGTCTCCACCTTGTAGGCGGCGGACGCCCACTGGGTGAGCCGGTAACTGCCGCTGCGGCCACCGGACTCGGTGAAGGAGGCGGAGTTCTGGCCGCCGGCGGAGTAGGTGGACCACCCGGCGGGGGTCGCGGTGCCGGTGCCGTCGGACTCGAAGCCGCCGTTGGTGAGCGTGGAGGCGGCGGCAGCGGTCTGCGCGGGCAGGGCGGTGAGGGCGAGGCCCGCGGCCAGCGGCAGCATGAGGGCCTGGAGGGTGCGTCTGGGATGGAACATCGTCGTCCGTCGTCCCTTCGACGTGATGGGGGTGGGGTGTCCCGCACCTGACAACCACCAGGCCCCGTAAGAGGCCCGGCTCCCTTGGGGGAGTGTCAGGTACGAGGCCCCCCTCCGCCCGCGGCTCGCGGCTCCACGGGCGAAGGGGGAGTCGGTGACCGGCTCAGCCGTCGAGCCGTACGACGCGCACGGCGCCCGCCGGGACGGCGAGGTGGCCCAAGGCGCGCTCGCCGGTGAGGAGTTCGGTGCCGGCGGACTCCAGCGGCACCTTGACGTCACCGGCGGTGTGGTTGATCGCGAACAGGTAGTCGGCGTTCTCCCCGGACCGGCGCACGACCTCGACGTCCCGGGGCAGATCGCGCGGCGTGATCCCGGCGTCGTCGGCGGCACGCGCGAGGACCGTGTCGAGCCCCTCCGCGCCGAGGCGGGTGGAGATGTACCAGGCGGTGCCCTCGCCGAGCCGGTGCCGGGTGACGGCGGGCCGCCCGGCGGCGAGCCCGTCGGCGAAGGACCACACGGTCTCCGCGCCGCGCGGCACGACGAACTCGCTCCACACGTCACCGGTCAGGCCGGCGCCGTCGGGACCGGTGAGCCGTACCGTCTCCCCCGCCAGCAGGGGCGAGAACTCCTCGACGGTGAGGCCGAGGACGTCGCGCAGGGCGCCGGGGTAGGCGCCGTCGTGGACGGCGTCGTGCTCGTCGACGATGCCGGAGAAGAAGGAGACGAGGAGGGTGCCGCCGCCGGCGACGTACGCGCGGAGGTTGTTCCCGGCGGCCTCGGTCATCAGGTAGAGGGCGGGGACGACGACCAGCGGGTAGGTCGACAGGTCGGACTCGGGGTGGGCGAAGTCGACGGTGAGGTGCCGGTCGTAGAGGGCCTCGTAGAAGGCGTCGGCGCGCTCGCGCGGGTCGGCGTCCTCGCTGGGGCGCCAGGCGAGGTTCTGTGCCCACCAGGACTGCCAGTCCCACAGGACGGCGACGTCGGCCTCGGTGCGGGAGCCGCGGATGGGGTTCAACGAGTCCAGGGAGGCGCCGAGTTCGACGACCTCGCGCCAGACGCGTGTGTCGGTGCCGCCGTGCGGGACCATCGCGGAGTGGAACTTCTCGGCGCCGCGCCGGGACTGGCGCCACTGGAAGAACATGGCGCCCTCGGAGCCGCGTGCGACGTGCGCGAGGGAGTTGCGGGCCATCTGCCCGGGCGCCTTCGCGGGGTTGCGGGGCTGCCAGTTGATGCCGGAGGTGGAGTGCTCCAGGAGGATCCAGGGGGCGCCACCGCCGACGGAGCGGGTGAGGTCGGCGGCCATCGCGAGGTTGACGTGGGTGCGGCGGCCGTCGGTGATCAGGTAGTGGTCGTTGGTGACGATGTCGACCTCGCGGCCCCAGGCCCAGTAGTCGACGGAGTCGCACTGGCTGAGGGCGGTCATGAAGTTCGTCGTGACCGGCACGCCCGGCGCGAGGCGGTGCAGGATGTCCCGCTCGGCCACGAAGTTCTCGCGCATCGTGGCGTCCGCGAACCGCTTGTAGTCGAGGGCCTGCCCGGGGTTGCCGACGGTGGGCGCGGTGCGCGGCGGGCTGATGTCCTCGAAGCCGGCGTAGCGCTGGCCCCAGAAGGCCGTGCCCCAGGCGGCGTTGACGGCCTCGATGCCGCCGTACGTGGTCTCCAGCCAGCGGCGGAAGTGGGCGGCGCAGGAGTCGCAGTAGCACGCGGAGACGGGGACGCCGTACTCGTTGTGGACGTGCCACATCGCGAGGGCGGGGTGGTCGCCGTAGCGCTCGGCGAGCTTCGTGGTGATGTTCGCGGCGGCGGCGCGGTAGTCGGGGTTGCTGTGGCAGATGGCGCCGCGTGAGCCGAAGGCGTAGCGGGTGCCGTCGGCGGCGACCGGGAGGGCGTCGGGGTGTTCGCGGTAGAACCAGACGGGCGGGACGACGGTGGGGGTGCCGAGGTCGACGCGGATGCCGTTCTCGTGGAGCAGGGCGATGATCCGGTCGAGCCAGCCGAAGTCGTACTGCCCGCGCGCGGGTTCCAGCAGGGCCCAGGAGAAGATCCCGACGCTCACCATGGTGACGCCGGCCTCGCGCATCAGCCGGACGTCCTCCTGCCAGACGCTCTCGGGCCACTGCTCGGGGTTGTAGTCCCCGCCGAAGGCGAGCCTGGTGAGGCCCTGGGGGCTGGTGTCCGGCATCGATCTCTCCCGGTTGAACGATCATTTGGGAACGTGCACAGACAACGGCGCCGTTCGGAGCTCAACATAACCGCACAGCAACAACCATTGACAAGTGTCCGGGATGTTTCTCTACTGTGAACGCTCACAGAAGCATGACAGGGCACCGCGACGGGCAGTGTCCGAGGTCATGCGCATCGCATGGCAGGCCCTCGCGCGAGGCGGGGGCCCAGGTCAGGGGAGAATTCCATGCCGAACACGAAGCGCCGTCGCCTCGTGGCAACCGCCATCGCCGTCACGCTCGGCGCCACCGCGCTCGCCGCGTGCGGGTCGTCCGACGACGACGGCGGGTCCGAGTCCTCCGGTCCGGTCTCGCTGACGTACTGGACCTGGACGCCCGGCATGGACAAGGCCGTCAAGCTCTGGAACGACGGCCCCGGCAAGGCCGACCAGATCAAGGTCACCGCCCAGAAGCAGGCGTCCGGCGACGACCTGGTGACGAAGATCCTCACCGCGCACAAGGCGGGCAACGGCCCGGACCTGGTTCAGGCCGAGTACCAGGCGCTGCCGACGCTGGTCTCCAACGACGTCCTCGCCGACATCTCCAAGAACGTCGGCGACGCCAAGTCCACGTTCGCCGACGGCGTCTGGCAGCAGGTCACGCTGGGCACGAACGCCGTCTACGCGCTCCCCCAGGACGTCGCGCCGATGATGTTCTACTACCGCCAGGACCTCTTCAAGCAGTACGGCCTGACGGTCCCCACCACCTGGGAGCAGTTCGCCGAGACGGCCCGCGCGCTGAAGAAGAAGTCCCCGGGCACCGACCTGACGACGTTCTCCGCGAACGACTCGGGCCTCTTCGCGGGCCTCGCCCAGCAGGCCGGCGCCAAGTGGTGGACCACCGCCGGGAACAAGTGGAAGGTCGGCATCGACGACGCGGCGACGAAGAAGGTCGCCGACTTCTGGGGCGGCCTCGTCAAGGAGGGCGCCATCGACAACCAGCCGATGTACACGCCGGCCTGGAACAAGGCGCTGGACACCGGCAAGCAGATCGCCTGGGTCTCCGCCGTGTGGGCACCCGGCACGCTCTCCTCCGCCGCCCCCTCCACGAAGGGCAAGTGGGCCGTGGCCCCGCTCCCCCAGTGGTCGGCGAGCGACAACACGACCGGCAGCTGGGGCGGTTCCTCGACCGGCGTGACGACCGACTCGAAGCACAAGTCGGCCGCCGCGAAGTTCGCCACCTGGCTGAACACCGACGGCGACGCCCTCAACGCGCTCGCCAAGGAGGGCGGGATCTACCCGGCGTCCACCTCGGCGCAGCTCTCCGGCGCGTTCACGGCCCCGCCGGCGTACTTCGCGAACCAGCCCGACTTCTACAAGGTCGCCGCGAACGTCGCCAAGACCACGGCGCCCTCCGCGTGGGGCCCGAACGTCAACGTCGCGTACACCACGTTCAAGGACGCGTTCGGCGCCGCCGCGAAGAACAAGTCGGACTTCTCCGCCGCGCTGGCGAAGATGCAGTCCGACACCGTCGCCGACATGAAGAAGCAGGGCTTCGAGGTCTCCGAGTGAAAACCGCGCGCCGGCAGTCGTACGGGGTCAGGTCGGCCCCGTACGCCCACCCGTCTCCCGCCACCACCCTCAAACGAGCGCGAAGCGCCCCCTATTTCTTCCTCCTCCCCGGAATCGTCCTGTTCGCCCTCTTCTTCGCGCTGCCCATCGGGTACGCGGTCTACCTGAGCTTCCGCAAGGTCAAGGTCTCGGGGCTCGGCCTCGGGTCGGGGGCCCGCAAGGAGGTCTGGGCGGGCCTGGAGAACTACACCGACGCCCTGTCCGACAGCGAGCTGCTGCACGGCGCCCTGCGGGTCCTCGGGTACGGCTGCATCGTCGTCCCCGTGATGCTGGGCCTCGCGCTGCTGTTCGCGCTGATGCTGGACGCGGACAAGGTGCGGTTCACGCCGTTCACTCGGCTCGCGATCTTCCTGCCGTACGCCATTCCCGGTGTGATCGCCGCCCTGCTGTGGGGCTTCCTGTACCTGCCGGACGTCAGCCCGTTCTACTGGATCCTCGACAAGCTGGGGATGCCGCAGCCGGATCTGCTGGACGGCGGGCCGCTGTACCTCGCGCTGTCGAACATCGCGGTGTGGGGCGGCACCGGCTTCAACATGATCGTCATCTACACGGCGCTCCAGTCGATCCCGGCCGAGGTGTACGAGGCCGCGAAGCTCGACGGGGCGACGCCGTTGCAGATCGCGCTGAGGATCAAGATCCCGATGGTGGCGCCGTCGCTGGTGCTGACGTTCTTCTTCTCGATCATCGCCACGCTCCAGGTGTTCAGCGAGCCGACGACCCTGAAACCGCTCACCAACTCCGTGTCCACGACGTGGAGTCCGCTGATGAAGGTCTACCAGGACGCCTTCGGCAACGGTGACATCTACCGGGCCGCGGCCCAGGCCGTGATCATCGCGTTCGCCACGCTGGTGCTCTCCTTCGGCTTCCTGCGCGCCGCGAACCGCCGTTCCCAGCAGGAGGAGGGAGCCCGATGAGTTCTCTTGCCGTCCAGAAGGTCCCCTCGGCCGCCGGCGCGGCGGGTACCGCGCACAAGAAGCCGCCGCTGCGCAGCCGTATCGCGCTGGTCCCGACGGTCGCCCTGCTGATCGGGGCGATCTACTGTCTGCTGCCGGTCGCCTGGGTGGTCATCGCGTCCACCAAGTCCGGCGGCGAACTCTTCTCGACGTTCACGTTCTGGCCGGGTTCGGGCTTCGTCGACAACATCAAGGAGCTCAACGCCTACCGGGACGGCGTCTACTGGCAGTGGATGGGCAACTCCGCCCTCTACGCCGGCCTCGGCGCGCTGCTGTCGACGGCCGTGTCCGCGTTCAGCGGGTACGCGCTCGCGATCTACCGGTTCCGGGGCCGCGAGTCGATGTTCAGCATCCTGCTCGCGGGCGTGCTGATGCCGCCGATCATCCTGGCCATCCCGCAGTACCTGCTGATGGCGAAGGCCGGGGTCACCGACTCGTACCTCTCGGTGATGCTGCCGCAGATCCTCTCCCCCTACGGCGTCTACCTGGCGCGCATCTACGCGAGCGCGGCCGTCCCGGCGGACGTCGTCGAGGCGGGGCGGATGGACGGGGCGAGCGAGTGGCGGATCTTCACGCGGATCGCGCTGCCGATGATGGTCCCGGGTCTGGTGACGGTGTTCCTGTTCCAGTTCGTCGCGATCTGGAACAACTTCCTGCTGCCGTACATCATGCTCAGCGACGACACCAAGTTCCCCATCACACTGGGGCTGTTCACGCTCCTGAAGCAGGGCGCGTCGGCTCCCGCGCTGTACACGCTGGTGATCACCGGCGCGTTCCTCGCGGTGCTCCCGCTGGTCGCGCTGTTCCTGGTCATTCAGCGGTTCTGGAGCCTGGATCTGCTGTCCGGGGCCGTAAAGTCATGACCATGAGCACTTCGGGGGGCAGGCGCAAGCCTCCGACCATCCACGACGTGGCGCGCGAGGCGGGGGTCTCCCGGGGCACCGTCTCGCGGGTCCTCAACGGCGGCCACTACGTGAGCCCTTCGGCGCAGGAGGCGGTCAACGCCGCGATCCGCAGGACGGGTTACGTCGTCAACCGGCACGCGCGCTCCCTGATCACCGGCCGCTCCGACTCGGTCGGCTTCCTGCTGACGGAGCCTCAGGAGCGGTTCTTCGAGGACCCCAACTTCAATGTCCTGCTGCGGGGTTGCACCCAGGCGCTGGCCGCGCACGACGTGCCGCTGCTGCTGATGCTGGCGGCGACCGAGGACGAGCGGCGGCGGATAACGCGGTACATCACCGCCGGGCACGTCGACGGGGTGCTGCTGGTCTCCAGCCACTCCGGCGATCCGATCGCGCAGGAGCTGCGCGAGGCGGGCGTACCCCTCGTCGCCTGCGGCAAGCCGATCGGGATCGGGTCGAAGGTGAGTTACGTCGCCGCCGACGACCGGGACGGCGCCCGGGACATGGTCCGCCACCTCCTGTCCCTGGGCCGGCGGCGCGTCGGCGTCGTCACCGGGCCGCTGGACACGCCGGGCGGTGTGGAGCGGCTCGCCGGGTACCGGGAGGTGCTCGCGCAGGCGGACATCGCGTACGACGAGCGGCTCATCGTGTCCGGTGACTACAGCCGGGCGAGCGGCGAGGCGGGGGCGCGGGCGCTGCTGGAGCGGGCGCCCGATCTCGACGCCGTGTTCGTCGCGTCCGACCTCATGGCGCAGGGCGTGCTGTCGGCGCTGCGGGACGCGGGGCGGCGGGTGCCGGAGGACGTCGCGGTCGGCGGGTTCGACGACTCGCCCGCCGCGGTCGCCTCCAACCCGGCGCTGACGACGATCCGTCAGCCGTGGGACCGGATCAGCGCCGAGATGGTGCGGGTGCTGCTCGCGCAGATCGGCGGGGAGGATCCGGCGGCGGTGATCCTGCCGACGGAGCTGGTGAAGCGGGACTCGACGTGAGGGGTTGAGCAAGCAGTGGGGGCACGAGCCGCGGGGGAGCTCGTGCCCCCGCTTTTCGCTGTCCCGTGCGGCCGGTCAGGATCGAAGAAGCGGATCACCGGCGCCCGGCCTAGCGTGGTGGGCACAGCACGAGCCCAGACCCACGAGGAGCACCCCATGTCCGCCGGACTCCAGACGATCATCTACCCCGTCAAGGACCTGACCAGCGCGAAGGCCGTGTTCGGCGCGCTGCTCGGCGTCGAGCCGTACGCGGACACGCCGTACTACGTCGGGTACAAGGCCGCGGGACAGGACGTCGGCCTCGACCCGAACGGCCACGGGAAGGGCATGACCGGGCCGGTCCCCTACTGGCACGTCACCGACCTGCGCGAGCGTCTCGCCGCGCTCCTGAACGCGGGCGCCGAACTCCTCCAGGACGCGCAGGACGTCGGCAACGGGCGGCTGATCGCGTCGGTGAAGGACACGGACGGCAACCTCGTCGGCCTCCTCCAGGACCCGGTCGCCTGAGCACTCCATGCGCCCGCACAAGTTGCACGATCAATGACACTTCATTTCGGTGTTACGGTCGGTTCATGGCAGCGAACGCGACCGCGACGGCCCTTGAGGACCGGTGGCGGGACATCCTGACGGTCCACGCCCGCACGCTCTGCGAGATCGACCGCGCCCTGCACCCCCACGGCCTCGGCGCCAGCGACTTCGAGGTCCTCGACCTCCTCGCCGCCGAGGCGCCGCGCCACGGCGACCAGTGCCGCGTACAGAATCTCGTCGGCCGCGTCCACCTCAGCCAGAGCGCGCTGTCGCGGCTCATCGGGCGGCTGGAGAAGGACGGGCTGGTCGAGCGGTCGGTGTGTGTCGAGGACCGGCGGGGCGTGTACGTGTCGCTGACGGGGAAGGGGCGGACGGTGCACGCGCGGGTACTGCCGTTGCAGCGGGCGGCGCTGGAGCGGGGGCTCGGGCAGCTGCCGGAGCAGGGGTGAGGTTTTCCGCAGGAGCGGGTGTACGGGAAGCCCCGTACCGGCGTTGACCTGCGGTTCCTAACGTGGAACCCGGTCGGGGCGGCTGCCCCGGCGGCACGGTTCACGCGCTGGGAGACCCTCATGCCTCTGCTGTTCTCGGCTCTGCCTCAGGAGCCCGCCGACGGGATCGCGGGATGGGCCGCCGGTCTCGTGGACACCTTCGGTGGCCCGGGAGCAGGGCTGGCCATCGCGCTGGAGAACCTCTTCCCGCCGCTGCCGAGCGAGGTGATCCTCCCGCTGACGGGATTCGCGGCGGGGCAGGGGGTGATCGGGCTGCCGTCGGCGCTGCTGTGGACGACGCTGGGCTCGGTCGTGGGGGCCGTCGCGCTGTACTGGATCGGCGCCCTGTTCGGGCGGGAGCGCATGCACGCGCTGTGGGCGCGGTTGCCGCTGGTCAAGGCGTCCGACCTGGAGCGTACGGAGGCGTGGTTCGCGCGGCACGGCACGAAGGCGGTGCTGCTCGGGCGCATGGTGCCGATCTTCCGCAGCCTGATCTCGGTGCCCGCCGGGGTGGAACGGATGCCGCTCACGGTGTTCGTGCCGCTGACCGCGTTGGGCAGCCTGCTGTGGAACTCCGTGCTGGTGCTGGCGGGTTACTGGCTCGGGGACCGGTGGGAAGTGGTGGAGACGTACGTCGGGATCGTCTCCAAGGTGGTCCTCGGGGTGGTGGTCATCGCCCTCGCGGTGTATGTCGGTTCGCGGGTGCGGGGCCGCAACCAGGGCCTGCACAGGCGCGGTTGATGTCCGCTCGGATAGGGTCGGCGCCTGTGTGGGAGGACTTGGCCCGGCGGAGCGCGGGAACGCTGCTCGGGTGTGTGACGGCTCCGGTCGGCCTGCCGCTGCTGCTCAGGGCGTCGACGGCCCGTCGCTGGGCGGGGATCGAGCGGTCCCGCCGGTCGTACTTCTTCGGTGACCGCTTCCCCGGGGAGTACGCGCCGTCGGACCGGAAGATCCGCCGCCACCTCGCGCTGCGCGCGGTCACCGGGCTGGTGTGCGCCGTCGTGGCCGGGCTGCTGGCCCTCGGCGCCGCGCTGGCGGTCCTGCTGGTGGGCGGGGTGGTCCGAGGGAGCGTCGGCTGGGGCGAACTGGCCGGGCAGGTGGTGCTCGGCGGGGTGCTGCTCTTCCTCGACCTCCAGGGGCTGCGCTCGCTGGCCCGGCTGGAGACGCGGCTGGCCGGGGAGTGCTTCGGCCCGTCCGGTCCCGAGCTGCTCAGGCAGCGCATCGACGAACTCGCGGCGAGCCGGGCCGCGGTCGTCCGCGCGGTGGACACCGAGCGGCGGCGCATCGAGCGCGATCTGCACGACGGGATCCAGCAACGGCTCGTGGCGCTCGGCATGCTGCTCGGCCGGGCCCGCCGGGGGCGCGGCTCCGAGCGGGCGGACGAGCTGCTGCTCCAGGCCCATCAGGAGTGCCAGGCGCTCCTGGTCGAGCTGCGTGAGGTGACCTGGCGCGTCTATCCGTCGGCGCTGGACAGCCTGGGCCTGGAGGAGGCGCTGGGCGGGGTCTCCGAACGGTGCGCTCTGCCCGTGCGTACGGAGTTCGACGTCGCCGGGGAGCTGCCCAGGGCGGTGGAGACCGCCGCGTACTTCGTGGTGTCGGAGGCGGTGACGAACGCGGCCAAGCACTCGGGGGCATCGCGGGTGTGCGTACGGGTGGCGCTGCGCGGTCCGGTGCTCGCGGTGCGGGTCCGGGACGACGGGAGGGGCGGGGCCGACGTCTCGGGCAGCGGGCTGAGCGGGCTGCGGGGGCGGGTGGCCGCGCTCGACGGCACGCTGTGTGTGGACAGTCCGGTGGGGGGACCCACCACGATCACCGCGGAGTTGCCGTGCGCCTGATGCTCGCCGAGGACTCGACGCTGCTGCGCGAGGGCCTGGTCCGGCTCCTCGTCGAGGAGGGCCACGAGGTGCTGGGGGCGTACGGCGACGCCGCTCCCCTGCCGGAGGCGGTGGCCGCGCACCGGCCCGACGTCGTCGTCCTCGACATCCGCATGCCGCCGACGCACACCGACGAAGGGCTGCGCGCGGCGCTGGAGATCCGTGAACGGTGGCCGGACACGGGCGTGCTGGTGCTGTCGCAGCACATCGAGCGGCACTACGCGGCCCGGCTCCTGTCCGCCGGGGCGCACCGTGTGGGCTACCTGCTCAAGGACCGGGTCGCCCAGGTCGAGGAGTTCCTCGACGCGCTGGAACGCGTCCACGCGGGCGGCGCCGCGCTCGATCCGGAGGTCGTACGGCAGCTGGTGGTCCGTACGACACACACGGACCCGCTGGCGCGGCTCACGCCCCGCGAGCGTGAGGTCCTCGAAGCGCTGGCGCAGGGGCATACGAACGCGGCGCTCGCGCAGAAGCTGCACATCTCGCTGAGCGCGGTGGAAAAACACCTGGCGGCGATCTTCGACAAGCTGGAACTGACGCACACCACCGGCTACAACCGGCGTGTCCTGGCGATTCTGCGCTATCTGGAGACCTGATGCGGTTCAGGTGAGCAGTGCCCGTACCGCCTCGAACGCCGCCTCGGCCGTCGCCGGGTCCGTGCCGGGGCCGGCGAGTGCGCTCATCGGGATCGGGGGGACCGGCGGGAGGCCGGGGCAGGGGGTGAGGCCGTCCGGGGGCTGGCCCACGGTCGCGAGGAGGGCCACGCCCTGGCCGGTGCGGGCGATGTCGAGGACGCCCGCGAGGTAGCCGGCGTCGCCGACGACCGTCGCCGGGAGGCCGTGGGCCGCCAGGGTCGAGATCGCGCGGCGGCGGATCGCGCACGGGTCCTCGATGGCGACGAGGGGGATCGGGGCCGGAGCCGGGGGGCGCTGCCAGCCGGGGCGGGCGTGCCAGGTCAGGGGGAGGCCGCCGACCGGGGTGCCCTCCGTCGCCGCCGCCTCCGTGACGTACACGGCGACGTCGACGGTCCCCCGTTCCACCGCCTCGACGAGCCGGGCCGAGCGGTCGATGCGGTAGCGGACGCGGCAGCCGGGGCGGATCGCCTGGACGGCGGCGGTGAGGCGGGGCAGGAACTGGTCGGCGGCGTGTTCGGTGGAGCCGATCGTGATCGTGTCGCTCTCGATGTCGAGGAGCGTGCGGACGGCTTCGTCGTGGACGGCGAGGACGCGGCGGGCCTGTTCGAGGAGGCCGCGTCCGGCCGGGGTGAAGCGGGTGCCCCGGCCCTCGCGTTCGACGACCGGGCGGCCGAGGGTCTTCTCCAGCCTCCGGACGTGCTGGCTGACGGCGGACTGGCTGAGCGCGAGCGCCTCGGCGGCGCGGTGGAAGCCGCCGTGGTCGGCGATCGCGGTGAGGCTGCG
This sequence comes from Streptomyces niveiscabiei, assembly GCF_033794345.1. Classification (NCBI taxonomy): domain Bacteria; kingdom Bacillati; phylum Actinomycetota; class Actinomycetes; order Kitasatosporales; family Streptomycetaceae; genus Streptomyces; species Streptomyces niveiscabiei. The sequence continues at coordinate 20,225 of NZ_JARAYJ010000016.1, forward strand.
CAGGGCCACGATGTCGAGCACGGGTCGGGACATGCCGTGACCGTAACCGCTCACCGTGATCGATCGCGATGGCTGATCGGTTTCGATATCGAATCGTCGTTGGACGTCTTCGGGCACGAACGGTCATCATGAGCGCATGCTGTTCACGACCCCTTCCGCTGCCCTTCTGACGCAGCGCCGAGTCATCGACTTCGGCGTCGCGTGCAGCGCGCGCTGTCGCTGAACCCCTTCTCCCCCTGCGGCTGATCCGTACGCGCTGACCCGCGCGTGACGGCCGCTGTCCCCTGCGTTCTTTCTTCTTTCACGGGAGTGGTCCACCCATGCCCTCTGCTGCCCCTTTCTCCTGGGACGAACCGGAAGGTCTCGCCGCGCGCGGCACGCTGATCGTGCTGGCGGGCCGTGGTGAACACGGCGGTGTGTACGAGCGGTTCGGCCGCCGCCTCGCCTTCGACGCGTACCGGGTGCGCGCCCTCGGCGACGCCTCCATCGACCCGGCGGTCCTCGACGAGGCCGCGAAGCTCCTCGCGGACGAGTCGCTGCCGGGCCCGAAGGTCCTGGTCGGCTCGGACACGGGCGCCGCGTACGCCGCGCAGCTCGCCGCCGGACACCCGGGCGCGGCGGCGCTGATCCTCGCGGGTCTGCCCACCCGCCCCTGGAGCGCGGGGAGTTGGGAGGAGGAGGCCGAGGCGCGCACGGCCTGCCCGACGCACCGGGGCCGCCTCACGAACGACCCGGACTTCCGCCGGGGCGCCCTCGACGCGGCCCCGGACACGCCCCGCCTCGACCTGGTGAGCGTCCCGGTGCTGGCGCTGCACGGCGCGGACGACACGGTGAGCCCGCTGGAGTCGGCGCGCGCGGTGTACGCCGAGCACGCGGTGGAGCTGGTGACGTTCCGGGGCGGCCGGCACGACGTCCTGAACGACGCCCTGCACCGCACGGCCGCCGCGACGGTCGTCCTCTTCCTGGAGCGCCTGCGCCTGTCCCCCGAACTCACCCCGATCGCGGAGGTGTCGGCATGAGTGTGACGATCGCGGTCGAGGACCTCGCGAAGGAACTCGACTCCGCACGGCCCCCGGTGGTCCTGGACGTCCGCTGGGCGCTGGGCGACCCGCACGGCCGCGACCACTACGCCGACGGCCACATCCCGGGCGCCGTGTACGTGGACCTGGACACGGAGTTGGCGTCCCCGCCGACCCGCGAGGGCGGCCGGCATCCCCTGCCGGACATCGCGAACCTCCAGGCGGACGCCCGCCGTTGGGGAATCGGCGCGGGCACACCGGTCGTGGTGTACGACGACCTCGGCAACACGGCGGCGGCAAGGGCCTGGTGGCTCCTGCGGTACGCCGGTGTCACCGACGTGGCCCTGCTGGACGGGGCATTGGGCGCGTGGCGGGCCGCCGGGCTGCCGCTGGAGTCCGGGGTCCCGGCGGACCCGGCGCCGGGGGACGTCGTCCTCACGGCGGGCGCGCTGCCGGTGACGGACGCGGACGGTGCCGCCGAACTCGCCGCCGGCGGGCTGCTGTTGGACGCGCGGGCCGGTGAACGCTACCGGGGCGAGGTGGAGCCGGTGGACCCGCGCGCCGGGCACATCCCGGGCGCGGTGTCGGCGCCGACCGGGGAGAACCTCGCGTCGGACGGACGGTTCCTGCCGGCCGGGGAGCTGCGCAAGCGGTTCGAGGAGAAGGGGGCCGGCGGCGGCGTACGGATCGGGGTGTACTGCGGGTCGGGGGTGACGGCCGCGCATCAGATCGCCGCGCTGGAGATCGCGGGGTTCGAGGGCGTGCTGTTCCCGGGGTCCTGGTCGGCGTGGTCGGCGGATGCGGACCGTCCGGCGGCGACCGGTGGCGGTGCGGCATGACGACGGTCGAGGCTGCGCGCGTCCCGGGTGACGCGACGTCGCGGGTGACGCTGCGCGGGTCGGTGAAGACGGTGCGGCGCTTCAAGGTGCCGCGTTCCGTGCGGCGTTCGGCGGGGCCGGTCGGGCTCGTCCTGCTGTGGTTCCTGACGTCGGTGACGGGACTGCTCCCGGAGTCGGTGCTCGCGTCGCCGGTCGATGTCCTCAAGCAGGCGGCCGAGTTGACGCGATCCGGTGAACTCCCCAGCGCCATCGCGGCGTCGGGGCGGCGCGCGGCGACCGGGTTCGTGATCGGCGCCGTGATCGCGCTGACGCTGGCGCTGCTCGCGGGCCTGTTCCGGCTCGGGGAGGACGTCATCGACTCCTCGATGGGCATGTTCCGGGCGATCCCGTGGGTGGGTCTGATCCCGCTGTTCATCGTGTGGTTCGGCATCGAGGAGACCCCGAAGATCGCGCTGGTCGCGCTCGGCGTGACGTACCCGCTGTACTTCAACATCTACGGCGGCATCCGCTCGACGGACGCCGGGCTCGTGGAGGCCGCGCGGATGATGGGGCTCGGGCGGCTCGGGCTGATCCGGTACGTGATCCTGCCGAGCGCGCTGCCCGGTGCCCTCGTGGGGCTCCGGTACGCCCTGTCGACGGCGTGGCTGGCGCTGGTCTTCGCCGAGCAGGTCAACGCGGACGCCGGGCTCGGCTACCTGATGAGCAACGCGCAGCAGTACTTCCGCACGGACGTGATCGTGCTGTGCCTCGCCGTGTACGCGCTGCTGGGGCTCGCCTGCGACTTCGCGGTGCGGGTGCTGTCGCGGCGGCTGCTGCGGTGGCGGGCCAACTTCGAGGGGGAGGCGTAGAGATGGGCAACAGCGTGGAGATCAGGGGGCTTTCGAAGTCCTTCGACGGGAACACGGTGCTGCACGACCTCGAACTCGACATCCGGGACGGCGAGTTCGTGGCGCTGCTCGGGCACAGCGGGTGCGGTAAGTCGACGTTGCTGCGGATTCTCGCCGGGCTGGACGAGGAGATCGACGGCGAGGTGACGGTCCCGCTGCGGCGCAGTGCGGCTTTTCAGTCGCCGCGCCTGCTCCCGTGGTTGAAGGTGTGGCGCAACGTGGTCCTCGGTCTGCCGGGGCGGGCGGACCGCGGCCTGGCGCTCCGGGCGCTGGGCGAGGTCGGCATCGAAGAGCGGGCGGACGTCTGGCCGAAGACGCTCTCCGGCGGGCAGGCCCAACGCGTGTCGCTGGCGCGGGCGTTGGTGCGTGAACCCGAACTCCTGCTGCTGGACGAGCCGTTCGGGGCGCTGGACGCGCTGACCCGCGGCAAGGTGCAGCAACTGGTCGCCGGCCTCTGGCGTTCCCACGGCTGCGCGATCCTCCTGGTCACGCACGACGTGGAAGAGGCACTGCTCCTCGCGGACCGCATCCTCGTCATGGACGAGGGCCGTATCGCGCACGAGGTGACGGTGGACCTCCCCCGCCCGCGCGACCTCACGGCACCCGACTTCGTATCGCTGCGCGCCCGCCTCCTGGGCTGGCTCGGTGTCACCCGCACTCTGGAAGGAACCCCCTCGTGATCCGCCGACTGACAGCCGCCGCGCTGACGTTGACCGCTCTCCTGTCGCTGACCGCGTGCGGCGGGGACGCGGACGCCTCCTCGGCGAAGGGCCGGGTCACCCTGACGATCGGGGACCAGGCGAAGACGCTCCAGACGATCGTCGCCGCGTCGGGCGCGCTCAAGGGCGCGGACTACACGGTGAAGTGGGCGGAGTTCGAGGGCGCGGCCCCGCTCTTCCAGGCGGTTCAGGCGGGCGCGGCCGACACGACGTACGCGGCGGACCTGCCGACGCTCCAAGCCCTCAGCGGGGGCGTGAAGTTCAAGAACGTCGCCGCGCTGAAGAATGACGGCCGGCATGTGGGGATCGTCGTCCGCAAGGACTCGGGAATCACCAGTGTCGCGGACCTGAAGGGACAGAAGGTCGTCGTCTCGTCGGCGAAGGGCAGCATCTCGGAGTACCTCCTGGCGAACGCGCTCCGGCAGGCGGGCCTCACGTACTCGGACGTCCAGGTCCAGTACCTCCTGCCGACGGACGCGCAGGCGGCCTTCGCCTCGGGGAAGATCAAGGTCTGGGCGATCTTCGGCGTCTACCAGGCGGTGGCGCTGGACCAGGGCGGCAGGCTGATCGTGGACGGCGCGGACGGCCGGGTCAGCGGCTACGGCTTCATCGGCGCGTCGGAGAAAACCCTCGCGGACCCGGCGAAGAAGGCGGCGCTGGGCGACTTCCTCAAGCGGCTCGGTACGGCGCTGACGTGGACGAGCACGCACCAGGACGCGTACGCGCGGGCGATCCAGGACCGCAACGGCGCGGACGCGTCGGTCGCGAAGACGCTCGCATCGGCCGCGTACAGCCAAGTCCTGCCGGTGACACCGGAGATCGACAAGACCGTGCAGGGCGTCGCCGACCTCATGAACGGGATCGGGGTGCTGGAACCCAACGTCGAGGTGGCCTCGGCGGCCGACACGTCCGTCCTCAAGTGACCTTCTTCTCCTAGGGAGTCGACCACCATGCCTGTCGAGTTCATCAGCGCCGTCCACACCGACGCGGGCGCCTCGGGCCCCGCCGCCGCGAGCCGGACCGGCCTCGACGTCGGCCATCTCCGCACGTACGCGCGGGCGTTGGACGACGGAGGGTTCGACCACACGCTCGTCGCGTACCACTCGGCCTCGCCCGACGCGTTCCAGATCGCGCAGTTCGTCGCGACGCACACGGAGCGGGTGCGGCCCATCCTGGCCCACCGGCCCGGGGTGATCTTCCCGACCCACGCGTCCCGGGCGCTCGCCACGCTGGACCGGATCAGCCGGGGACGGCTGACCGTGCACATCATTTCCGGCGGGAGCGAGGAGGAGCAGCGCCGGGAGGGGGATTACCTCGGCAAGGCCGAACGGTATGAGCGGTCGGACGAATACATCCAGATTCTGCGGAAGGTGTGGGAATCCGAAGGGCCGGTCTCCCACGAGGGGAAGTATTTCCGGTTCGAGGGGTACCACTCCGACGTGAAGCCGGTGAACGGGCTCATCCCGATCTCCGTGGGCGGATCGTCGCAGGACGCCTACCGGGTCGGCGGACAGCAGGGAGACATCTTCGGCCTCTGGGGTGAACCCCTCAAGGAGACCGCCGAGCAGATTGCCGCCGTCCATGCCGTAGCCGACGCGGCGGGCCGCCCCCGCCCTCGGATCTGGGTCTCGTTCCGCCCGATCATCGCGCCCACCGACGAACTGGCCTGGGAGAAAGCGCACCGCACCCTCGGCGTCCTCAAGGACCAGGCCAGGAACACGGAATTGCTGCGGCATTACAAGACCGAGGGACGGCCCGCGAACGTCGGATCGCAGCGGCTTCTCGACATCGCGGAACGAGGAGAGGTCCACGACCGCTGCCTGTGGACCGCACCGGCGGTGGCGACGAACGCGGCGGGGGCATCGACGGCGTTGGTGGGCTCGCCGGAGACGGTGGCCAAGGCCCTACTGGACTACGTGGACATCGGCTGCGACCTGCTGTCCATCAGGGGATACGACCCGCTGAACGACGCGATCGACTATGCGCGGTTCGTCCTGCCGTTGGTCCGGCAGGAGTTGGCTCATCGGGCCGGTTCGGGATCTCAGGCCGCCTGAAAACCTCTGAAGAACCTGGAGAATCCTGTGTTGCCTCGTCCCGGCCGTCGCGCCTCCCTGCTCCTCGCCGTCCTCCTCCTGCCGCTCGCCACCGCCTGCGGCGGACATGCGCAAGCGGATTCCGACGTCACCCTCCGCGTGGGGGCCACAGGCTGGAAAGTGGAGGAAGCGGTCCTGGAATTCGCGAACCTCGACGACACCCCCTACAACGTCAAGTGGAGCGTCTTCCAGGGCGGCGACAAACAACTGGAAGCCGTCCGCGCCGGAGCCCTGGACCTGGCCTCCTCCAGCGAGATCCCGCCCATTTTCGCAGCCGCCGACGGAAAGCCGAACTTCAAGGTCGTAGCGGTCCAGTCGGGAGCCACCCTCAACCAGGAAGTCATCGTCCCCAAGGGCTCGAAAGTCACCGGAATAGCGGGCCTCAAGGGCAAAACGGTCGGCTATGTGAAGAACACGACCGCCCACTATTTCCTGTACGAACTCCTGAAGCAGTCCGGCCTCACCTGGTCCGACATCGACGCCAAGCCCCTCCTCCCCAACGACGGCCTCGCCGCACTGAACGGCGGTTCCATCGACGCGTTCGCCTCGTACGGCACATCGATCATCACGGCGCATCAGCAGGGCGCGCGGACCATCGGCTCGGGCGCGGACATCCTCTCGGGCAACTTCCTGTGGTCCGCGAAGGACAGCGTCCTGAAGAGCACCGCGCAGAAGGAGGCGGCGGCGGACCTGATCGCGAGGATCTCGAAGGCGTACGCGTACGTACGGGACGGCAGGCAGGCGGAGTTCGCGAAGGTGATCGCCCGCACCACGCACCAGCCGGTCGCCCAGGCGGAGGAGGACCTGGTGGCCCAGCAGAAGCAACGCCCCACGCGGGCAAGGACGGTGGACGCGGCGGCGACGGCGTCCGAGCAGAAGGTGGCGGACGTGTTCACGGAACTCGGCGCCCTGGACGGCCGCTTGGACGTGGCCGGGTTCTGGACGACGGACCTCGACGCCGACCTGAGGAAGGCCCTGTGACCGACCGCATAACGCACCTCGCCCCCGAGTACGACCGCTCCGCCGCCTTCCCCGCGGAGTCCCTGACGGCCGCCCACACGGAGGGCCTCCTGACGGCGACGATCGGCAAGCGGTACGGCGGACGGGGCGCGGGCGTCGAGGAGTCGGCCCGCATCCTGCACGGCCTGGGCCGCCGGGACCCCTCGGTGGCGCTGATCGCGGCGATGACCCTGGCCACGCACGCGCGCCAGGCGACGCAGCCGCACTGGCCGGACGAGCTGTACGCGCGCGTGGTGAAGGAGTCGTTCGCCCGCCCGGTGCTCGTCAACCACGCGCGCGTGGAGCCCGATCTGGGCTCCCCCGCGCGAGGCGGACTCCCGGCGACACGGGCGCGGCGCACACCGGACGGCTGGTCGATCGAGGGAACGAAGCGTTTCGTGACGGGCGCGGAGGGCCTGGACTGGTTCCTGGTGTGGGCGACGACCGACGAGCACGACCCGCGCGTGGGCACGTTCCTGGTGCCGGGCGGTTCGCCGGGGATCGAGATCACCGGCCGCTGGGACCAGTTGGGCCTGCGGGCGAGCGGCAGTCACGACGTCACGTTCCGGGGCGTGGAGGTGCCGTACGAGCAGGTGATCGGCCTTGGCCCGTACGGTCCGGCCGCCGAGCAGGACAATCGCGCGGGCGCGGCGCTGCATCTGCCGCTGGCGGCGCTGTACCTGGGCGTGGCGAGGGCGGCGCAGGACTTCTTCCGGACGTTCGCGCACGCGCGCGTGCCGGCGAACCTGGGGCACGCGGTGGCGCGTACGGAGCGGTTCCGGCGGACGGCCGGGGAGATCGAGGTGCTGCTTGCGGGCGCCGAGGACCTGGTGTTCGGCGGGGCGGCACGGCTGGACGCGGGCGACGCGTCGTACACGCCGGAACAGGCGCTGGGCGCGCGGGTGCTGGCGGACCGGCACGGGGTGCGTGCGGTGGAGCTGGCGGTGCGGCTGCTGGGCAATCCGGGGCTGGCGCGGGGCAACCCGCTGGAGCGGCATTTCCGGGACGTGCAGTGCGCGCCGGTGCACGCGCCGCAGGAGGACGTGTCGTTGCTGGCGATCGGCGGGAAGGCGCTGGGGCTGTGAGCGTTTCTGTGGGTACGTCGGCGGTCGCGCCCGCGCGCGTGCTGGGTCTGCTCGCGCGGGATCTGCCGCCGGACCGGCTGAGCACGGACCCGCGCACGCTGGCCGCGCATTCCACGGACCGCTCGGGGACGAGCCCGGACGGGCTGCCGCTGGCGGTGGTGCACGCGCGGCGCGTGCAGGACGTCAGCACGGTGCTGCGGCACGCCCACTCCCTGGGTGTGTCCGTGGTCCCCCGGGGTGCCGGTACGGGGCTGTCCGGGGGCGCGTCGGCCGGTGAGGGCTCCTTGGTGCTCGACCTGTCCGGCATGGACCGCATCCTCGAACTCGACGCCGAGGACCAGCTCGCGGTCGTGGAGGCGGGTGTCGTCACGGCCGACCTGGACCGCGCGGCGGGCGCGCACGGGCTGCGGTACGCGCCCGATCCGGCGAGCGCGGCATGGTCGACGATCGGCGGGAACATCGCGACCAACGCGGGCGGTCTGCGGTGCGCGAAGTACGGGGTGACCCGGGACAGCGTGCTCGGCCTGGAGGCGGTGCTCGCGGACGGGACGGTCGTACGGACGGGCCGCCGGACCGTGAAGGGGGTCACCGGGTACGACCTGACGGCGCTGCTGACCGGGTCGGAGGGGACCCTCGCGGTGATCACGTCGGCGACGCTGCGGCTGCGGCCGGTGCCGGTCGCGTCGGCGACGCTGGCGGCGTGGTTCGCGTCGTTCGAGGCGGCGGCGCGGGCGTCGTACGCGATCTCGCGCGCGGGCGTGGTGCCGGCGCTGGCGGAACTGCTGGACGGGCCGGTGCTGGAGGCGGTCGACCCGGCGCTCAGGGCGCGCGGGGAGGCGTTGTTGGTGGTGCAGTGCGACGGGGCCGGCGCGGGGGTGGAGGCGGCGGCGGTCGCCGAGGTGCTGGCGCCGCTCGCGACGGCCGTGGAGCGGACCGAGGACCCGGCGGAGGCGGAGGCGCTGCTCGCGGCGCGCAGGCAGGCGCTGCCCGCGCTGGAGCGGCTGGGGCGGCCGTTGATCGAGGACATCGCCGTGCCCCGGTCGCGGCTCGCTGAGGCGGCCCGGGAGATCAGGGCGATCTCGGCGCGGCACGGCGTCCCGGTGTTCACGCTGGCGCACGCCGCCGACGGCAACCTGCATCCGATCGTCGTCGTGGACCCGGCGCTCGACCGGCTCCCGGACGCCGCGTGGGAGGCCGCCGGGGAGATCTTCGCGCTGGCGCTGCGGCTGGGCGGCACGCTCACCGGCGAGCACGGGGTGGGGGTGCTGAAGCGGCAGTGGGTCGCGGAGGAGTTGGGTCCTGCGGCGTACGGGCTCCACCGGCGCGTGAAGGAGGCGCTGGACCCGCTGGGCATCCTGAACCCGGGCAAGGGGTTCTGAGCGCTCAGAGGGCCGCTCAGCGGGTTTCCCGGCGGGTTTCCCGACGTTCTCTCAGCGGCCCAGCAGCGCCCGCACCCCCGCCACCGTCGTCACCTTGATCAGCGGCTGGTAGAGGTCCATCACGTCGAGGGCCTTGGCGTGGGCCGTGTCGTTGGCGCCCGCGCAGGCGTCGGCGGCGACGAGGACCTCGACGCCCGCGTCGGCCGCGGCGAGGGCGGTGGACAGGACGGAGCGGTCGGTGCTGACGCCGGCGAGGACGAGGCGGCCGTGCGGGGCGACGCGGGCGGCGAGTGCGGGGGTCCACTTGCCGAAGGCGGGTGCGTCCAGAACCTGTGGCGCGAGGGCGCAGAAACCGTCCGTCAGATGCCATAGGGCGGCGTCCGGCGGCTGGAGGGCGAAGGGCCACTGCGCGTAGTACGCGCGCCAGGCGCCGGACGGCTCCCCGGGGGCGACGAAGCGGGTGAACGTGACGTCGTCCCCGAAGGCCGGCAGCAGGCGCCGTACGCCGGTCGCGGCCTCGCGGTAGCGGGGTGCGGCCCAGGGGCTGGTGGGGTCGGCGAAGACGTGCTGCATGTCGACGACGGCGAGGTGGGTCATATCGCGTCCTCCCGGGCGCGCCAGCGGGCCGGGGCGGTGCTCGAGTCCTGAGGGTCCGTCATCGTCTGCTGTCTGCCTGTCTTCCGGGGCGGGCGCGAGGAGTCGGTCCGGATCAGTCCTACCCGGCCCGGGCCCCTCGCGCACCGCACGGGCGTCAGGCCCCCATCTCGGTCCAGGCGAGCCCGTCCGCGCGCAGCCCCCGGGCGATCGCCGCCGCCGCCGCGTGCAGGTGGGGTGCGGTGCGCACGGGCTGGACGGTCTCGGGCGGCCCGCTCACGCCGACGGCCGCGACGACGGTCCCGCGCGCGTCGCGCACGGGTACGGCGTGGCTGCTGCGGCCCGGCGCGTGCGTGCCGTGGATGAGCGCGTGTCCCTCCCTGCGCACGCGGACCAGTCCGCGCCGTACTTCGCTGACGTCGGTGACGGTGGCCTGCGTGTACGCGCGCAGGGGCGGCACGAGGGCCTCCTGCTGGGCGGTCTCGTCGGCGTGGGCGAGCAGGACCAGGCCGACGGCGGTGGCGTGCAGGGGGACGCGGCGGCGCTCCGGGCTGCCGCCGGCGGGGTGGTGGGGGTCGTCGGAGACGAAGGCGAGGCAGACGCTCTCGCGTCCGTCGCGGATGGCGATGGTCGCGGCGGCCGAGGTCTGCTGGGCCAGGGCGACGAGATGGGGGTGGGCGGCCTCGACGAAGTGGGAGACGCGCGGTGCGAGGGAGGCGGTCTCCCACAGGCGCAGGCCGATGCTGTAGCCGCCGTCGGCGGAGCGTTCGAGGGCGCCCCAGCCGTGGAGTTTGTTCACGATGCGGTAGACCGTGGCGACGGGCAGGCCGCAGCGCCGGCTGATGTCGCTGAGGGACAGGGTCCGGTTGTCCGGGTCGAAGGCGGCAAGGATGCTCAGCGTCCGGTCGACGACCGAACGCTCCGGGGAGGAGTGGGGAGTGGTCATCCCGTTCAGGTTCCTTTCACCTTCATGACAAGGGTGCTTACGGGGATGCGTGTTGACACGTGCGGGCACCAAACAGCACGTGGGGAACCAGGAGTGATCCGGCATCGGGCGACCACGTCTATGATTGAACCCTCAAGAGCAGCGAGAAAGGTCGATTCCGGAACGCCCATGGTCGATTTCGCATCGTTAGCGATCCCCGTCGTCCCCTTCGCTCCGATCTGCCGGCCCGGACTCGGTCTCGCGGTCACCTCGCTGAGCGTGCTGCGCACCTTCGGGGAGAGTGAGTTCTTCGCCAGTCCGCATCGGCTGGACTTCCATCAGGTCATGCTCGTGACGGAAGGCTCAGGGCGCTATTCCATCGACTCCGACCGGTTCGCGATCCGGCCGGGAACGCTGTTGTGGACGCGCCCCAATCAGGTCGTGCAGTTCGTTCCCGAACCGGACATGGACGCGGACATCATCTTGTTCACGCAGGCGTTCCCGCTGAGCATGAGCGCCCACATGGGACTGCTCGACGATGTGCTGCGGCCCTCGCACTGGCGGCTGCGGGAGGGTGAACTGGCCGCGTTCCGGCGGGTCCTCGACCTGCTGCGGGAGGAGTTCACGCGGCCCGACCAGGGGCTCGGCGAGGAGTTGCTGAAGCATCTGCTGGCCGTCGTCCTGCTGCACATCGACCAGATGTGCCGGCTGCGCCACAAGGAGAAGACGTCCGCGTTCAGCGGCGAGCACGGCGAGCTGTTCCTGCGTTTCCGCCGCGAGCTGGACCGTTCGTTCGCGACGACCCGGCTGGTCGAGGAGTACGCGGCGGCGCTGCGCTGCTCCACGCGCGCGCTGTCGCGGGCCTGCCGGGCGGTCGCGGGGACGTCGACGAAGGACGTGATCGACGCGCGGGTGGCGCTGGAGGCGCGCCGGCTGCTGGTCCACACGGACCTGCCGATCAACGCGATCGCCCGTCAGCTCGGATTCTCCGAGGTGACCAACTTCGGCAAGTTCTTCGTGCGCCGCGTGAATATGACACCGGGGGCGTTCCGGCGTGAGTCAAAAAAGGGGCACCAGGCGTGATTCGGGCACCTCGGACCCGCTTAGTCGTTCAGTCGCTCTATTAAGGGCGGAGATCTACGCCCGTAAACCTGGATTTCTTTCCACTGTTCGGAAGAACGGTTGTTCCTGATTACCGGAAGTGGCAAGACTGTGCGGTGCGTGCTTCGGGCGACCTTCCGTTGCACGGGAACAGGTCCGTGCCCTTAGTCCGAACCTTTGGCGCGGTGCAATACGGCGCGAGGCCGAGGGCCCCCATACCCTCGGCCCCGTGTGTCAGGCGGCTGCCGTCGTCTCGCGCGCGCGGCGCGCGGCGGTCCACCAGCCGGGGTGGTCGCGGTACCAGCCGACCGTGTCCGCGAGCCCCTGCTCGAAGGGGACGGCGGGCGCCCACCCGAGTTCCCCGCGGATACGGCTGTCGTCGAGTACGGCGCGCGCGGGTACGGGGCTGTCGTGCGCCACCGCGCGCGTGCCGGTGAGGGTGTGCAGGTGTTCGGCGAGGGCGGCGGGGGCGACCGCCTCGCCTCCGACGTGGTAGGTCTCGCCCGCGCGGCCCCGGTTGAGGACCAGGTGGACGGCGCGGCAGTGGTCGTCGACGTGCAGCCATTCGGTGACGGCCTGCGCGTCGTCGTACGGCCGGGGGCGGGTGCCCTCCAGGAGGGCCGTCAGGCGGCGCGGGAGCGGGCGGTCCGGCTGCTGGCGGGGGCCGTAGCAGGCGGCGGAGCGGGTGACGGACAGGTCGACGCCGTGGGTGTGCCAGGCGCAGCGGGCGACGAGGTCGGCGGCGGCCCGGGCGGTCGCGTACGGCGTGACGGGGCGCACCGGGTGGTCCTCGGTCCACGGGGCGCCGTCGCCCGCGGGAGGGCCGTAGACGTCGGCGCTGGAGACGACCACCGTGCGTTCCACGCCGCTGCCCCGGACGGCGTCGAGGAGGGTGTGGGTGCCCAGGACGTTGGCGCGGACGAGTTCCGCGGTGTCCGCGCGCGTGACGTCCGCGAAGTGGACGACGGCGTCGTGGCCGGGGAGCAGGTCGCGCAGCAGGAACGGGTCGCCGACGTCGCCGCGGACCGCCTCCACGCGCGCGTGGCGCTGCGGTACGGGCCGTTTGTCGAGGGCGGTGACCCGGGCCCCCTCCCAGCCGCGGTAGGCGCCGGCCAGGAGGGAGCGGACGAAGTGGGAGCCGGCGAACCCGGCGGCTCCGGTGACGAGGATCCTCACGCGCGGGCCTCCTCCCGGTGCCGGGCGACGAGCCGCTCCAGGACGGGGACGACGTCGGTGGGGGCCGGTGCGGCGAGCGTCTGCTCGTACAGGCGGCGCGCGCCGTCCTTGAAGGACGGCTCTTCGAGGAGGCGGGCGACCTGCTTGCTCAGGGTGTCGGGGTCGAGGGCGTCGGTGTCGGCGACGAGGCCCGCGCCGGTCTTCTCGACGTGCCGCGCGTTCTGCGGCTCGTCCCAGGCGACGACCGGGACGACGAGCTGGGGCACCTGGTGGGCGACGGCGGCGGTGAACGTGCCGGTGCCGCCCTGGTGGACGATCGCGGACGTCGTCGGCAGGACCTGGTTGAGGGGCACGTACTCGACCGTGCGGACGTTGGCGGGGAGCGTCACGTCGGGGGCGATCTGGCCCCTGCCGAGGGTCGCGACGACCTCCACGTCGAGTTCGGCGACGCGCTCCAGGAACTCCGGCGCGGGGAAGACGGTGCCGCCGCCGATCATCCGGCGGCTGACGCCGAGGGTGAGCACCACGCGCGGGCGCTCGGGCCGGCCGTACAGCCAGTCGGGGAGCTCGGAGGAGCCGTTGAAGGGCAGGCGGCGCACGGGGATCGCGGGGAGCTTCAGCGGGGGCCGCATGGCGGGCGGGACGAGGTCGAGGCTCCACTGGCCGAGGAGGGTGTCGTCGCTGAAGGCGAGGCCGTGCCGGGCGAGCAGCGGGTCGAGCCACTTCAGCCAGTCGTGGCGGCCGGGGGTCTCTGCCTCGGTGAGTTCGTGCAGAGCGGCGATGCTGTCGAGGCCCCAGACGATGCGGGCGTGCGGGGTGTCCGTCACGCGCGCGGCGATCGCCGCCGGGATCATCAGCTTGTCCCAGAGGATGAGGTCGGGCTGCCAGGAGCGGGTGAAGGCGATCAGCTCGTCCAGGAACGAGCCGTCCTCGCCGGGCTCCGGGTAGGCGAACGAGAACATCCCGCCGAGCAGGGCGCGCGCGGCGTGCCAGTCGGCCGTCTCACCGGGGTGGGACGGGTCGAAGCGCCAGGCGTCGGCGAAGGCCATCAGGCCCTGCTGCATGGCCTCCGGGGGCGGCCCGGCGGTGGCGGCGCCGAGGGGTACGGCGGTGAGGCCCGCCGCGGTGATGTTGCTGATGATCTCCGGATCGAGGGCACCCGCCTCGCAGGCGACGACGACCTCGTGGCCGGCGCCGTGCAGCGCCCAGGCGAGGGGGACCATCGTGTGCAGGTGGGCGGTCGCGGGGAACAGCGTGAACAGGACGCGCATGGCGGGTCTCCGGTCGGGTGAGGGGGTGTCAGTCGAGGCTCAGGAGGCTCTGGGCGGTGAACGGGCGCAGTTCGTCGTGGCGGCCACCTTGGATCTTGGCGGGCCAGCCGGGGTCGGTCAGGAGCAGCCGGCCGAGGGCGACGAGGTCGAACTCGTCGCGTTCCAGGCGCTCCAGGAGGCCGCTGAGGGAGGCGTTGTCGGCGCCCTTGCCCTCGATGAGGCTGGTGAGGAACTCGCTGCCGGTCAGGCCCACCGAGCCGACGGCGACGGTGGGCAGGCCGGTGAGCTTGCGGACCCAGCCGGCGAGGCTCAGTTCGGAGCCGGTGGCGGGGAATCCCGGCAGCCAGAAGCGGCGGGCCGAGCAGTCGAGGACGTCCACCCCGGCGCGCACCAGCGGGTCGAGCAGTTCCGCCAACTCCTCGGGCCCTGAGGTGAGTCGGGCGTCGAAGTCGTTCACCGTCCAGTGCGAGATCCGCAGGATCACGGGGAAGTCGGGGCCGACGGCGGCGCGGCAGGCGGCGACGACCTCGGCGGCGAACCGGGTGCGGCGCTTCAGGTCGCCGCCGTATGCGTCGGTGCGGTGGTTGGTCCGGGGGCGCAGGAACTGGTCGATCAGGTAGCCGTGGCCGCCGTGCAGGGCGACGCCGTCGAAGCCGAGGCGGCGGGCGTCGGCGGCGGCCCGGCCGAAGGCGGCGACGATCCCGGCGATCTCCGGCTCGGTGAGCGTGTCGGGGCCGACGGCGGGGATGTGCGGGTCGGGGACGTCGTCGCCCCTGCGTTCCAGGCCCGCGTGCCACAGCTGGGGGACGATCCGGCCGCCCGCGGCGTGGACCTCCTCGACGACCCGGGCCCAGCCCGCGAGGGCGTCCTCGCCGTGGAAGCGGGGCACGGTCGGGGTCGGTGCGGCGGCCGGGTGCCCGACGACCGTGCCCTCGGTGACGATCAGGCCGACCCCGCCCCGGGCCCGGCGCGCGTAGTAGGCGGCGACGTCGGGGCCGGGCACCCCGCCGGGCGAGAAGTCGCGGGTCATCGGCGACATGACGATCCGGTTCGGCAGATTCAGGGAGCCGATGGAGAAAGGCCGGAACAACGCGGAGGTGTCAGTCGTTTCGGGCATAAGGGTGCTCCTGGTGAGGGAGGTGGGGCGGGTGGGGTCAGGCGAGAGCGGCGGTGCGGGCGGTCTCCGCGTGGGCGAGGTCGACGGCGTGCGCGAGGCTCATGCGGGTCGGCAGCCCGAAGATGTCGACGATGGTCGCGAGGCGCTCGTCGATGGGCCCGCCGACGACGTGGTAGGGGATCGCGAGGTCGTCCAGGGTCGTGCGCAGCAGCTCGTCGGACATGCGGCGGAACCGCTCGGAGACGGGCCGGTGGCCGTCCTCCACGAGGCCGAACTCGACGGGCAGGTGCACGAAGACGTCGTACGCGGTGCGCGCGTGCCTGCGGAACACGGCGCCCAGGGAGTCGATGACCTCCTCGTAGAAGCCGGGCGGCGTGTCGGTCGCGTCGTAGCCGTCGGTGGGGTGGATGCCGGCGCGGACGCGGACCTTGCCGTAGACCCACTCGTGCAGCGAGGACCCGTCGGAGAGGAAGCCGCCGGTGAGGCGGGACTCGTGGACGGCGCGTTCGGTGTAGCGCTGGATGCCGAGTTGGATCAGCTCCGGCGCCGTGCACTCCTCCAGCCGCTTGCCGGGCAGCGCGTCGGCGAGGATCTCGCGCATCGTGCGCGCGTGCGTGCGGGGGACGCCGGTGAGGTGGGCCAGCGCGATCGTGGTGGTGGTCTTGCCGGTGCAGTAGGTGCCGGAGACGGCGATCCTGCGCGGCCGTGCGGGAGCGGTCATCGCGTTCCTCGGTCGGGGAGTCGGTGGGCCACCGAGAAGGTGCCGGTGATGCCGTGGAAGCCGTAGGACAGGTCGCAGACCCGCCATGGGTGGTCGTCGATGTCGACGAGCCGGGAGTCGGCGACCCGCGCGTGCGCGGGGAAGGCGCGGTCCACGGCGCGCAGCGGCAGGTCGGCGGCGAGTTCCGCGCGGCGCAGCCAGAGCGTGTCGCTGCCCCCGCGGGTGAGGCCGTCGAGGTCGTACATCAGGATCTGGGCGAGCTGGCCCACGACGGCGATCGCGTCGACCATCGAGGCGCTCGGCGCGTACGCGGCCTCAAGTCCGGTGCCGGCGCCCTCGCCCGCCGCGGGCGTCAGGGCGATCTCGGCGTCCGCGCGGGCCGCCTCCGGGTCGACGGTGAGGTGCGTGACGCGCTGGGCGCGCCGCCGGAACAGCTCGGCGTAGTACTGGCCGTCCGGCGCGCCCAGCGCCGTGTCGGCGTCCTCGTACAGCGCGCCCTCACAGGGGCGGTAGCCGCCCTGGTCCTCGTGCTGGACCTCGCAGCGCACGTCCATCGAGCCGATGGTGACGCCCACGGCGGAGGTGCGCAGGCCGTCGGCGACGGCGACCGACTCGGCGGGGCGGGCCGTGCCGTGCACGGGGAGCCGGGCGAGGTCCGCCTGGGGGCGGCCTCCGGTCCGGATCACGACCCGGCGCAGCCACATCCGGGAGCGGGCGCCCGCGTCGAGGCCGTAGGCGTGGGTGAGGAGGAGTTCGGCGGTGCGGGCCGCCAGGATCAGGGCGTCGATGCCGCTGAGGTGCGGGACGAGGCCGCCGATGCCCTTCGCGGACCAGTCGGCCGGGTAGGTCACCGACGCGGTCGCCGCCGCCCGCGTGGACTCCGGGCCGCCGGTCAGGGCGATGGCGGTCAGCCGCTGGCGCACGCGCAGGAAGCCGCTGCCGAAGTAGCGGCCCTCGGCGGGGCCCAGGCGGTCCTCGACGGCTCCGACGATCACCGGCACCGCCCCGGGGCGGGAGCGGCGCGCTTCAGGTGCGGGGCGGCCATCACCGCCAGGAACATCTCGTGCGCGGGGCGCAGTTCGGGCTCCGGGGGCGGTGGGGCGGGGAGGAGCGGGGGTGCCTCGGCGGGGGGTGAGGTGGGCATGGCGGGCTCCTCTGGGGGTGGGATGACGGGTGGGGGGCGCGGCCGGGCGTCAGGGCGCGGGCGTCGGTCCGGCGCCGGCCAGCAGGGCGGCGGCGATCCCCGCGTGGTCGGGGCCCTCCGGGTCGTCGAGGCGGGCGGTCAGGTCGCGCAGGCGGGCCTCGGCGGCGGTGCAGTGCACGTCCGTGAGGGCCTGCTCCCCGTCGTGCGCGGCGGCGGCCAGGACGGCGGCGGTGCCGAAGAGTTCGCGGGCGATGCGGCCCAGGAGCAGCAGGGGGTACTGGGGGGCACGCGGGTCGGAAGCGCCGGAGGCGCCGGAGGCGGCGACGGCTTCGGCTACCGCTTCGGCGCCGGCCGGGAAGCGGGCGAGGCGGTCGGTGAGGGTGGCGAAGTGGTGGCGGTTGCGCGGGGAGAGTCCGCCCGGCGCCGGGGCCCGGTGGGGAGCCGGTCGCGCCGTGCCGTGCGTCCGGCGCGCCAGCAGCGCGTTCGCCGTCTGCACGTCGGCCAGGAAGTCGACGCCGCCCGCGGTGCGCAGGACGCGGGCGTCGCGGTAGGCGCGCTCCAGCGGGATCGGGAGGGCGCCCCTGGCCCGCTTGGAGCGGGCGGTCTCCGTGCCCTCGCCGCCGAGCAGGGACAGGGTGCGGTCGGCCACCCGCGCGCAGGCGTCCGTGCAGATGTTTCGGGCCGTGTGGCGTTCGAACCAGCGGTCCTGCGGGGCGGGTCCGGCGAGCGCCCAGCGGATCGCGCTCTCCATGAGCCGGACGTCGGCGGCGTTCTCCGCGAGGGCGCGGCGGGTCAGGTCGTACTCCCCCAGGCCCACCCCGTCGATCCGGCGGCGCGCGGTGAACTCCACCGACCAGCGCAGGCAGTTGCGGGCGATCGCCAGCGCGGGGGCCGCCTGGATGAGCAGACGCGCGGTCATCACCGCCGACGCGAACACCGGGGTGCGGCGGGGGTCGCCCTCCGGGACGGTCACGAGGTGCGCGTCCGGGACGCGGACGCCGGTCAGGGTCAGCCGGCCGTTCGGCAGGCCCCGGACGCCGAGGTGCTCCAGCTCGTCCTCGACGCAAAAGCCCGGGTCGGCGGTGTCGACGACCGCGAGGCCCACGCGCGGGGCGTGCGCGTCGCCCCGGACCGTCACGGTGACACCGAGGAGGGTCGCGACGGGGCCGTTGCTGATGAACAGCTTCTCGCCGTCCAGGACGTAGCCGTCGCCGTCGAACGCGGGGGTCGCCGTGACCGTCGGCCACTGGTTGCCCTGGCCCTCCGGGTCGGTGTCGGCCCAGCCGGAGACCATGCCGTCGGCGATGTGCCGGCGGATCAGGTCGCGCAGGGGCCCCTCGGGGAGGACCGGCAGGAGGGAGGCGCCGACACCGATGCCGTTGTGCACGCCCAGGAGGAAGCCGACGGCGGCCGAGCGGGTGGCCGCCGCCTCGACGACGCGGAACACGTCGTACGCGCCGAGCCCGAGGCCGCCGAGGTCCTCATCGGCGCCCAGCGTGAACGCGCCCACGTCGTGCAGCGCCTTGAGGAACCCCTCGGGCAGCTCGCCGTCCCGCTCGACGGCTTCGAGGCCGGCGTCGGTGTCGAGGAAGGCGAGGAGACGGGTGACGGCGGCGTCGGCGCGGAGCTGTCCGGCGCGGTCGGGGCGGGGTGGAGTGGTCCAGCTCGGCCAGTCGGGGCGGCCGTCGAGGAGGGCGGTGAGGAAGGTTCCGGCGGTGTCGGAGGCGGTCATCTACAACCCCCTGACCTGTCCCGAGACCGTCTCGGCCGCCGTGCGGACCGTGTCGAGGAGGCCGTGCAGGCGCAGGCCCGCCTCGAAGTCGGGGACCGTGCGGGTGCCGGTGCGGATGTCGGCGGCGAGGGCCGCGTACAGCTCGGCGACGTTGCGGACGGCGGTGGCGGGGACGTCGGCGGAGGCGCGGTGCGCCGGGGGCGTGTCGAGGTGGCGCCAGGCGGTGTCCGTCGCGGTCGCCTCGTACAGGTGGATGTCGGAGACCTGGATGCCGTGCCCGGCCGCGGGGCCCTCGGAGACGACGGCGAGGCTGCCGCGGGTGCCGGAGAACTCCAGGCGGGTGCGGGCGTCGCCGCTCTTGCCGTCGTGGACGTGGACGCTGACCGGCACGCCGGTGCTGAGCAGGCCCTGCACCATGACGTGGTCGGGGCTGGTGACGCCGACGCTCTCGGCGGTGCCGGAGACCGTCAGCCGGGGCCGGCGCACGCACAGGTCGGCGGACAGCCGCGTGACCGGTCCGGCCAGGAACTCCAGGAGGTCCAGGGTGTGGCCGCCGGCCACCTCCAGGGTGCCCGCGCCGTTGCGGCGGTCCAGGGTGTAGACCGCGTCGGAGGTGATCGTGCCGCCGACGCCCTTGGCGCGCGCCGCGTACACGTGCACGCCGGTGACCCTGCCGATCGCGCCCCCGGTGAGCAGGGTGCGGGCGTGCCGTACGGCGGGCGCGTGGCGGGCCTGGAGGCCGACGGCGTGGTGGACGCCGGCCCGCGCCGCCGCCTCCGCCATCACCTCGGCCTCCTTCGTGGTCCGGGCGAGCGGCCACTCGCAGTAGACGTGCTTGCCCGCGTCCAGCGCCGGCAGGACGAGGTCGGCGTGGTCCGGGGTCTTCACGGCGACGACCACGAGGTCGACGTCCGGATGCCCGCTCAGGCGCGCCGGGTCGGTGAACGCGTGGGCGGCGCCGCAGCGTTCGGCCGCCCGGCGGGCGCTGCCCGTACGGGTCGTGGCCACGGCGGTGATCTCGAAGTCCGGCAGCGCGGCGAGGGCCGGCAGGTGGGACGCCGTGGCCCAGCCCCGCTCGGGGGAGGCTCCGATGACACCCACACGGATCGGTTCGGTCATGGCTGCTTCCTGAGGACGAGACGCGGACGGGGGAGGGGACACCGGGGCGGGGGCCAGGGGCGGGGGATCCCGTGGGTGCGCCCCGGTGCCGGTCTGGGGGGTGCGGAAGGGGACGGCGGGGAGCGGTGGAGCGGTGCCGGGTGGCGGTCCGCGGCCGGACCGGCCTGCGGGCGGCACCCCTCCCCGAGCGCTCCCCCGGGCTCAGGACAGCGCCGACAGTTCCTCGGCGAGGATCCGTACCGACTCCGTGATCTGCGCCTCCGTGTGCTCGGAGGTGATGAAGAAGCGCAGGCGCGCGAGGCGTTCCTCGACGGCCGGGTGGAGGATCGGGTTGGCGCTGACGCCACGGGCGAAGAGGCGGTCGGCCAGCAGAAGGGCCTTGGTCGAGTCGCCGGTGATGGCCGGGACGATCGGCGTTCCGGAGCTGGTGCCGACGTCCACGCCCGCCTCCCCCGCGAGCTTGAGGAAGAGCGCCGCGTTGTCGTGGAGGCGGGTGACGCGCTCGGGCTCCCTGCGGATCAGGCGCAGGGCGGCGAGCGCGGCGGCGGTGGACGCCGGCGGCAGCCCCGCGCTGAACACGAAGCCGGGGAGCGTGTACCGGAAGTGCTCGATGAGCTCGTGCCGCCCGGCGACGTAACCACCGCAGCTCGCCAGGGACTTGGAGAGCGTGCCCATCCACACGTCGACGTCGTCGGGGTGGACCCCGGAGAACTGGGCCATGCCGCCGCCGGTCTTGCCCATGACGCCGATGCTGTGCGCCTCGTCGACCATGAGGAGCGCGTCGTGCTTCTGCTTGACGGCGACGAGGGCGGGCAGGTCGGCGGTGTCGCCGTCCATGCTGTAGACGCCTTCGACGACGATCAGCACGCGCCGGTAGTTGCCGCGGACGTGGCCGAGGATCCGGTCGAGGGCGACGAGGTCGTTGTGCGGGAACGGCTGGCGCGCGGCGCCGGACTGCCGGCACCCCTGGATGATGCTGTCGTGCGCGAGCGCGTCGTGCAGGATCAGGTCCTCGGGGCCCATGAGGTGCCCGATGACGGTGACGTTGGTCGCGTGCCCGCTGACGAGGCTCACCGCGTCCTGCGCGCCGACGAGTTCGGCGAGCCCCTGGTCGAGTTCGTCGTGCAGCGGCCGGTTGCCGGACAGGATGCGCGCGGCGGAGACGGAGGAGCCGTAGCGGGCGACGGCCTCCTGGATCGCGTCGGCGACCTCGGGGTGCCCGGACAGGCCGAGGTAGTTGTAGCTGGAGAAGGAGATCAGCTCCTGGCCACCGACCCGGCTGGTGTCGCGGATGGTGCCCTCGTGGCGCAGGAAGTACGGGTTGACGGTCGCCGCCGCCTCCAGGCCCGCCTTGCGCTCCAGGGAGGCGCGGACCTCGGGGAAGAGCCGTACGTCGGCGGCCTCGCTCCGGTCCGGGGCGGCGACGGGAGCGGGGGCGACGGGAGCGGGCGCCGCCTTGGGGCTCGGGATGATCGTCCGCTGCACGGACGGCGTGGCGGACGGCGTGCCGGACGGTGCGGCGGACCGCGTACCGAGCCGGCTCTCCACCGTCCGCACCAGGTCGCCGACGGACGCGATCTCCATCATCTCGGCGGCCTTGACCTCCAGGTTCGGCCACTGCCTGCGCAGCCGCGTGGCGAGCTCGGCGAGCATGATCGAGTCGAAGCCGAGGTCGGTGGCGAAGACGTGCTCGGGGCGCAGGAAGTCCTGCGGGTAGGCGCTGACCTTGGTGATCGCGTCGATGACGATGCCGGAGACGTCCTCGGACACCGTGGCGGCGGCCGGCGCGTCGGCCGGAGCGGGCGCCGGAGCGAGGACAGCGGCGGGCGCGGCCTCCTGGACGGTCGCGGGAACCACCGGCACCGCCGGAAGGGGCAGGTTGCGTGCGGCGGCCGGGTCGAAGGACTGGAGCAGCGACACCTGGGCGTGCAGGAACTCGATGAGTCCGCTCATCCGAGGCTCTCCGTTCTGGTGGGACGTGGCGGGGACGGGGGAAGGAATGACAGCGCGCAGCGGCGCCTCGACGAACTCGCCGGACCCGGCGGCCTCGACGGCCCCTGCGGCGTGAGCGACCGGAGCGGTGTCGGCGGCCACGACGACCCGCTCGGCCGCCTCGCGCCGGGGCCGCCCGGCCCCCGTACGGACCGTGTAGACGCCGGTCGCGAGCGGCGACGGCGGCAGGGACAGCAGCCGCGTACCGGCCCCGGCGAACAGCGGCGCCGTGTTGACCGGCACGCCCGCGACGGCGAGCCGGCCGAGCCCGGTGAGCAGCGCGCGCCCGTCGTCGGCGCGGGACACCGTGAGCGGTACGAGGCCGAGCCCGGCGCCCGCCTGTGTGCGGCGGGCCATCCGCAGCAGCGTGTCGCCGCCGTAGATCTGGACGAGGAAGGCGGCGCCGGAGTCGGCGACGGTGCGGACGGCGTCGGTGAAGCGGACCGGGGCGGTGTTGTGGCGGGCCCACAGCTCCTTGATGCCGTCGGGGTGTTCGGCGCGGGCGCCGCTGACGCCGGAGACGAAGGGGCGGGCGGGTCCGGTGAGCGGGAGGGCGGCGATGGTGTCGGCCATGACCTCGTCGGCGGCGGCGACCAGGGGCGAGTGGAAGGCGTGGGAGACGCGCAGCCGGACGGCGGCGGTGCCGTTCGCGGCGCAGTGTTCGCGCAGGGCGTCGGCGGCCTCGGCGCTGCCGCTGAAGACGACCTGGCCGTCGTGGTTGTAGCAGGCGGGCCAGACGCCCTCGACGGCTTCGGCGATGCGTTCGGCGTCGGCGGTGGATGCCTGGACGGCGAGCATGGCGCCGCTGCCGGAGGGGACGGCGGCGGCGAGGGCGGCGCCGCGTACGGCCATGAACCGGACGGCGTCCTCGGGGGCGAAGGCGCCGGCGGCGACGGCGGCGGGGAACTCGCCGACGCTGTGGCCCACCGCGAGGTCGGGTTCGACGCCGCAGGCGGCGAGGAGTTCCATGGTGGTGACGCCGGTGATGCCGAGGCCGGGCTGGCACATGTCGGTGACGGTGAGGGCGGCCTGCGCCTCGGCGTCGGCGCCTTCGTCGTCCCGGGCCTCCCACAGCAGGCCCGGGAGGCGCTCGGCGACGGCCGGGGCGTCCTCGGCGGTGGCCGCCGCGAGTTCGGCGGCCCGGGCGGCGACGGACGGGAAGCGGCGGGCGAGGTCGGCGAGCATGCCGGGGCGCTGGGAGCCCTGGCCGGGGAAGGCGAACGCGATCCGGCGCTCCTCGGGCGGCAGCGGCTTCGCCGAGGCGTGGACGCCGGGGGCGAGTTCACCGAGGGCGCCCTCCGCGAGGCGGCTCGCGGACTGGCGGAGCTTGTCGAGGAGTTCCTCGCGGGTCGCGGCGACGAACGACAGGCGGGCGGTGAGGAGTTCACGCGTCGCGAGGGTGCGGGCGACCTCCTCGGGGGTGGCGGACGGGTCGCGGACGAGGGAGTCGTGCAGGACGTCGGCGTACTCGGCGAGGACCTTCGTGTCACCGGCGGAGAGCAGGAACAGCCAGGGCTCGTCGGGGCGTTCGTCCTGCGGCTGGGCGGTCTGCGGGGCGCTCTCCAGGACGGCGTGCACGTTGGTGCCGCCGAACCCGAAGGAGCTGACGCCGGCCCGGCGGACGCCGTCGTGCGGCCACTCCTTCGGGGTCACCGTGAGGCTGAGCCCGGCCTGTTCGACGGGGATGTCGGCGTTGACGCGCATCTCCGCCGGCTGCGGGGGCACGACGCCGTGGTGGACGGCGAGGGCCGCCTTGACGAGGCCGGCGGCGCCCGCGGCGGAGAGGCTGTGGCCGATCAGCGCCTTCGAGGAGCCGAGGTAGCAGGGCCGGTCGGCGCCCTCCTCGGCGCGCAGCATGCCGATCGCCTCGACCTCGGTGCGGTCCCCGACGGGCGTGCCGGTGCCGTGCGCCTCCAGCAGGTCGACGTCGCCGATGCCGATCCCGGCGTCCTTGTAGGCGGCGCGCAGAGCCGCCAGCTGGCCCTGGGCCTGCGGGGTCATGGGCCCGCCGCCGCGCCCGTCGTTGGCGGAGCCGACGCCGGTGATGACGGCGTAGATGCGGTCGCCGGCCGCGATCGCGTCCTCGACGGGGCGCAGGACGAGGGTGGCGCCGCCCTCGCCGAGGACGAATCCGTCGGCGCGTTCGTCGAAGGGGCGGCAGTGTCCCGCGCGGGAGACGGCGCCGGCCCGTGCGAAGCCGACCAGGGGGGTCGGGCTGAAGCTCAGGTAGACCCCGCCGACGAGGGCGATGTCGCAGGCGCCCGTGGTGAGGCTCTTGACCGCCGTGTCGAGGGCGACGAGGGCCGAGGAGCACGCCGCGTCCAGGGACATCGACGGGCCGCCGAGGTCGAGGACCTCGCTGACCGTGCACGGGACCATGTTCGCGAGGCAGCCGGGGATCGTGAACGGGTTCATCGGCATCAGCGAGGAGCCGGTCGCCTCGTGGAGGCGGCCCATCAGCTCCGGGTCGCCCTCGCCGTCGTGCAGGGAGCCGTCCGCGAGGAGGTTCGCGGTGATCCGGGAGACGCTGATGTCCCGGTGGTCGAGCGAGGTGACGCCGCAGAAGACCCCGGTCCGCGACCGGTCGAACCCGTCCTGCTCCCAGCCGGTGTCCTGGAGCGCCTCCCGCGAGAGGTCGACGAACAGTTTCGCCTGCGGGTCCATCACCCGCGCCCGGCGCGGCGGAATTCCGTAATGCGCGGGGGCGAAGCGGTCCACCTCGTCCAGGAACGCGACCTGGTCCGTGTACGCGGAGTGCGGATCTCGGAAATCACCCGGGCGGTGATACACGGAGTGGTCCCAGCGAGATGCCGGAACAGCCGCGAACTGTGGTTCCGCTTTCACCAGGATCTGCCAGAACTCGTCGATATTGGCGGCTCCAGGGAATCGGCACGACATGCCGACGACAGCCATTCCAGCCATTGACCGGTACCTCGATCCAGCGTTGATTCTGTGAATGCCCTAGAAGCCGACGCCGGATTCCGCCGGGTCACAGAAAGACCCGTCCCCCGGGAAATTCGGGGAAACACCGGACGACACCATGCGGAACACCAGGATTACCGCGCCCCGGTCCCCCGACGTCGACACGCAGAGCTTGCATCCGACTCTGGAGCGCGCACAACCCGCCTTCTCATCGAGCGGAAAAGATACCTGTGCGTAACAGCGGGGAACGGGTACGGGAGGGGTGAAAACTACTTCCCGCGCGAAGGATCCCTTCCCGCGCGCGGGAACCGGCAGGGGGTGGCCCTCACCGAGGACCACCCCCTGCCCGCCGAGCCGTGCCGCTACCGCTCCGCCGAGAGCCCCACCTGCCGCGCCAGCGCCGCGACCCCCTGCCTGAACAGCGCTTCCCGGTCGTCGATGACCCGGTTGAACTGCCCCAGCACCTCGAAGCTGATGAGCCCGAAGAGCTGGGCCCAGGCGGCTGCGGCGGCGGTCACCGCGCCGGCGGGCAGGGAGCGTTCGGCGAGGAGGGGGAGGACGTCGGGGCCGAGGACGGCCTCGGCGTCGTCGCCCTGCGCGGGGGCGGCCAGGACGCCCGCGGCGTGCGCCCTGTCCAGGACGTCCAGCAGGACGAGGGCGACCCGGGACGCGGGCGCGACCGTGTCCCGGGGGGCGTCGTAGCCGGGGACGGGCGAGCCGTAGATGAGGGCGTACTCGTGGGGATGGGCGAGGGCCCAGGCGCGGACGGCGCCGCAGGTGGCGTGCCAGGCGTCCCACGGGGAGGAGCCGGCGGCCTTCGCGTACGCGGCCTCGGCGGCGGATCCGATCGCGTCGTAGGCGTCGACGATCAGTGCCGTCAGCAGGTCGTCGCGGCTGGGGAAGTACCGATAGAGGGCCGACGAGACCATCCCCAGCTCGCGCGCGACGGCGCGCAGGGAGAGCCGGCCGGGCCCCTCCGTGGCGAGGTGCGCGCGGGCCTCTTCCTTGATGGCCTGGGCGACTTCCGCGCGGGCCCGCTCCTTGGCTCCTTGGATCACGTCCATACCGAGCAGTCTGCCATCCCGCAAAGCACCGACCAAGAGTGAGAGCAGCGCTCTTGCTTTGAGGCGGTGCTCACTGCAACACTGCTCCAGGAAAAGAGCAGCGCTCCAGAATGGGAGCGCCTCCCCAGGTCTTCCCCCCGGGCCTCGCAGTGTGGCGTCCTCGCAGGTCAGCCGCCCGTGCCCACTCCCCCACCCCTTCCAGGCCGTAGCCGCAGAGGAAGAAAGGACCCACGTGATGGTCACCTCGGTGCCATCCGGGAACGACAGGACGAACCGCCGCGGTCCGTGGTTCACCCTTCTCGCCGGAATGCTTTTCCTGCTCATCACCGCCGCCGCGAGCGCCGGCGTGCTGGACAACCTCAAGTCGGGCGGCTTCGACGACCCCGGCTCGGACTCGGTGGCCGCCGCCGAGGCCCTGGAGCGCTCCTTCCCGGACAGCCAGCCCAACCTGGTCGTCCTGGTGAGGGACGCGAAGGGAGGCGTCGACTCGGCCGCCGCCCGCGCGAAGGCCGGTGAGATCGCCACGACGGTCGAGGGGACGGACGGCGCGCGCGTCGTCGCCTCCTACTGGACGACCGGCGACGCGTCCCTGCGCGCGAAGGACGCGGGCCTGGTCCTCGTCCGCGTGGACGGCGACGAGAACGCGTCGATCCGCACCGCCAAGAAGCTGCACGAGGAACTCTCGGACCCCCGGGGCGCGGTCGCGGTCTCCTTCGGCGGGATCACCGCCATCAACAACGACATGAACAACCAGGTGGAGAAGGACATCATCGCGGCGGAGACGATCGCGATCCCGATCACCCTGCTGCTGCTCGTCTTCGTCTTCCGGGGCCTGGTCGCGGCGCTGCTGCCGATGCTGCTGTCGGTCCTGACGATCGTCGGCGCGCTGGCGGCGGTGAACGTCGGCGCCCAGGTCACCTCGGTCTCGGTGTTCGCCGTCAACCTGATCACGGCGCTCGGCCTCGGCCTCTCGGTCGACTACAGCCTTCTGATCGTCACCCGCTACCGCGAGGAGCGCGCGGCGGGACGCACCAACGCCGAGGCCCTGCGCGTCACCCGCGCGACGGCGGGCCGCACGGTCGCGGTCAGCGGCGGTGTGGTGGGCGCGGCGCTGGCCACGCTGTTCGTCTTCGACCAGTACTTCCTGCGCTCGTTCGCGCTGGCCGGCATCGCGGTGGTGCTGTTCGCGGTCCTGGGTTCGCTGTACGTCCTGCCCGCGACGCTCGTCCTGCTGGGCGACCGCATCGACAAGCTGGCGTTCAAGCGCCGCGCACCGCGCCCGCGGCGGGAGCCGGCCGAGACCTTCTGGGGCCGGATGGCGGGCCTCGCCTTCAAGCGCCCGGCGCTGCTGGCGACCCCGGTCATCGCGCTGCTGCTGCTCATGGCGGTGCCGTTCACGAACGCCCAGTTCGGGGTCCCGGACGAGCGGGTGCTCCCGGCGGCGACCGAGAGCCGTGTGGTCACCGAGGCGGTACGGGACGACTTCGGCGCGGGCGACGACCGCGCGCTGAACGTCGTGTCGGAGGACTGGAAGGGGTCGCAGGCCCAGCTCCAGCAGTACTCCGCCGCGTTGTCGAAGGTCTCCGGCGTGACGCGGGTGATCGGGGCGGCCGGGGTGTACGAGGACGGGGCCCGGGTGACCGCGCTGCCGGCCGCCGCTGCCGCCGGGTACCAGAAGGGCGACGCCGTACGCATCCAGGTGCAGTCGGACGTCGTGCCGTACTCGGAGAAGGGCGGTGACCTCGCGCGCGCGGTGCGGGCGGTCGATCCCGAGGGCGGGAAGGTGCTGGTCGGCGGACAGGCCGCGCAGCTCGTCGACATCACGCACTCCATCGCGGGCAAGCTGCCGCTGGCGATCGTCCTGATCAGCGTCTTCAGCCTGCTGTTCCTGTTCCTGCTGACCGGCAGCGTGCTGATGCCGGTCAAGGCGCTCGTGTTCAACACGCTGAGCCTGGTGGGCATCCTGGGCGTCGCCGTCTGGATCTTCCAGGACGGCCACCTGTCGGGCGCCCTCGACTTCACGGCGTCGCCGCTGGCCGTGTCGATGCCGGTGCTGATGTTCTGCATCGCCTTCGGCCTGTCGATGGACTACGAGGTGTTCCTCGTCGCCCGCATCAAGGAACGCTACGACCGCACGGGCCAGTTGGAGGGTTCCGTACGCGAGGGTCTGGGCGCGAGCGGGCCGGTGATCACCGCCGCCGCGGCCATCCTCGCCGTGTCCTTCTTCGCGATGCTGACCTCGGGCGTCTCCCTGATCAAGATGTACGGCCTGGCGACGGGCCTCGCGATCGTGGTCGACGCGTTCCTGGTGCGCGGGGTGCTGGTCCCCGCCTTCATGCGGGCCGCCGGCACCTACAACTGGTGGGCCCCGGCGCCCCTCAAGGCCGTCCACCGGCGCTTCGGCATCAAGGAGTCGCTGGAGGAGGAGCCGGACCGGAGCACCGCCCCTGCCACCACCCCCGAGCCCGAGCCGACGGGATCCGCGCGATGACCGACACCCTCCCCCAGCTCCACAACGCCGCCGCAGCCGCCGCGCGCGCCGCCAACGCCCACAACACCCAGCCCTGGGAGCTGCGCCACCGGGGCGACCACATCGAGGTCGGCTGGGACACGCGCTACGCGCTCGGCCCCAGCGACCCCTCCCACCGCGACCTCAGGCTCTCCCTCGGCACGTACATCGAGACGTTCCTGATCTGCGCGAACACCGAGGGCACGGCCGTGCGCTTCGTGCCCGACTACGACGCGGGCGCCACCCGCGTGGGCCGGATCGTGCCCGCCGAGCGGGCCGTGCCGGAGGTCCACCGGGCCGCCGACGTGGAGCGCAGGCGGGTGTGGCGCGGCCCGTGGAAGGCCGACCGAGTCGCCCCGGAGCTGCTGGAACAGGCCCAGCTCAGCGCGCGCGAGGCCGGTTTCCGAATCGCCGTGGTGCCGACGGCGACCGCGCGTCCGCTGCTGATCCGCGCGTACCACTGGTTCTTCGGCCACGAGGGGATCGCCGCGGAGCTGCTCGCCTGGACCCGTCTCTCGCCGAAGCACCCGGCGTACGCCCAGGACGGGCTGAACGACGTGATGCTCGTCCTCAGCAAGGCGGAGCGCTCGGCGATGGGCGTCCTGTTCTCCCGCCCCGTCTACCGCGCGCTGCGCCCGCTGGGCCTGGTCAGGCTGCTGACGGCGCTGTCGTCGAGCGCGACGAGCGGCGACGGGGACGTCCTGGTGATCCTCGGCCGGGACGCGGGCCCCGCGGACGAGGTCGAGGCGGGCCGGCTGGTGACGCGGCTGTGGCTGGACCTGTTCCGGCAGGGTGTGTACGTCCATCCGCAGAGCCACGTCATCGACTGCCCCGGCACGCACGACGACCTGGCGCGGCTGTGCGCGGCCGAGCCGGGTGAGCGTCCGCTGGTGTTCTTCCGGGTCGGGCATCCGGCGAGCGACCCGGCGCTGCGGCCCCGGCACCCCAGGCGCTGAGAGCGGGAGGGGCGGGCGCGTCCCGCCCCTTTCGCACCTATTCACCGCCGTGCGGTAATTACCTGTCGCATTGGATTCGCATGCCCGCGATCGCGGATAAATGTGAACGCTCGAAGAACAACCTTCACAGCTCTTCCCTAAGCTCCTTGAAAGTGCAATTATCAAGGTGTTTCCGCGGAAGGGAAATGCCCGATGAGACCACCCCCCGCCCCCGAAGGACGCTCGGTCATCGAGCGCACCTTCGACGTCCTGGGCGCATTCGACTCGGCGAACGTGAGTCTTTCAGCCAGTGAAATAAGCAGGCGAACCGGAATACCCGTCGCCACCACCTACCGAATAGTCTCCAAGCTGCTCGACTGGGGCGCGCTGGAGCGTATCGGCATGAACAAGTACACCATCGGCCTCCGGTTATGGGAGGTCGCCTCGCTCGCACCGAGGCATGCGGCTTTACGCGGGGCCGCGATATCGCCTATGCTCGATCTGCACGCGAAAACTCATTCCGTGGTGATGCTTTCCGTCCGGGACCGCCGCGAGGGCGTGTGGCTGGAGTCCGTCTCCGGCAGCGGCGGGGCGCGCCACAAGACCTGGTCGACGGGAAACCGCTTCCCGCTGCACGCGACCGCCTGCGGCCTGGTGCTCCTCGACCAGGCCCCGGCCACCGTGCGGGAGGACGTCTACGCCGCCGCACTCCCCGCGTACACGGACCGCACGGTCACCGACCCGGACGTCCTGCGGGGCCTGCTCGACGAGACCCGGCGGCGCGGATACGCCGTCTGCGACGGGCAGTTGGCCGAGGAGGTCGCCGGGATCTCGGCGCCCGTCCTCGACGAGAACGGCGTCGGCATCGGAGCCCTCGGGCTCGTCACGGACTCCCCGGCCGCCATCACCCCCCGGCACATCGCCCTGACCCTCGAAACGTCCCGCCGCATCACCCGGGCCCTCGCCCTGCGCTCCCGCGAGGCCGAGCCGGCCCCCGCCACCGTCTCCCGAGGGGGACGCGGACGGGGGGTCACCCGCCCGAACTGCGCCTGACCGCACGCCGCACTCCCGACCCGTCCACCACCTGCCCGCACGCCGCTCCCCCGCTCCCCTCCCCACCGAGCACGTCCCCCAGAACAGGAGCACCACGTGATCGCCACCCGTGACGAGATCCACGCCGGCCTCGCCGACATCGTCAGTGAGATCTCCGGAGTCCCGCTCACCGACGTCCTCGACGAGAAGTCGTTCCGCGACGACCTCGACGTCGACTCGCTCTCCATGGTCGAGGTCGTCGTCGCCGCCGAGGAGCGCTTCGGGGTCGACATCCCCGACGAGGCCGCCACCGACCTCAGGACGGTGGGCGACGCCATCGAGTACATCCTCGCCAGCCGCTGACGGACCCGTACGTCCCTTCCCCGCCGTGGAGTGATTCGTCATGAACTCGTCAGATCGCCGTGTGGTCGTCACCGGGCTCGGAGCCACCACGCCGCTGGGCGGCACCGCCGCCGACACCTGGCAGGGGCTGCTGGCAGGCCGCTCCGCCATCCGTCTCCTGGACCACCCCTGGGTGGAGGACGTCGTCGTGCGCATCGGCGCCGAGGTCGCCGTCGAACCGGAGAAGGTACTGCCCCGCACCGAACTGCGCAGGCTGGACCGCTCCGCGCAGTTCGCGCTGATCGCGGCCCGCGAGGCGTGGGCGGACGCCGGTTTCACCGGCCCCGCCGGTGACGGCGGCGAGGCCGACCCCGACCGGGTCGGCGTCGCGCTCTCGGCCAGCGTCGGCGGAGTGACCTCCATGCTCCACCAGTACGACATCCTCAAGGAGCAGGGCTTCCGCAAGGTCTCCCCGCACACGATCCCGATGATGCTGTGCAACACGCAGGCCGCCAACGTCGGCCTGGAGATCAACGCCCGGGCCGGGGTGCACGCCGCCGCGAGCGCCTGCGCGTCCGGCGCCGAGTCCATCGCCTACGCGATCGAGATGATCCGCACCGGCCGGGCCGACGTGGTGGTGGCGGGCGGCACCGAGGCCGCGATCTGTGCCCTGAACATGGCCGCGTTCGGCAACATGATGGCGATGTCCAAGCGCAACGACGCGCCCGAGCGCGCCTCGCGCCCCTACGACACGGACCGCGACGGGTTCGTGATCGCCGAGGGCTGCGGAGTCGTCGTCCTGGAGTCGGCGGAGCACGCCGAGCGGCGCGGCGCGCGGGTGTACGCGGAGGCGGTGGGCCAGGCGATGTCCTCGGACAGCCACCACATCACGCAGCCCGAGCCGTCGGGCCGGGGCATCGCGGCGGCGCTGTGCACGCTGCTCGACACGACGGACCTCACGCCCGCGCAGATCGTGCACGTCAACGCGCACGCGACGTCCACGCCGAAGGGCGACGTGGCCGAGATCAAGGCGCTGCGGAAGGTGTTCGGCGACGACACCGACCACTTCGCGGTCTCCGCGACCAAGTCGATGACCGGGCACCTGCTCGGCGGCGCGGGCGGCGTGGAGACGGTCGCGGCGGTGCTGGCGCTGCACCACCGGCTCGCCCCGCCGACGGTCAACATCGACAATCTGGACCCGGAGGTCGAGGCGGACATCGTCCGCGACGAGGCGCGCGCGCTGCCCGACGGGCGGATCGCGGCGCTGAACAATTCGTTCGGGTTCGGCGGGCACAACGTGGTCCTGGCGTTCCGGACGCCGTGAACCCTTCTCCGACAGTAGGTCAGCTTCCCTTGCCGCAAGGGGAGTTGGCCTACTGGCGGTTGCCCCCGCGGCCTACTGGCGGTTACCCCCGCGGCCTACTGGCGGTGATACCCGTGCCTGCGCGCCGACTCGTTCTGCTGCGCGAGGCGCCTGAGCGCGAGGAGCGCGGGTTCGAGGAGGGCGGTGAGCAGGAGGGCGCGTTCGGCGCTCTCCAACGGGTCGTCGATACCGTCGAGTTGATCGAGGTCCAGCTCGGCGGTGCGCTCCGCGAGGCGGGCGTACGGCAGGAGGGTGGTGTGGTCGACGGGGGCGCCGAGGGAGCGCAGTGAGGCGATGGTCTGGGCGAGCGCGGTGCGGGCCGGGGCTCCGGCGCGCACGTCCCAGCCCAACTCGGCGATGAGGGCGTCGACTTCGGCCGCCCCCTCGGCCGCGGGCGGCTCGTCCGGTTCGCCGGTGACGCTGATCGCGCCGATGACGAGGCCGAGCAGGAGATGCGGGTCGCCCCCGTGCTCGGCGACGGCGTCGAGGACGTGGCGGGCGGTGCTGACGGGCAGTCCGCGCACGCCGGTCAGCGCGCGGATCAGGCGCAGCCGGCGCAGGTGCTGTTCGTCGTACTCGGCCTGGGTGGCGGAGGTCTGGCGGCCGGGCGGGAGCAGGCCCTCGCGCAGGTAGTACTTGATCGTCGTGACGGAGACGCCGCTGCGGCGGCTCAGCTCGGACATGCGCATCGGTGGGGCCCCGCTCTGTCTTCCGGCTTGCGGACGTACGGTCTTGCGGCTCGCGATTGGATACCTCTACTGTCTAACATAGATAGTGAAGATATCCAATATCGAAAGGGCACCGTCATGCCTGCGCTCCGCTGGACCACCCCCGCCCCGCCGGACACCGACGCCTACCTCATGGCCTCCCGCTTCGAGGTCCGCACCTTCGCGGACGCCCTGCGCTTCCTGCTGGCGACCCCCTCGGTCTGGAAGCAGGTCAAGGGCGCGCCCGGCGCGTACGGCGCCGCCCTGATCGCCGAACCCCTGAAGCGCACGTTCTGGACCCTGTCGTCCTGGGAGAGCAAGGAGGCGCTGTACGCGTACGCGCGCGCCGTACCGCACCAGCCGGTGATGACCCGCCTGCGGCCGACGATGAAGTCCTCCACCTTCACCTACTGGACGGGCCCGCCCGCGATCGACTGGACCGACGCGAAGAGCCGCCTGGCCGAGGAGGCGGCGAAGTGACTCCCGCCGAAGCCCGCCGCACACCCCCGGGGCCGGCCCGAACGTGTACGGGATCACGCCGAGGACCACTAGACCGCTCATATGAACGCCGGGTTACCATATGAGCGCCGTCCGCTCGTGCACATGAGCGCCGCCTAGCTCGAAAGAGAGCGTTGTGACCCTCAACGAGGACTCGTTCACCAACTGGATGAACCGCGAGGAGACCGCGGAGTCGATGATCCCGGTCATCGGGAAGCTGCACCGTGAACGGGACGTGACCGTCCTCGTGCACAGCCGCTCCCTGGTGAACAAGTCGGTCGTCAGCATCCTGAAGACCCACCGCTTCGCCCGCCAGATCGCGGGCGAGGAACTGTCGGTCACCGAGACGATGCCCTTCCTCCAGGCGCTCACCGCGCTCGACCTCGGCCCCTCGCAGATCGACCTCGGGCTGCTCGCCGAGAGCTACCGCGCCGACGGACGCGGCCTGAGCGTCGAGGAGTTCACCGCCGAGGCGGTGGCCGGGGCGACCGGCGCGAACAAGATCGAGCGCGGCGCGGGGCGGGACGTCGTCCTGTACGGCTTCGGCCGGATCGGACGGCTCGTCGCGCGCCTGCTGATCGAGAAGTCCGGCTCGGGCAACGGCCTCAGGCTGCGCGCGATCGTCGTACGCGGCGGCGGCCCGGGCGACCTCGTCAAGCGGGCCTCGCTGCTGCGCCGGGACTCGATCCACGGCCAGTTCCACGGCACGATCACCGTCGACGAGGCGGCCGGCACGATCACCGCCAACGGCAACGAGATCAAGGTGATCTACGCCGACGACCCCTCCGGGATCGACTACACCGCGTACGGCGTCGCGAACGCGATCCTCATCGACAACACCGGCAAGTGGCGCGACCGCGCGGGCCTGAGCGGGCATCTGCGGCCCGGCATCGACAAGGTGCTGCTGACCGCGCCCGGCAAGGGCGACGTACCGAACATCGTGCACGGCGTGAACCACGACACGATCAAGCCGGACGAGCGGATCCTGTCCTGCGCGTCCTGCACGACGAACGCGATCGTGCCGCCGCTGAAGGCGATGGACGACGCGTTCGGCGTGGAGCGCGGGCACGTCGAGACGGTGCACTCCTTCACCAACGACCAGAACCTGCTGGACAACTTCCACAAGTCCGAGCGCCGGGGCCGCTCCGCGCCGCTCAACATGGTGATCACCGAGACGGGCGCCGCCTCCGCCGTCGCGAAGGCGCTGCCCGAGCTGAAGGCGCGGATCACCGGCAGCTCGATCCGGGTGCCCGTCCCGGACGTCTCCATCGCGATCCTCAACCTCCAGCTCTCGCGCGAGACGACCCGCGAGGAGGTCCACGACTACCTGCGCGAGGTGTCGCTGACCTCCCCGCTGCGCCGCCAGATCGACTTCACGACCGCGCCCGACGCCGTCTCCAGCGACTTCATCGGCTCCCGGCACGCCTCGATCGTCGACGCGGGCGCGCTGAAGGTGGAGGGCGACAACGCGATCCTCTACCTCTGGTACGACAACGAGTTCGGGTACTCCTGCCAGGTCGTGCGGGTCGTGCAGCACGTGTCGGGCGTCGAGTACCCGACGTTCCCGGCGACGGCGCTCTAGAGCCGGCCTAGAGCGGGGTCCCCTCCCGCAGGCAGAGCGTCGTGCCGCTCGCCGCCGCCTCGTACAGCGCGCGCAGGGTGCGCAGGTGGGGCGGGGTGAGCAGGCCGTCGAGGTCTTCCAGGCCGTGGAAGGCGTACCGGTCGTGCTCCTCGCTGAGGCGGACGGCGGCGTCCGGGGCCGGCGTGCCGCCGTGGAAGTAGCAGTCCAGGACGGGGCCGCAGCCCTCGACGTCCGCGCGGTGGTCGATGCCGATCAGGCGGGGTCCGCCGGGAAGGGGCAGGCCGGTCTCCTCGCGCAGTTCGCGGCGGGCCGCCGTCCAGGGGTCCTCGCCGTGGTCGAGCATGCCGCCGGGGAGCCACCAGTGGCCGGCGGCGGGCTGGCCGGGAGCGTAGCGCAGCAGGAGGACACGGCCCTCGGGGTCCAGGACGAGGACGCAGGACGCCATCAGGGTCTGCGGCTGCGTCTTCACCCACTGCTCTCTCGGCAGCCACGCTTCCGGCGTCTCGACGGTGACGGTCTCGTCCACGGCGGTTCCTTCCTGCGGAGGGGTCGGGTCGCTCTGGTCAACGACGCAGCCCCGCGCAGGCGACGGTCTCCCGCGCCCCAGGGGTTTCCCGTACCCCACTTGTGAGGTTAGTTAGGCTTGCCTTATAAAGTGATCGTCCCTGGCTGTCGTACAGGCAACTGTCCGTCCATCGGGGACC
The DNA here is from genome assembly GCF_033794345.1 of Streptomyces niveiscabiei. Classification (NCBI taxonomy): domain Bacteria; kingdom Bacillati; phylum Actinomycetota; class Actinomycetes; order Kitasatosporales; family Streptomycetaceae; genus Streptomyces; species Streptomyces niveiscabiei. The sequence continues at coordinate 55,795 of NZ_JARAYJ010000016.1, forward strand.
CGTTCGCTCCCCGTACGACAGGACACCCATGCGCACCACCTCCCGCGGTCTGCTCGCGGCGCTCGCTCTCACCCCGCTGCTGGCCGGCTGCTTCTCCTCGGGCGGGTCCGGTTCCGCGCAGGGGTCCGACGGCGGACGGCTGCGGGTCGCCCTCGCGGTGCCGCCTGCGCAGGCACTGTCGCCGTACAGCAACGACGCGACCGTGCTGAGCAAGCTCTCGGTGGCCGAGGGCCTCACCGCGCTCGACAAGAACGGCGCCGCCGCACCCGCGCTGGCCACCTCCTGGAAGCGGACGGCGCCCACGACCTGGACGTTCGAGCTGCGCAAGGCGACCTTCCAGGACGGCACCCCGGTGACCGCCGCCTCGGTCGTGAACGCCCTCGACCACGCGAACTCGGCCGCGACCAAGCCGCGTGTCCTCAGCGACGTCACCCTCACCGCGAAGGCCGACGACACCGACACGGTCACCCTCACCACGAAGACCCCCGACCCGGTCCTCCCCCTGCGCCTGGCGAGCCCCGCGCTCGGCATCCTCTCCGCGAAGGCGTACGGCGCGAACGGCGCCGTCACCCCCATCGGCACCGGCACCGGCCCCTTCCGGATCACCAAGCTGACCGGCAAGACGAGCGCCACGCTCGACCGGTACGACGGCTACTGGGGCGGCAAGGCGAAGGCGCCCGGCATCGACGTCACCTGGATCGCGGACGGCACGGCCCGCGCCAACGCCCTTCGGAGCAAGGACGTCGACATCGCGGAGTGGATCCCGACCTCGCAGGCGAAGCTCCTCGACGCGGACACCCGGCACGAGGTGCCGTCGGTGCGCACCGACAGCCTCGTCCTCAACACGCGCTCCGGCACGTTCGCGAACGCCGGACTGCGGGCCGCCGCGCGCGAGGCCGTCGACGGTTCCGCGCTCGTCGGGTCGGTGTTCGGCGGGTACGCGGACGCCGCGCAGGGGCTGTTCGGGCCCGCCGTGTCCTGGGCCGCCGCCGACCGGGTGCCGGTGACCGGGCGGGCGCCCGCGGTGAAGGTGCCCGCCGGGACGACCGTGCGGCTCGCCACGTACACCAACCGGGCCGAGCTGCCCGAGGCCGCGACCGTGCTCCAGCAGCAGTTGGAGAAGGCCGGGTTCACGGTGAAGCAGGACGTGCGCGAGTACACGCAGATGGAGGCCGACCTCCTCGCCGGGAAGTACGACGCGCTCGTGTTCTCGCGGGTGACGCTCCTCGACACGGGCGACGCGGTGGCCTACCTCGCGAGCGACTTCACCAGTGACGGGGTGTACAACATCGCCGGGCTGAAGGACGCGAAGGTCGACGCGGCGATCAAGTCCGCCGCCGAGGAAGGCGATCCGGCCGCGCGGCACCAGAAGATCATGCGGGCCGAGGCGGAGATCCTGCGCACGGACGCCGTGGTGCCGCTCGTGCACGAGAAGGTCGTGCAGGGCATCGCGGCGGACGTCGAGGGCGTCGCCCTCGACCCGCGCGAACGGACGCTGATCACCGTCGGCACGCACCTGAAGTGACCGATTCCCGTACCGTCGCCGGCCGGGTCCTGGCCGGCGCCGCTCTCCTCGCCGCCGTCACCTCGCTGCCCTGGCTCTCCGGAACCGACCCCGCGCTGACGGTACTTCGCGCCCGCTCCGGCGACCAGGATCCGACGCCGGGGCAGTTGGCGGCCGTCCGTGAGCAACTCGGCCTGGACGACGGCCCGTTGACCCACTTCGTGCGGTGGCTCGGCGGGGACGCGGGGACCTCCTGGGTGTCCGGGGAGGCGGTGTGGCCGCAGGTCTCCGACGCGTTCGCGGTGTCGGTGACGATGATGCTGGGCGCGCTCGCCGTGACCGTCGCCGTGGTCGGGCTGGTGTGTGCGCGGACCCTGTGGCTGGGGTCGCGCGGGCGGCTTCGGCGGCCCGGGGGCGGGGAGTTCGCCGCCGTGCTCGCCGCGCTGCCGAAGTTCCTGCTGGCCTCGCTGCTCGCGACGGTGTGCGGGGTGTGGCTGGGGTGGCTGCCGGCCGGCGGGTGGGAGGGGCCGTCGTCGATGGTGCTGCCCGCGCTGGCGCTGGGGGTGCCGTCGGGGGCGATGATCGGGGGCCTGGTGCAGCAGGCGCTGCCGGGGGTGTTCCGGGAGCCCTGGGTGCGTACGGCTCGCGCGTTCGGGCTGTCGCGGGGGTACGTCGCGCGCAACGCCCTGCGGCGGGCGCTGCCCGGGGTGCTGCCCCAACTCCTGCCCACCGTCGTGGGGTTGGTGGGCGGGGCCGTCGCCGTCGAGAAGATCTTCAACATCCCCGGGCTCGGGCGGCTCGCCCTCGACACGGCGCTGGCGCAGGATCTGCCGCCCTTGCAGACCGTGACGCTGGTGCTGGTGCTGCTGGGTGTGGGGGCGGGGCTCGCGATCCGGGGTGTCTGCCGGGTGCTGCTCGGACCGGCCCTGCGGGACGGGGCGCTGCCCGCCGTGCCGGTGATGGGGGTGCGGGGTCGGGGGTGGCTCGGCGCTGTGTGCGCGGTGGTGCTGGTGGGGGTGGTCGTCTTCGGCCTGCTGCGGGATCCGGCGCAGGTCGACACGGGGGCGCGGCTGCTGTCGCCGTCGTTCCAACACCCCCTGGGCACGGACTCGTTGGGCCGGGACATGCTGGCGCGCCTGGGCCACGGGGCACTGCGGACGGCCGTAGTCGCGTTCGCCGTGACAGGGGTGAGCGTGCTGGTGGGGCTGGCGCTGGGAGTCGCGGGCAGGGTGGGCGCGGGCCTGACGGAGGTCGTGTCGACACTGCCCGCCGTCCTCGCCGGGCTCCTGACGACGGCGGTGACCGGGCCGTCGGTCTGGGGAGCCGCGCTGGCCGTCTGCCTGGTGGGCTGGGCACCGTACGCGGCCCAGACGTCAGCCCTCCTGGCCCAGGAACGGGCCGCCGGCCACACCCTCGCGTCCCGCTCCCTGGGCGCGGGCTCCGCGTACCTGCTGCGCCGCCACCACATCCCGGCGGTCCTGCCCGCCGTGATCCGCAACGCGCTGCTCCGCCTGCCGACCACCGTCCTCGTCCTCGCCTCCCTGGGCTTCCTCGGCCTCGGCGAACAGCCCCCGACCCCGGAATGGGGCCGCCTCATGTCGGAGAACCAGCCGTACCTGGAGCTGGCGCCGTGGACGGTGCTGGGACCCGCGGGGGCGCTGGTACTGCTGGCGGTGCTCGCGGTGTCGGCGAGCGGAACGGCGCAGGGGCGGGGGCGACGGGGCTGACGCCGGGGCCCGCGGGGGCGCTGGCGGTGCTCGCGGTGTCGACCAGCGGAACGGCGCCGGAACGCAGACGACAGGGCTGACACCCGGACCCGCGGGAGCGCCGGCGGTGCTCGCGGTGTCGACCAGCGGAACGGCGCCGGGGCGGGGGCGACGGGGCTGACGTCGGGGTTCTTCTGAACCTGCCGCGCTCGTCGGCGGGGTCTGGCGGTCGGCGGTGTGTCCGGTGTGTGCAGGCCGCTCGTCATCGGCGGTGCCGCGATCCGGCCGACCCGTCGGGGGCACGCGGCGCGAGCGCGTACCGCTTCGCCGGTCGGCGGGATCCGGTCAGCTGGATCCGGTCGGCGGTGCTGCCGCGCGCGGCCTTCGCGGCCTGTGGGCCGGGTGCGCCGTAAGCCGGTCCGCACCTGCGGGTCGTGTGCGCCGGGCAGCGCGGCCGACTCCCGGTCATGATCCGCCCCGCGGCCTCCGGCCGTACGCCCGCCCCGGGCCGTACCGCGTCGGGTGCGGTCGCGAACGCGCCGCGCGCGCATCCGGTGCCGGCCTGCCCGTATGCCGGTCGTGGTGTCTCCCGGATCGCGAACACGCCCTGCCCATGGCCCAGTTGGGGCCACCCGTCACCCCATGGCCAAAACCTTACGGTCAGTTGTGGCCCGTGGGGTCAAGTGGCTTTCGGCCAAAGGGTGTTCGCCTAGGGTGGCGTTCTGATCAGCGTTGTTCATGAATCGCAGGAGGCTTTGCCGTGTCGGACACCCAGGACACCCACTCCCCCGCGGGCAAGGCCCAGGAGGCCCGCTCGCGGATCGACACGTCCACGCCTCACTCGGCGCGGTTCTGGAACTACTTCGTCGGAGGCAAGGACAACTACGAGGTCGACCGGCAGATCGGGGACCACATCAAGGAGATCTTCCCCGGGCTGGTCGACGTCGCGGTGACCAGCCGGCACTTCCTCGGGCGCGCGGTCACGCACCTCGCCGGCGAGGTCGGGATCCGCCAGTTCCTGGACATCGGCACGGGTCTGCCGACCGCCGACAACACCCACGAGGTCGCCCAGCGCGTCGCCCCCGAGACGAAGATCGTGTACGTCGACAACGACCCGATCGTCCTCGCCCACGCCAACGCGCTGCTGACCAGCACGAAGGAGGGGCGGACCGCGTACCTCGACGCGGACATGTACGACCCGGCGGCGATCCTGGAGAAGGCGTCCGGGACGCTGGACCTCTCGCAGCCGGTCGCGCTGATGATCCTCAACACCCTCGGCCACGTCGGCGAGTACGAGCAGGCCCGCCAGCTGGTCCGCGACCTCGTCGCCGGGCTGCCGTCCGGGAGCCACCTCGTCATCAGCGACTCGACGGCGACGAGCGAGGGCATGATCGCGGCGTCCGACGCGTACAACAAGAGCGGGGCCGTGCCGTACTACGTGCGCAGCGTCGAGGAGATCGGCGGGTTCTTCGACGGCCTCGAACTGCTGGAGCCCGGGGTCGTGCAGGTCACCGAGTGGCGGCCGGCCGAGGACACGCAGCGGGTGTACGTGGACGCGTACGGGGCGGTCGCGCGCAAGGCGTGAACGTCCGTAGGGGGTGAGGCGGGGCCGGGACGAGTCCGGCCCCGCCTCACCGCGTCGGTACGGAAGTCCCCCCATGACGCACCCTGCCCGGCGGGTTGTGCGATCGTGTGATCACGGAACCGTGGACGCCTGTTCGACATCACTACAGGTGAACGGGGACGGTACACGGATCACACGGTTGTCTGGGAGCGGCGCGATGCACTGGCGGATCAAGGGAGCGGTGGCGGTCTGCGCCCTTCTCGTCGCGGGACTGGCGACAGGATGTACGACCGAGTCGTCGGCGGTGTCCCGGCCGTCGGAGTCGCCGTCCGCGTCGAGCGCCGCGCCCTCCGCGAATCCCCGGGCCGCCGTCGAGGCCGCGTACCGCAAGTGGGGGCTGAAGCCGCTCGCCGAGGCGCCGAAGCCGCCCGCCGTGAAGCCGGTCGCGCTGAAGTCCGGCGGGAAGATACCGGTGATCAGCGAGATACCCACGAAGGAGAAGATCGTCTTCCTCACCTTCGACGACGGTACCGAGCAGGACCCCCAATTCATCACGATGATGCGGGAGTTGAAGCTGCCGATCACCATGTTCCTGACGGACGCGGCGATCCGCTCGGACTACGGCTACTTCACGAAGCTCCAGGCCCTCGGCAACCCGGTCGAGAACCACACCCTGTCCCACCCCAACCTGCCCACGCTGGGCGCCGCCGCCCAGCAGCGGGAGATCTGCGGCCAGCAGACGAAGCTGACGGACCATTACGGCACCGCGCCCCGCCTCTTCCGCCCGCCCTACGGCAACTGGAACGAGGCCACCCGCAGCGCCGCCGCGTCCTGCGGACTCCAGGCGATCGTCCTGTGGCGCGAGTCCATGCAGATCAAGAACATGCAGTACCAGCTGCCCGGCAAGAAGCTCCGCCCCGGCGACATCATCCTCGCCCACTTCCGGGGGCCGTCGGAGCTGAAGGGGCGGACGATCACGCAGATGACCGTGAACATGCTCCGGCACATCGAGGAGCAGGGCTTCACGGTGGCCCGGCTGGAGGACTACCTCTAGCACCCCGGGAAGCCCGATGCCCGAAGTTTCCCCGGAGACTCCCCAGAAGCCCGGTGGGCGACCACACTGAAGTGGGCGGAACGATCGGGGGGCGGTATGTGGGAGAGCGCTTCGGCTGCGGAGCGGGTGACGGACGTACGGCTGGACGTCACGCCCGACCCCGAACTCGATCCGGAGGCCGCCGAGCGGCTGTTGCGCCGGCTGCGGACCGAACTCGCCGCGCTGGACGTCGAGTCGGCCCGGTTCGCGCCCGGCGCCGCCCCGCCCGACGGCGCGAAGGGCTCGGACGCGGTGACGCTTGGCGCGATCGTCGTGGCGCTCAGCGCGTCCGGCGGGGTGTTCACCTCGCTCATCGGCGCCGTACAGGACTGGCTGGGCCGCTCCTCCGCCCGGCACCGGATCTCGGTCACCGTCGACGGCGACACGATCGAGCTGGAGTCCGCGACCGACGCCGAACGCCGGGCGCTGGTCGAGGCGTTCGTGCGCCGGCACTCCGGCGAGGGGCGGTGAGGAGCCATGGGGCGCAGGCTCGCGCTGCTCGTCGCGACGTACGACCATGAGGACGCCACGCTGCGGCAGTTGACCTCGCCCGCGCACGACGCGGAGGCGCTGGCCGAAGTGCTGCGGGACCCCGACATCGCCGGGTTCGAGGTCACCACGCTCGTCAACGAGCCCTACCACCGCGTCGGTTCGGCGATCAGCGAGCTGTATCGCGACCGGCGCCGCGACGACCTCACGCTGCTGTACTTCACCGGGCACGGCCTCAAGGACGACCACGGCCGGCTCTACCTCGCGACCACCGACACCCGGCACGACAGCCTGCTGTTCACCGCGCTGTCCGCCGAGCAGATCGACCAGGCCATGGAGGGGTGCGCGTCCCGGCGCATGGTGCTCATCCTCGACTGCTGCTACAGCGGCGCGTTCCCCGCCCGTACCAAGGGCGACACCGAGGTGCACGCGCTGGAGCGGTTCCAGGGGCGCGGCCGTACGGTCCTGACCGCCTCGGACTCCACGCAGTACTCCTTCGACGGGCAGCGCGCGCAGGGGCAGGCCGCGCAGTCCGTCTTCACGCGGTACCTCGTGGAAGGGCTGCGCGACGGAAGCGCGGATCTCGACGGCGACGGCGACATCACGCTCGACGAGTTGTACGGGTACGTCCACGACCGGGTCGTCGAGGCGATGCCTCAGCAGCGGCCCAAGAAGCAGGACGACGTCGAGGGGCGGATCGTCATCGCCCACAACATCAACTGGCGGCTCCCGGTGTACCTCCGCAACGCCCTCGCGAGCCCCATGGTGGGTGATCGGCTGGGGGCGCTGGAGGGGCTGATGCATCTGCACCGGATCGGGAACGCGCAGGTGCAGGCGGCGGTGCTGGAGGAGGTGCGGCGGCTGGAGGAGGACGACAGCAAGCAGGTCTCTGCGGCGGCGGGGGTACGGTTGGCGTCGCTTGCGCGTCAGGCGGGGGTTTCTGGGGGGTCGGGGGGCTCTGCGGGGGCGGGGGTTTCTGCGGAGGCGGGGGATTCTGCGGGGGCGTCGGCTGGGGTGGCGGGGGCGGCTGGTGACGTGACGGGGGCGGCTGGTGGGCTTGGAGAGGCGGGGGCGGGGGCCGGGACTGAGGCTTCGGGGTCTGCCGATGTACGTGCACCGGCACCGGCACCGGCAAGTGCACCCGAACCCACATCCGCACCAGCACCAGCACCAGCACCAGCACCAGCACCAGCACCAGCACCAGCGAGTGCACCCGCACCCGCACCCGCACCCGCACCCGCCGCGAGCGAAGCCCCGGCCCCAGCCCCGACCCCGACCTCGCCCCCCGCCACAGTCCCACCCCAGCCCCCAGACCCCCCGTCCTTCCGCCCCCGAGCCACCGCATCCCCCGCGCTCCCCTGCCCGTCCCGCCGGCCCGCCCTCTCCACCCGGGCCAGGATCCTCGTGGGCGCCATGGTGCTGGCCATCGGCGTGGGCGTAGCCGTGCCCGTGACCCTGACGCTTCTGCACGACGAGGGCGGCACCAGCGGCAAGGACTCGGCGTCCGGATCGGCACGCCTCCCCGGCCCCATCCTCCGTACGTCCGTCGCCGGCGCGGGTACCTCGGCCCTGTTCAGCCCGGACGGCAAGTTCATCGCGGCGACCGGCGCCACGGGCGTACGGCTGCTGCGCGCGACGGACGCCGGGACCGTGCAGACGCTCGCCCGTCAGGCGTACCCCCTGTTCAGCAAGGCCGGGAACCTGCTCGCGACGGTCGACACGGGCAGCACGGCCAAGGTGACGGTCCACCTCCGGAACCTGACCACGAACAGCACGACCGACATCGCCACCGGCGCCCCGGCGAGCGTGACCATGGCGTTCAGCCCGCGCGGCGATCTCCTCGCGACGGCCGCCGGGCTGGCCGCCGGCAAGGACTACGGCAACCCGATCCGCCTGTGGAACACGAGCACGGGCGAACTGGTCACCACGCTCACGGGTTTCGGCAACGGCGTCCAGAGCATGGTGTTCACGCCGGACGGCAAGACGCTCGCGGCGGGGGCGGCGGGCAGCCCGGGAACGGTGAAGCTCTGGAACGTACAGACCGCCAAGGTCACCACGACCCTCGCCACCGGCTACGTGATCGCCCTGAGCCCGGACGGCAGGACACTCGCCACGAGCAGCGAGTTCGCGGCCGACCACAAGGCGAGCCTCTGGGACGTCACCACGGGCGAACGCCTCGCCGCACTCGCCGATGGCCGCCCCCTCGGCTTCAGCGGCGACGGCGAACTCCTCGCGCTGATGGACGACACCGGCACCGTCCAACTGTGGCGGACCTCCGGCCACGCCCCCGAACGCACCTTCCCCAGCACAGCCACAGCCAAGTTCGCCCCCACCGGCGAACGCCTCGCCCTCCTCTCCGACACCGGCACGATCACCCTCCTCGACTACACAAGCCCAGGCCCGGCGAAAACCCTCACACAACCCACCTCCACCTCGGCAAAAACCCGGACGATCGCCTTCACCGAGGACGGCACAGCCCTCACGACAGCGGCCCAGGACGACACGGTTCAGGTCTGGACACTCAACTGGTCCACCTGGGTATCGCCTTCACCGTCATGAGCACCCACCCGCGAACGTCCGCCAGAAGCCGTCGGCGTGGGGAAGAACTAGACGGGGACGTAGTGGGCGTCAGCGGGGGTTCGCCGGTCAACGACGCTGTTCCCGTGGCCGCTTGGACGGCGTAGGCGAACGTGGGATCGTCCCCCGCGTCCATCCAGCCGGTGGGGGCAACGCACGCCGGCCGTGATGGAGCCGCGCCCGCCCCGCGTCGCCCGCCTGGGGAGCGGCGAAGAAGGTGACGTACGCGTGGCGGAAGGGCCGTTCGGGCCGGAGGCGGCGGCGTCCGAGCACACGGTGCTGTGTCCGCACGGCGATCCCCGGCTCAGCGGCACGCCGCAGGACGCGTTGCCGACCGTGCGGGAGCCGGCGCGGCGTACGGGGCTCAGTGTCGTATCTCTCCTCTTCGACGCGGCCGGGGCGGCCGAGGCGGCCGGGGGCCTCACCCCTCGATGCCGCCCCCTCGATGCCGCCCATGACCGTCCCCGTAGAGCCCAGTTCGCCCGCTCACCCCTTCACCCCGCCCTCCCCGACCCCCCGGAAGAAGAACCGCTGCAACCCGAAGAAGAACAGCAGCACTGGCGCCACCGCGACGATCGTGCCGGCCGCCACCACCCGGGGGTTGTCGTAGAACGTGCCCCGCAGTGCGTTCAGCCCGACGGTCAGCGTGTACTTGTCCTGGTCCGACAGGACGATCAGCGGCCACAGGAAGTCGTTCCACGAGCCGACGAACGCGAAGGTCGCGACGACGGCCATGGCCCCCTTGACCTGCGGTACGCAGATCGACGCGAACCGTCTCCACACGTTCGCCCCGTCGATGACGGCGGCCTCCTCCAGGGCGACCGGCAGCGCGAGGAACGCGTTGCGCATGAGGAGGACGTTGAGGGCGGCGACCGCTGTCGGCAGGGCCACGCCGAGCAGCGTGTCGTTGAGCCCGACCGACCGCATCAGCAGGAACTGCGCGACGATGACGGTCTCCCCCGGCACGAGCAGCGCGGCGACGAACACGGAGAGCGCGAGCCCGCGCCCCCGGAACCGCAGCCGCGCGAGCGCGAACCCCGCGCAGGTCGCCCCGGCGACGTTCCCGGCGACCGAGATCAGCGCGACGACCGTGGAGTTGAGGAGGTAGCCCGGTACGGGGACCCTGTCCACGACCTCCTGGTAGTTCCCGAACGTCGGGTCGCTCGGCAGGAGCCTGGGCGGACGCGCGTACAGGTCGTCCCCAGCGCCCTTGAAGGACAAGGACAGTTGCCACAGGAACGGCCCGACGAGGATCACGAAGACCAGCACGAGCAGCGCGTACCGCACCCCGCGCCTCACTCCGCGTCCCCGTCCCGCCGCATGCGCAGCTGCACGATCAGCAGCGCGAGCGTGATCACGAACATGACGACGCTGATCGCCGTCGCGTACCCGGTGTCGGCCGACAGCCCCGTGCCCTCCCGCTGGATGAGCATGGTCATGGTGATGTCCTTGCCGCCGGTGCCGCCCGTGTTCCCGGACAGCACGTACACCTCGCTGAACACCCGGAACGCGGCCACCGACGACAACACGCCGACCAGCGCCATCGTGGAGCGCACGCCGGGCACGGTCACCGACAGGAACGTCCGCATGGGCCCGGCGCCGTCGACGGCCGCGGCGTCGTACAGGGCCGTCGGGATGTGCGCGAGGGCGGCGAGGTAGACGACCATGTAGTAGCCGACGCCGGTCCACACGGTCACGAACATCGCGCTGATCAGCAGCAGCCACCGGTCCGCGATGAACGGCACCGGTCTCGACACCAGCTCCAGCCACGACAGCGCCTCGTTGACGAGTCCCCGGCTGTCGAGGAGGTTCGTCCAGATCAGGCCGACGGCGACGGCGGACATGACGACCGGCGTGTAGAAGGCGCTGCGGAACACCCCGACGAACCGGCCGGGCCCGCTGACGAGGCTCGCCAGCAGCAGCGGGAGCACGACCATGAACGGGACGACGCAGACGACGTACAGACCGGAGTTGAGAAGTGCCGTCCAGAACCGCGGATCGTCGCCCAGGCGGCGGTAGTTGTCGAGGCCGACGAACCGGCCGCCGCGCACCATCGTCGCGTCGGTGAAGGACAGGACGACGGTGTTGAGGAAGGGGAACAGGACGAAGACGGCGGTGACGGTGATCCCGAGCGCGAGGAAGAGCCAGGGGGCGGTCCACCAGCGGTGGGTACGACCGGCGCCCCCGACACCGGCCCCGAGTCGACCCGCGCCCCCGACCCCGGCCCCGGCTCGGCCCCCGGCACCGGCCTCCGTCACCACCTGTGCCGTCACGCCCGGCGCAGCTTGTCGTTGCAGAACGCCACCGTGTCGTCGAGGGCCTTCTTCGGCGACTTGTCCCCCTTCAGCGCGAGCGCGACCTGTTCGCGCAGTTCGTCGACCATGGCCTGGGAGAAGGCGGGAGGCCAGTACACGACGGCCCGCCCGATCTGGGCCGCCGCCTCGACGCGGACGCGGCCTTCGTCGGTGCCGTCGTCCTTCGTGAAGTACGGGTCGTCCAGGGTGTTCCGGGTGGCCGGGAAGATCGCCGCCCGGTGGGCGAAGGCGAGTTGGTTCGCCCTGTTGGTGGCGAACTTGGCGAAGGCGACGGCCGTAGCGGCGTTGCCGGTCCTCGAACTCACCGCGAGGGACTCGATGTACATGTTCGGCGCGGCGTCGGCGACGATCGGCCCGATGGCGACGCTCCGGTAGATGTCGGGCGCGTTCTTCTTGAAGTCGGCGAGGTTGTAGGCGCTGCCGGGCAGCCAACCCAGCTCCCCCGCCTTGAACTTGTCGACCTCGCCGACCTGCTTCTCGTTGAGGATGTCCTCGGTGAGCGCGCCGACGTCGTACAACTCCTTGTAGCGGGTGAGGAGTTCGACGCCCTTGGCGCTGTTGAAGGTGAACGCGGTGGCGTTCTCGTCCATCAGCTCGACGCCGTACGTCCCGAAGGTCTCGATGACCGGGGTGCGGCCGAGCATCGAGTACGCGCCTTTCGCGGAACCGGCCATCTTCTCGGCCTGGGTGAAGAGTTCGTCGTAGGTCTTCGGGAGGTTCTTCGGGTCGAGGCCCGCCTTGGTCAGCAGGGCGGTGTTGAAGAAGGAGGGGCCGGTGTTGAGGTAGAAGGGGTAGCCGTAGGTGCCGCCGTCGATGCCCGCCCAGGTCATGGCGTTCCAGGCGGCGGGGAGGAAGTCGGCCTGCGCGGCGGGGTCGGCCTTGGCGATGTCGAGGAGTTTCCCGGCGCCGGCCAGGGTGTACCCGGCCTCGGGGCCGAGGTCCATGACGTCGGGGAGGGTGCCGGCGGCGGCGTCGGCGGAGAGTTTCTCGGAGTAGCCGTCGGCGGGCTGGTCGATCCACTTCACCTTCGTGCCGGGGTGTTCCTTCTCGAAGGCGGCGACGAGGCCGGTGAAGTAACCGGCGTAGTTGCCCTTGAGGTTCCAGGTCTGGAAGGTGATCGTGCCGGCGACCTTGCCGTCGACCGGTTTGTCGGTGCCGCCGCCGGAGTCGTCCCCGCCGCCCACCCCGCACCCCGCCAGTACCAGGATCGCCCCCGCGATGCCGAGACGTCTCATCGTGAACTCCCTCGCGTCGATCGGTCGGTTCGGCGAGTTCCCGTGCGTTCACTGCCCCGGCGGGTCGTGCCGGGGACGGCGAGAGCCGACACTAAGGCGCTTAAGTTGAGGGTGTCAACGGCCGGGACAGGGTGGATGGGTGGGACTGATGGTCCGTCAATCTCCGTGATCTTCAGGCGAGTTGGCGCCCGTGCTGGCGCGGGCGACCAGCGTGGGCACCAGGTCCACCGGGTCGGTCAACGGCTCCGAGTCGAGCAGGCCGAGCAGCCGCCGGGCCACGTCCGCGCCGAACCCGACCGCGTCCCGGCGCAGCGCGGTGAGCGCGGGTCTGAGCGCCGTGCAGACCGGGGTGTCCTCCCAGACGACCACCGCGACGTCGTCCGGGATGCGCAGGGCGTGGCGGCGCAGGACGTCCAGACCGGCGACGGCGAGCACCTCGTTGTCGTAGATCAGCGCGGTGGGGCGGGGGGTGGCGGTGAGCGCGGTCTCGGTGGCGGCCGAGCCGGCCGGCGCGGAGAAGTCGGTGGAGAGGGTCCTCAGGCCGGTGAACTCCAGGTCGCGGCCGGTGCGTTGGAAGGATTCGATGCGGCGGTGCACGTGCAGCATCGCGGCGGTGCCCGACAGGTAGGCGACGTGGTCGTGGCCGCGTTCCCGCAGGTGGCCCATGACGGCGCGCATCGCGGCGGCGTCGTCGACGGGTACGGAGGGCAGGTGGCCGCCGGGGTCGGGGCCGCCCGCGACGACGCCGGGCAGGCCGAGGGCCGCGACGGCCGCCGGGCGGGGGTCGCCCCGCCGCAGGTCGACCAGGACGACGCCGTCGACTCTTCCTTCGTGCCGCCATCGGTGATAGGTGGCGATCTCCTCCTCGACATCGGCTACCACCTGGAACAGCAGTCCGTAGCGCCGCCCGCTCAGCACGGTCTGCATGCCGGTCATCAGGCGGTGGAAGAAGAGTTCGGTGCCGACGTCCCGGGCGTCGCGGGCGACGACGAACCCGACGGTCGAGGACCCGGCGCCGGTGAGGGCGCGGGCGGCCGGGTGCGGGGTCCAGTCCAGCTCCTCGACGACCTCCAGGACGCGTCTGCGGGTGGCCTCGGAGACGCCGGGGCGGCCGTTGAGGGCGAAGGAGGCGGCGGCTTCGGAGATGCCGCAGCGCCGGGCGATGTCGCGAAGAGTCGGACGGGGGGTGGGGCGGTGGTCCTGGCCGGTCATGGCAACCTCGGTGATCCGGCGCGGGACGCTCGCGCCCCATCGACCTGATACGTCGTCAACTCCCTCTTGCGGCACACACTTTAGCGCTTTAGTGTCGGCTCTCGCCGCACCGAGGAGAGGGGACCCCCATGCCCGTCGACGCGTCAGGCCCGTTACCGAGATCCCTGCGGCGCCGCAGCCTCCTGCAAGCTGCCGGTGCCGGACTGCTGGCCACCGCCCTCCCCGCGACAGCCGCGCAAGCGCAGTCCCTCGCGGCGGCGGGCTTCGGCCCCGAACCTCCTTTGATGCACGGCTATTCAGGACCGCAGATCAAGTCGTGGCACCCGGACACCGACCGCCACGCCCGCTACCTGCGCTCCCGCGTCCCCCTCGCGACGCGCATCGCCCCCTTCGAACCGACCCAGTCCCGCCGGGGCCTGGACCCCCGCCCGAGGCTCGCCGTCCTCGCCAACGACTACGTCCAGCCGGACTGGGAGACCGAGGGCTACCCGTACGGCCCGGTCGCCGAGGCGTACGCGCTGCGCTTCTGGCAGTACCCCGACCTGTACGCCTCCTGGCACGGCCTCCCGCTGGACGGCCGCCACGCCGAACCCAACCCGCCCTACGGCCTGTTGAACCTCCCCAACCCCGGCTACACGGACGCCGCGCACCGCAACGGCGTGCTGAGCCTGGGCTGTTGGTTCTGGCCGCGCCCGGAGAACTTCGCGGACATCGTGGAAAAGACCCCGCAGGGCACGTTCCCCCTCGCGGACCAACTCATCGCGATGGCCCGCTACTTCGGCTTCGACGGGTACTTCGTCAACCAGGAGGCCACCATCACGGCGGCCCAGGCGCGGCTCCTGATGGAGATGCTCGCCTACCTCGCCCGCAAGGCCCCGGCCGGCTTCCACCTCCAGTGGTACGACTCCCTCACGGTCGACGGCCGGATCTCCTACCAGAACGAGTTCAACTCGGTGAACTCCCCGTGGATCGTGTCCGGCGGGCAGCGCGTCAACAGCAGCGTGTTCCTCAACTACTGGTGGAACTCGGCCAAGATCCAGGCGTCCCGCGCCCACGCCCAGTCCCTGGGCCTCGACCCGTTCCAGGTCGTGTACGCGGGCAGCGAGATCGGCATGTACCGCTTCGCCCAGCCCTACGACCCGCGCGCGATCTTCCCCGACGGCGGTGAACCGCGCACGAGTTGGGCGTTCCTCGGCTCGGAGATGGTCTGGTACACGGTCGACGGCGACAAGAGCACCCTCGCGCGGCAGGCGCCGGTCTACGCCCGCGAGCGCCAGCTGTGGTGCGGGCCCGCCGAGGACCCCTCGCGCACCGGCCGCACCCGGCAGCCCAGCAGCGGCAGCCCGCTCGACCCGGCGGGCTGGGACGGCACCGCCCACCACATCGTCGAGAAGTCCGTCATCGGCCGGCTCCCCTTCGTGACCCGCTTCTGCACCGGCACGGGCGAGCGGTTCTTCGTGGACGGCGTACAGGCAGGCGACCGGCCGTGGTTCGACATCGGCGTCCAGGACCTGTTGCCGACCTGGCAGTGGTGGGTCCGCGACGGCGCGGGCGCCCCGAGCACGGCGGTCCGCGCGGACTACGACCACACGATCGCGTACGACGGCGGCAACTCCCTGCGCCTGTCCGGCACTCTCGGGGCGTCCGCGTCGGCTGTCGTGCGCCTCTACAAGACGCGGCTGCCGCTGACCCCGGCGTCGACCGCCTCGCTGGTGCACCGGGGTTCGACCGGGACGGCGGCGCTGCGGCTGGGGCTGGTGTTCGAAGACGTTCCCGCCGAGGTGGTGTGGATCAACGCCGGTTCGGTGTCGGGGAGTTGGACGCGGTGGACGGGCAACCTCGGTGCGTGGGCGGGCCGTACGGTCGTCGCCGTGCACGTCTCGCTGCTGGCCGGGGCGGGCGGGGCTGCCGGGATCGCCGTGAACCTGGGCGAACTGCGGATCGCGGACGCGGGGCCCGATCCGGCGCCGGGGTGCCCGACCGGGTTCGCCGTCGAGCGGGCGGTGCGGGCCGGTGACGCCGCGAGTGTCTATCTGACCTGGGATTTCCTGCCGGACGAGGTGGCTCGGTACGACGTCTTCCGGCGCACTTCCGGGGGGCGGCGGTGGCTGGGGCGGACGTACGACGGCGCGTACTGCGTGTCGCCGTTGGACCGGGGCGGTGACTCGGTGACGACGCTCGAACTGGAGGCGGTGTCCGTGACCGGGCGCCGTAGCTGTGCCGCCTCGACCTCGCTGGCCTGGTAGGAGGGAACGGCATGGGCCTCAGACTGACCGTCGCGGCGCTCGTCGCGTCCTGCGTGTTCGCCGCACCCCCGCCGGCGTCGGCGACCGGCGCCGCTCTCCCCCACGTCACCCCGCATCCCCAGCAGTTGACGGCCAACGGCGCCTCCCTGACCGTCCCGCCCCGGGTCCACCTCCGCACCGCCGGACAGCAGGACCGGCCCACCCGCGACCTCGTCGTCTCCGTCCTGCGCGCGGCAGGCGCCACGGACATCGACGAAGCCCCCTTGCCCGCCACGGGAGTTGACCCCAGCGACCTCACGGTGGTGATCGGCGGCATCCAGGACACCCGGATCGCCGACGCCCTCCGCGCAACGGGCGGACAGGTGCCGGCCACCCTCCCCGCCGAGGGCTACGCACTCGCCTCCCGCGCCGCGCCCGGCGGGGGCACGGTGGTCCTCGCGGGCGCGGACGCGAGCGGGACGTACTACGCCGCGCAGACCCTGCGCCAACTCGCCTCCGGCACCGCCCTGTCGGCCGTATCCGTCGTCGACCACCCGCTGATGCCGCTGCGCGGCGCGATCGAGGGCTTCTACGGCAGCCCGTGGACGCACGCGGAGCGCCTCGACCAACTCGCCTTCTACGGCGCGCTGAAGATGAACACGTACCTGTACGCGCCGAAGGACGACCCCTACCACCGGGAGCGCTGGCGCGACCCGTACCCTCCCCAACTCCTCGCCCAGCTAGGTGAGTTGGTGCGTCAGGCCGGCGACCACCACGTCCGCTTCACCTTCGCCCTCTCCCCCGGCGTCTCCATCTGCTACAGCTCGGCCGCCGACCGCGCCGCCCTTCAGGCCAAGCTCCAGGCCGTGTACGACCTCGGGGTGCGCAGCTTCTCCGTGCCGCTCGACGACATCAGCTACACGCGCTGGAACTGCACGGCCGACCGGACGGCGTACGGAGCGCCCTCGCAGCAGTCGGCGGCGCGGGCGCAGGTCGCTCTGCTGAACTCCCTGCAACGGCAGTTCCTCGCCGCCCGCCCCGGAACGCAGCCGCTCCAGATGGTCCCGACCGAGTACGGCGACGTCACGGACACCCCCTACAAGAGGACGATCCGCGAGCAACTGGACCCCCGCGTCGAGGTGATGTGGACGGGCACCGACACGGTCCCGCCCCGCATCACCGTCCAGGACGCGTCGCGCGCGGCTGCGGTGTGGGGCCGCAAGGTGTTCCTGTGGGACAACTACCCCGTCAACGACTACGGCCAGGCCGAGGGCCGCCTCCTCCTCGCCCCCTACTCCGCACGCGAACCGGGCCTGCACGCCCAGCTGTCGGGCCTGGTCCTCAACCCCATGAACCAGGCGGCGGCCAGCAAGGTGGCCCTCTTCGGGGGCGCCGACTTCGCCTGGAACGACGCGGGTTACGACGCCCAGCGGGCCTGGCGGGCCGCCGCCGCGTACCTCGCGAACGGTGACCCGGTCACCGTAGAAGCCCTCTTGGCGTTCTTCGACGTCGAGCACTTGGCCCCGACGTTCGGCGCGGCACCCTGGCAACCCCAGGCTCCCCAACTGGCCGCGAAACTCGGCGAGTTCCGCACCGCCTGGGCAACCGGCGCCAAAGACGCCGCCCTACGCGCCCTCCGCCCGTACGCCCAACTCCTCACCGCCACCCCCGACCGCATCGCAACCGGCGTGACAGACCCGGGATTTGTCGCCGACTGCACTCCCTGGCTGAACGCGCTGCGCCTCTGGGGACCGGCCTTCGAGAAAACCCTGGACGCCCTGACGGCCCGCCTCGCCGCCGACGAGCCCGAAGCACAACGCCTGTTCACCGAGGCGTCCAGCCTCGCCACCCGTGCCGGTGCCATCCAGACGATCCCCGGCGAGACCCGCCCGCAGGGCCCGGTCCGGGTGGCGGACGGGGTGCTGGACACGTTCCTCACGGAAGCGCGTTCCCTGCGGTGACGTGCGGAGCGATCTCGTACATCCCCGCCCCGTCCAGATACCGCAGCGTGTTCAGGTCCCGTCTCAGCACCGCCTCGACGGGGTGGCGCAGGCTCAGGACTGCGGGATAGGCGAGGTCCCACGTGGTGGCCACGATGTCCTCCCCGGGCCGGACCAGGACGGTCAGCTCGCGCAGGCTCTCCAGCGCGCGGACCTCGTCGAGGGCGCGGTAGGCGACGAGGCGGCCGGAGGCCGGGGAGACCAGGGCCGCCCAGGCGGCGGCGGTCCTGCGGTCGTACGGCGTACCGGCTCGCGCGAGGAAGCGGTCCGGGCGGACGTACGCGTCGACGGCCCACTCCAGCTGGCCCTCGCCGATGGCGTCCGCGACGTGGTAGGGCAGGCCGGACGGCCGGGCGCCGGCCTCCACCAGCCGGGGGCCGTCGGGGGTGAGCTTGATCTCCAGGTGGGCGGGGCCGTAGCGGACGCCGAGGGCGTCCAGGACCTGGCGGGCGTACGGGACGAGTCGGGTGACGGACCGGTCGTCGGAGCGGAGCAGGACCTGGGCGACGACGAGGTCGCGCACGCCGTTGGCCGTGACGCGGTCGGTGCTCCAGACGTCGGTGACGTGGTGGACGCCGTCGCAGCTCACGGTGTTGACGATGTACTCGGCGCCGATCAGGTACTCCTGGGCGACGATCTCGGTGATCGGCTCGCCGAAGGCGGAGACGGTGTTCCTGAGGGCCTTGAGGGCGGCGGCCGAGTCCTCGGGGGTGTCGCAGAACGTCACTCCGTGGCCGAGGGCTCCGCGCAGGGGTTTGACCACGGCGGTCCGGCCCAGGGCGGTGTGCCAGGTGCGCAGCCGGTCCTCGTCGTCGGTGCGGAGCTGGCGCGCCGCGGGTACGCCCGCCGCTCTGAGGAGTTCGATCTGGACGTACTTGTCGCGGCGTCCCGCGCTGAGCGCCGTGCCGTTGGTCGGCAGGCCCAGGCGCTCCGACAGGGCGTCGGCGAGTTCCACCCCGGACTCGCGGCCGGGCAGGACCGCGCGCGGGTGCAGGGCCGCCAGTTTCCTGGTCAGGGCGTCGAGGTCGGGCTCGTGGTGGAAGGTGTGGCTGAAGCGTGCCGGGTCGACGGGGGCGACTCCCGGCAGGAGGCCGGGGGTGCTGTGGACGTGGACGACCTCGCCGCCGGCCGCGGCGAAGGCGTCGACGTAGCGGTGCGAGGTGCCGAAGGCGTCCACGACGGCGACCTGGAATGCGGACATGGGGTGTTCTCCCTCGGTGGGGTCAGTCGAAGAACTCGGTGAGGCTACGGCGGGCCGCGAGAAGCCGGTACACAGCGTTCGTCAGGACGCCCTGCACGCTGAATCCCGAGGTGCCCGGGTCGCCCTCGCCGAGGACGTCCCGCTCGCCGCTGAGGGCGGCGATGGCCTTGCGGGTCGGCTTCGCGTCGGGGGCGAACGCCTCGGGCAGCGCCTTCCTGGTGACGCCGAGGTGCACCATGCGGAAGTCCGTGAACGTGTCGATCACCCGCAGGAGGGCGGTGGCGGCGCGGTCGTCGAGCTTCAGCCGGCCGTCGAGCACCGCGTCCACGACGTTGTCGCCCTTGCGGGACAGGGCGCGCCACTCGGTGACCAGGGTTCTGGACCAGGTCGGGAAGTAGGGCAGGGACTGGTCGAGGTAGACGCCGTACTGCGGGGTGGGCGGCAGCAGGACCAGTTCCAGCAGTTGCACGCTCGGCATGAACGCGCCGCTCGCCCCGCGAGGGCCGCCCGGGTAGCTCATGTGGTAGCGGCGGAACGCGTGGAACGCCCCGGTAGGGAGCCTGCCGTACTGGACCATGTGGGAGCGGAAGTCGTCCAGGCAGCGAAGCGCCTCTTCGAGGAGGGCGGCCGTGCCCACGGCGCCGGGCTCCAGGACCAGCGCGCGCAGCAGCTCGAACGCGATCCGCGCGGGTGGCTCCGCGAGGTGGTGGCCGAGGTAGAAGTCGCGTTCCAGCAGCCCGAGCCCGCCTTCGGAGAAGACCCTGATGTCTCCGGTGCGGTCCCATTCGGCGCAGTTGACGTCGATGAGCGTCTCGTAGCTCAGGTAGGGGTCCAGTGCGGGGAACCGGGCGCACTGGGCCGCGATGGCGTCCAGCAGGGGGCGGGGGAACGCCGCCGGGCCGGCCGGCAGGTAGCCGTTCAGCATGAAGAGCAGGTCGAGCTGGACCAGGGCGGCCGAGGGGGCGTCGGTGGCCAGGGGGGTGCCGTCGTCGAGCGCGTGCAGGACGCCGCGCTGTTTCGCCGCCAGTTCCCCGTAGGTGACGCGGCCGTGGGCTACGGCGTCCAGGTCGGCGGGCAGGTGGTCCAGTACGTAGGGGGCGAGCGGTGAGCGCGGGGTTCTCCCGGTGCGCGTCGGGGTGGGGCGGGGGTTGTCGGTACGGGTGAACAGCTCCGTCTTCTTCATGTCGGGTTCCCCTCAGCTGTCGTGCGGGTGGTAGCGCGTCGACGTGTGGTGCCAGTCGTGGGCGCCGCGCAGGGTGGTCCGGAGCGCTTGCGTGCAGTAGCGCTCCAGCAGGTCACGTTCGGCCGGGTCGTGGGCCGTGTCGAGCAGGGCCTGGTGGGCGAGTGTGAAAAGCCGCAGGGATTCCCGCCGGCGTCGAACGGCCCTGTCGGTCGCTTCCGGACGGGACAGGCCGTGTTCCCGTTCCAGGCACAGCACGAGATTGTTCTGCTCGCCGAGTGCGGCGTCCTTGTCCAGGGAGACGATGTCGTTGTCACAGATGATGAAGGTCTTCGTCATCTCCCGCATGACCGACAGGTGGGGCAGCGCGTACAGGTGGTCCGGGAGGACGCAGGAGGACAGGCGTTCGGCGAGGTCGATGACCGGTGCCACGCCGATGGTGTGGCGCCTCACGCGCAGGTACGTGCTCAGCGGCAGGGGGGTGCCGGAGTGCCGGCTGCGGGCCTCGTCGACGTGGTGGCGGAGGTAGGAGGACCAGTGGGCCGCGGACCGGCGTATCCAGTCCTGGGGCATCGCCCGGCAGCTGCGCCGCCGCATGTCGGCGAAGGCACCGGCCAGGGGCAGCGGGCCCGCCTCGCCGGTGATGCCCTCCTCGACGAGTCCGACGAGGTGACGTACCCGGTCGGGGGAGTGGCCCCACGCTTCGTCGAGCGCGTCGTCGAAGAGGAAGTACCAGCTCTGCTGGTCGACTCCGATGTCCAGTTCGCCGCCGGTCGCGTTCGGGTAGAACATGGCCGCGATCAGCGGGAACTGGCCCTTGAGGTGGTGTTTCTCCTCCGCTTCCGTCGACAGGAATCCGAAGGACTTCGGCCAGGCGAGGTGCCGGTCGTGGGCGGCCGGCAGGTCCGGGCTGACCCGGCTGGGGAAGGGCAGCGGGCAGTGGTTCATCGGGCGGCCCGGGGCGAGACGAGCATGGGCAGCGCGTTCGGCCGTATCTGGGCCTGGGCCACCGGCCGGACCCGGTGCCCGCGGACGGGGTGCAGTCGCCATCGCGACACGACCGAGCAGAGGACGACCAGCATCTCGGTCATCGCGAAGAAGTCCCCGATGCACTTCCTGTTGCCCAGGGCGAACGGGATGTAGGCGCCCGGCGGGATCTCCCGCTGGGCGGGGTCGAGCCAGCGGTCCGGGTCGAACCGCAGGGGGTCGGGGAAGTACGCGGGGTCGCGGTGCATCGCCGCCGCGCTGTAGATGATCTCGGCGCCCCGCGGAAGGCCGGTCCCGCAGACCCGCGCCGGTTCCAGGGCGCGCCGCATGAGCAGCCAGTTGGGCTGGTGCAGCCGGAGTACCTCGCGCAGGAACCGGTCGGTGAAGGGAAGCGTCGCCGCGCCGGGCAGGGCGCCGGCGGGCAGGGCCGCGTGCTCGGCCCTGATGCGGTCCGCGCTCCGCGGTCGCCGGCCGAGTTCGTGCAGGGCCCAGGAGAGGGTGGTCGACGTGGTCTCGGCGCCGGCCATGAGCAGGGACAGCAACTCGTCGCGGGCCGCCTCGTCGCTCAGTCCTCCCCCGGCGCCCGCGAGCATGACCGACAGCAGGTCACCGCGGTCGGTGGGGTCCTGCCGGGCCTGCCGGACGGCAGTGTCCGCGAGGTCGCGCAGAGCCGCGGCGGCGGACAGGTACCGGCGGTGGCCGAACGCGGGCGAGGACGCGATCGGCGCGGGCAGGACCGTGCCCACGAAGACTCCGCGCATCACCGTGGTCAGGTGCTCGGCGACCCGCTCCCCCAGTTCCGCCATGGCCTCGGCCCCGTCCGGGCGTTCCCCGCTGAACAGGGTCGCGACGAGCGTGGCCGTCGCCATCCGGCGCATCGCCCGGTCCATGGCGATCACCTCGCCCGGGCGCCAGGCCGCGACCTGTTCCTCGGTGACGTCGGTCATCGTGCCGACGTACGCGGCGACGGCGTCGCGCCGGAAGGCGGGCTGGAGCACGCGGCGCCGGTGTCGGTGCACGTCTCGTCCGGAGGTGATGATGCCGTTGCCGATGAAGGGTCTGGCGACGTCGAAGAGCAGTCCCTTGCCGAACTTCCCGCTCTGTGTCACGAGGACGTCGTGGACCGCCTCCGGCGAGTTCAGGACATACACCGGCCGCGTGCCGAGGAAGATCGTGACGATGTCGCCCCGCGCCCTGACCGACTGGAGGAATCCCGCCCGTCCGGCGGCGAGTTGCGGCAGGTGCCCGAGGAGGGGGATGCGGCCTGGAGCGACGGGCGCCGCCGCTGGAGCGGTGGTGGATCGCACGGTCTCGTACCTTTCGGTCAGGGGTGGGCCGGGCGCACGCGGCACTATCGGCAGCGGTCACCCGTTCAACAGGTGATGGTCTGGTACTCGGTGTAGGTGCCGAGCCCCACCGGGCCGTACTCGCGGCCGATCCCGCTGTCCTTGAAGCCGCCGAACGGGCCGTCGAAGGTGAGGGGAGCGCCGTTGACCGTGACGGTTCCGGTGCGCAGGCGGCGGGCGACCGCCAGGGCGTGCTCCTCGTCGCGGGACCAGACGCCGCCGGACAGGCCGTACGGGGAGTCGTTGGCGATGCGTACGGCGTCGTCCTCGTCGTCGTAGGGGATGACGACCAGGACCGGGCCGAAGATCTCCTCCCGTGCGACGCGCATCGCGTTGTCGACGTCGGCGAGGACGGTGGGGGTGACGTAGGTGCCCCGCTCCAGGCCCTCGGGGATCTGCGGGCCGCCCGTGACCAGCCGGGCGCCCTCCTCGATGCCGAGCCGGATGTAGGTGCGCACCCGCTGCTGCTGGTCGGGGCCCACCAGGGGGCCGATGAAGGTGTCGGGGTCGTTCGGGTCACCCACCTTCAGCGACTCGACCAGGTCCTTCACGGCGGTGACGACCTCCTCGTACCGGCCGCGCGGCGCGAGGATCCTGGTCTGCGCGATGCACGACTCGCCGTTGTTGAGCAGGGCGGCGGACTTCAGGCCCGCGACGGTCTCGCCGAGGTCGGCGTCCGGCAGGACGACGGCGGCGGACTTGCCGCCGAGTTCCAGGCTGACCCGCTTGAGCCGCTCCCCCGCGATCGAGGCGATGCGGCGGCCGGCCCGGGTCGAGCCGGTGAAGGCGATCTTGTCGACCTCGGGGTGCGACACCAGGTGTTCGCTGGTGTCCCGGTCGGCGGGCAGGACGCTGACGACGCCCTCGGGCAGCCCCGTACGCTCCAGCAGCTCGGCCAGGAAGCCCATGCTCAGCGAGTTCTCCGGGGACACCTTGAGGACCACGGAGTTGCCGGCCAGCAACGCCGGGATGATCTTCGAGGTGGCCGAGGAGAACGGGGAGTTCCACGGGATCACGGCCGCGACGACGCCGACCGGCACCCGGCGAATCACCCCTCGGACCGGTGACGCAGGGTCGGATGGTGCCACCGCCTCCTCCCAGGCGAACTCCTGAGCCGCCCTCAGGTAGGCGTTCGCCTGCCGGGTCAGGCCGGACTGTCCGGCGCGGGTGAACCAGAGCGGTGATCCGTTCTCCAGCGTGATCAGCCGCGCGATCCGCTCCGCCTGCTCCTCGCGCAGCGCGTTGAACCGGCGCAGGAGCGCGATCCGCCGTACGGGCGGGGTGGTGCGCCAGATTCCCGCGTCGAACGAGGTCCGCGCGACGGACAGCGCGCGGTCGATGTCCGCCGGCCGCGCCTGGGCCGCGCGGCCGATCGGCGACCGGTCGTGCGGTGAGACGAGGTCGAGGAGGGACGGGTCGCTCGGCTTCACCCAGGACCCTCCGATGAAGAGCCGGTCGTAGACGTTCACGCGCCTGCCTCCTTCTGTCCACCCAGGGCCGCCCGGCGGCGGCCACCCAAGGAGCCTGACAGGCAGGATCGTCACCTGTCAAACCGGTGACGCGAACCCATGGAAAAGCTGGCCGGATCTGCTCGCACCCGCGTCGCGGGACGAGACATCCTGATCATCATGAAGATCGACAACTCTTCTCCGTTCGAACCCGGCCGGGCCGAGATGTCCGCCATGGCGGACACGGTGACGCGCCAGGTCACCGCGTTCCTCGCGGCGCGAGATCTCCGGCCGGCGCACGACGGGACCGCTCCCGACACCGAGAGAGAGCTGACGGACGCGTTCCTGGCGGCACCCCCGCAGGACGGCACCCCGCTGGGCGGGCTCATGGACCGGCTCGGCACAGCCGCCGAGAACGCGATCGAGACCGCCGGCCCTCGGCTGCTGGCCGCCCTGCCCGGCGGCGGTCTCTACGCGTCGGCTCTCGCCGAGTTCTTCACCAGGGCCGTGAACCGCTACGGCACCCTGGCCGCCGCGGCCCCCGCCCTCACCGCCCTGGAGGAAGGCGTCCTGCGCTGGATGGCGCGCGACGTCTGCGGCCTTCCGCCCGGCAGTTCGGGCGTCCTCACCACCGGCGGCTCCATGGCCAACCTCTCCGCCCTGGTGACAGCCCGTCACGACCGGCTGGGGGAGGACATCGGACGGGGCACCCTCTACGTCAGCGAGCAGGCGCACTACTCCGTCGCGAAGGCCGCCCGCATCGCCGGGATACCGCAGCGCAACGTCCGCGTCGTACCGGTCGACGAGCACCTGAGGATGGACCTGCGCGCGGCGGCGGAGCGGATACGCGCCGACCGCGCCGCGGGACTGCGGCCGTTCCTGCTGGTCGCGACGGCGGGAACCACGGACACCGGAGCCATCGACCCGCTGCCGGGCGCGGGGGACCTGGCCGCCCGCGAGGACCTCTGGTTCCACGTGGACGCGGCCTACGGCGGCTTCTTCCGGCTCACCGGACGGGGCCGTGAGCGCACGGCGGGCATCGAGCGGGCGGACTCGGTGACCCTGGACCCCCACAAGGCGCTGTTCCTGCCGTTCGGCACCGGCGCTCTCGTCGTCCGGGAACCGGGGCGCCTCCAGGACGCGCACGACGGATCGGCCCACACCCTCCAGGACGTCGGCGCGTCGGACGCCCTCCCCGACTACGCCCGGCGCGGCATCGAGCTGAGCCGGGAGAACCGGGGCGTAAGGGTCTGGCTCCCGCTGCACCTGTACGGGCTGTCCGCATTCCGGGACGCCCTCGACGAGAAGCTCGACCTCGCGGCCCGCGTCCACCGCACGCTGAGCGCCGTCCCGCACCTCGACGTCCCCTGGCGGCCCGAGCTGACCGCCGTCGCCTTCGCGGTCCGGCCGGAGCGTCCCGGCGAAGCGGCGCGGCTCGCCGCCGACGCCGCGACCCGGCGTCTCCTCGACCGCGTCAACGCCGACGGCCGGTCGGTCGTGCACAGCACCACCGTCGCGGGCCGGCAGCTGATCCGCCTGTGCGTGCTCGCGCACCGCACGCACGAAGAACACGTCGACGACGTACTCCACCTGATCACCGCAGAGAAAGGCGAATGAACCATGACGAGGACCCTCCGGTACGGAACGTTCGACGCGGGCGACCACTCCTTCGGCTCGTTCGTCTGCCACCAGTGGGCCGCCGCGGCACAGGCGCTCCGCCTTCCCCGCGACGGCGCGAGACGGACGGAATCGCTCCTGCGGGAGATACTCGCCGACTGGTTCGACGCCCCCGTCGGACGCGCCTGCCGCACGCCGTCGTACGTCGCGGCGGACGGTTTCCCCGCCGAACTGTCGGTCAACTGGTCGGGAGCCCACCCGGAACTGCGGATCCTCTTCGACGCCGGATTCCGCTCCCCCCGGCCCACGGACACCGCCAGGGAAGTGACCCGGGCCCTGGCGGGCCGGCCGGGTGCCGGCCTCGACCGGTACCTGAGCGTCGAGGACGTCTTCCTCGGCGACACCGGCCACGAACCCGCGCCCCTGTGGCACGCGTTGGCCTGGCGGCCCGGCGAAGGGCTGACCCTCAAGGCGTACTTCGGGCTCTACCCGTGGGATCACCGCAGGCGCGAGGCCGTGATCGGGCAGGCCATGGAGCGGCTTGACATGGGCACCGCGTGGCGGACCACGGCACGGGCCCACGGAGCGCTCCCCGGTGACAGGGAGCTCGAATTCTTCGCCCTGGACCTGTCCGACGCACCTGAGGCGCGGGCCAAGATCTACTACCGGCATCACGAAGCGGACCTGGACACCCTCGACGCCGTCGCCTCGACCGCACGGGCCCACGATCCGCTCCGCGCGTCCCAGGTGTTCCGCATACTCGCCGGTCCGCACCACGACACGGGAGGCGAGGCCCCGTTGACCTGTCTGGCGTTCCGGGGCGGCGCGGACCGGGCCGACGAGGCGAGCACCTACCTGCGGATGCCGGACCTGTGCGAGAACGAACGGGAAGCGACCCGCCGGGTCGAGGCGGTCCTGCTGGAGGAGGGGGTACCCACCGGCCCCTACCGGGCGCTCGTCGACTCCCTGGCACCCCAGCCGCTGGACACGTTCACGGGCTTGCAGGAACTCGTCAGCTTCCGGACGGGACGCCGCCGCGGCGACGTCACGACGTACCTGCGCTTCTCCGTCTACCCGGGCCCCCACCCGGACGCCCACGTGCCCCAGCAGGCCGGCGTGGCAGAGCCCTCGCACCGGTAAGCCCGGCCTCCCCCACACCATCACCTCTTCGGCCGGTGACGAGACGGCCGCGAACTCACCCGAACCGGCCTAAGCTCGCGCGCAGTGGTACAGCGTCTGCCCGGTGTCCGAACCGCCGTAGTCGGACACCGGGACCGGCACGCAGGCCGACCGGACCCACCGCGTGATCCGCGTCGCGGCCGTCACCCCGCTCACCCCACGACCGGCGCCCCCCACCACGACGTACCGGACCTCACCCGCCCCCACGAGCCGCCGGAACCCCGCCTCCGTCGGGAACGGCACCCGGCCGCTGAACCCGCCGAGCGGCAGCACGTGCGCTCCGGTGGCGAGGATGTACGGGGACGCGGCGCTCCAGTCCGTGGTGGCGAAGACGTACGGCGCCGAGCCCTGGCGGGCGGTCGTATAGGCGAGCAACTCCCGCTGGGAGGCGGTGAGTCCACCGTCCGAGCTGATCCCGCCGAAGCCGGGGCCTGCGGCACGTACGGCGTCCCCCATCAGTCCACCCATCAGTCCGCCCGTACGCCCGCCCGTGCGTCCGTCCGCGTGCCCGCCCATGCCGTCGCCCCACGGCAGCCGGTCCGTCCGGCCGCCCGCCGACACGAAGGTCCCCGGCGCCCCGCGTCCACCCCGGGTGTCGGACGGCCCGACCGCGCCCATACCGGTACTGCGGTACGAGGGGGTGAACACCTGCGCCACCCACGCGCCCGGCGCGATCAGCACGGCGGCGAGGGCGGTGGCGAGCCCGGCGAGAGCGAGGCGCCCGCCGAACCGCCCACCCGACGACCCACCGAACCACCCCGGCCCGCCACCGGGACGCCCCACCGCCAGCAGGATGACGGCCGCCGCACCCAGCATCGTCACGACCGGCGCCAACCATGGCAGGAACGAACTGAACTCCGCCGCGAGATACGTGCTCCACACCGTCGTCGCCGCCACCGCCCCCGGCAACGCCCACGCCCGCCGCCCACCGGCCCGGTACGCCCGCCACATCACGACGGTGCCGCCGCCCGTCAACGCGGCCAGCGGCACCGCGATCACGCCCATGTAGTACGTGTGGCCCCCCACGCTCCCCGCGCTGAACACCAGGAAGAACGTCGCCAGCCAGGTCCCCCAGAGCAGGAACCCGGCACGCAGCCCGTCGGTACGCGGCCGTCCCCGGCTCCACACCAGCCCGCATACGGCACACACCGCCGCGAACGGATACAGCCACCCGGTCTGCGAGGCGAGCGAGGTCCCGAACATCTTCGCCCAGCCGTCCTGCCCCTGGCCGCCCGGCCTCCTCCCTTGAGCGCCACCGCCGAAAGCACGAGCACCTGCACGCGCAGCCGCACCAGAACCGGAACCGGCACCCATCCCCGCGTCACCCGCCCGATGCCCACCCCCCTGAGTCCCGCTCACACTCCCCGTGGAAGCCGCGCTGATCCCCAATGAGGAGAACCGGTTCAGGAAGTTGTACCCGACCACCATGCTGAACGCGGAGTTGTCGGTCGTCCCGTCCACATAGGGCCGGTCCTTCGCCGGCACCAACGTCACCGCCACCATCCACGACACCGACACAGCGGCCATCACGACCCCGGCCACCCCGAGGTGAACCACCCTCCGCCGCAAGGGAATCGGCGCCGACACCAGATACACGACAGCCAGCGCGGGCAGCACCGCCCACGCCTCCAGCATCTTGCTCTGGAACCCGACCCCGACCCACACCCCCGCGACGACCAGCGTCCGCGCACGCCCGTCCCGCGCGGCCCGCTGCGTCGCCTCCGCCGCGAGCAGCACGCACAGCGTGAACGCCGGATCCTCGACAGCCGTGCGGAACAGCCCGACCGACACCGGCGTCAGCAGGAAGGCCGTGCAGGCGACGAGCGCCGCGTTCGCGCCGGCCCACCGGGACACGAGCCGGTGCAGCACGAGCACGCTCACCATGCCCTCGATCACCTGAGGGAGGACCAGCGCCCACGGATGGAATCCGAAGACGCGTGCGGACAGCGCCTGCGGCCAGAGAAATCCGGGGAGTTTGTCGAGAGTGATGGAATTCCCGGGGTCGAACGAGCCGTAGAAGAACGCTTTCCAGTTCTCCGACATGCTGCGCGCGGCGTCCGCGTAGAACGCGTGGTACGAGCTGTGGTCGATGCCCCACGTGTAGAGCACGGCGGCGAGCGCGAGGAGGCCCAGCAGCGCCGGTCGTGCGTATGCGGGCTGGTCGGAGGGGGAGCGCCAGGGGGCGCGCCGCAGGGGCGCGGTCGGCGCGGGGACTGTCGTAGCCATGCACAGCAGTGTTCGCCAAGCCCCGCGCGGACCTTCCCGATTCGGCCCCCTCCAAGAGAATTCTCATCGTCTCGAGAACGGCACTTTAACGACGGGGGCCGCTTTTCAACCTGTGCGGGGAATTCCATTGCCTGCCGATCGACAGGAGCAGACACAGGATTCGCACAGCCGTAAAGGGCGTGTCGCCCGGTGCGGGCGGTCGTTGTCCCGGCATGAAGATCCGTGCCCTCTGTGCCACAGTCGCCGCGACCGCCGGCGCCCTCGCGTTCGTGCTGGGAGCCGCCTCGCCGTCGTCCGCGCTGCCGAGCGACTACTGCTACGGCGCCCCGGACGGCCTCTACTCCTACCCCCAAGGCGTGCAGTTCTACGTCGAGTGCAGAGCGGGGGTGGCCGTGCTCCACTCCTGTCCGTCGGGCCTGAACTTCAACGCGCACGGCCGATACTGCGACTGGCCCGCCAGCGCCGACCCGGGCTATCAGGTCTATCCGCCCAACTACCGCCCCTAGTCCGCGGCTCGCACGAGCCGCCCGAGTGCGCGGGCGTCGGCGAGCATGGCCTCGTCGAACGCCCGGGCCTCCGTGCGCGCGGCGCGCAGGACCGCGTCCAGGAACAGCGCCATGCTGTCGGCGGGCGGCACCCGCAGCACACGCTCCCCCGCACCGTCCCGCGCCGAGACCGCCGTTTCCTGCCCTGGCGGCATCGAGAACGGCCGCTCGACATCAACTGCCGCCCGCGAGCCGATCAGTTGGAGCGTGTTCCGGTAGACGCTGGTGAACCCGAAGTGCCCGACGACGGCCCGCCCGCCCGGGTACCGCCCGAGCACGCTGTACGACAGCACGGCCCCGTCCCCCGCCCGGTCCCCCACCACGACGCTCAGTTCCTGCGGCTCCAACCCCCACAACACCCGCCCCAGAGAGGCGAGATAGGGCCCGGTGTCGAGCAGCGCCCCGCCGCCGCGCACGGCGTCGTGCCGGAAGTCCCCCGCCGGCACGGGCGGCGTGAAGACGGCCACCGCCTTGGTCGCGTCCGCCGCGAGCTCCCGGACGACGGAGAACACAGGGTGGAACGCGTAACAGGTCGCCTCGGCCAGCACGAGCGACGACCGCCGGGCCAGCTCCACCAACTCCGGTACCCCGTCAGGGTCGTGGAGCGCGGGTTTGTCGACGACGACGTGCCAGCCCCGCTCCAGCGCCTCCCGTACGGCCTCGGCGTGCTCGGCGTTGACGAGCGACACGTACGCCAGCCCCGGCGGGCACTCGGCGAGGGCCTTGCGCCAATCCCCGTACAGCGAGCGCGACTTGGGCAGCCCGGCCGCGTCGTCCGGTGTCGCGTGGCGGCTGGCGATGTCGACGGCCGTGATGCCCGGCAGGCTCGCGGCGGCGGGCAGCACCCTGCGCCGGGCGAACGCGGAGAGGCCGATGAGCAGGAGGTCCATCGTCAGCCCCGTCCGTACACGCGCTCGGCGACGGCCAGCTTGGCGGCACGCAGTTCCGCCAGCCGATCTCCGCTGAAACCACCGGAGTTGGGCGGCGGGGGGACCTCGGGCGCGCGCACAAGACCCCACCCGGACCCGGCGTCGAGCAGGGATTGATGCTTGGTCCCGTAGTACCCGTCCCCCACGACCAGCCCCACCCCGTACGCCCCTGCGGCAGCCGCCACCAGATGCGGATGGAACCGCGTCCCGAGCCAGCGCTGACCGGCCCGTGCGGGCAGCCCGTTCGTGAGGACGTCGTCCAGTCCGTACCGGCGCACGCCGGGCACCTCCTTCTCGACGGCGTCCAGCACGTCCCGGTCCTGCCGCGGCGAGCACTCCAGCAGCCCGACGTCCGTGGCACCCCACGCCCGCAGCACCTCGGCGACGTAACGGGCCGTGTCCTCGGGCGAGTTGTCGGCCAGCAGGGACTGGACGCTCACCATGACCTCCGGCACCTCCCCTTGTGTGCGCAGGAGTTGAGGCCCGAGGCCGAGGAACACGTCGTCGCAGTACTCCCCTTGAGGGGACAGCCCCGCGAACTCGGCGGAGGCCGCGTCCCGTACGTCGACGACGTCGAAGCGGTCGAGGAACGA
Source organism: Streptomyces niveiscabiei (assembly GCF_033794345.1). Classification (NCBI taxonomy): domain Bacteria; kingdom Bacillati; phylum Actinomycetota; class Actinomycetes; order Kitasatosporales; family Streptomycetaceae; genus Streptomyces; species Streptomyces niveiscabiei. Next base: position 86,966 of record NZ_JARAYJ010000016.1, read on the forward strand.
CCGGGTCAGCCCGGTCTCGTCAGCCGGCGGCCACAGCCCCTGCCCGGTCGCCGCCGTCCGTGCCCCGCTCGCCCGCGCGACGGTCACGATGCCCGCCGGGAGCCCGGCGAAGTACGGCCAGATCGCGTTGAGATAGCCGCCGCCCGCGAGGTGGATCACCCGGGCCCCGTACAGATCGCCGAGGCCGGGGGCGCGTACGGCGTCCGTCATCCACGCGCAGACGGCCGCCGGATCGGTCTCGGGCCACAGGCTCAGGCAGAGGTTCCACAGCGTGTTCGTGAAGCGGGCGCGGGGGTGGAGGCCGGCGAGGTGGGCGGCGGCGGTCCCGGGGTAGAGGCAGTCGACGACGACGTCCGTGCCGGGGGCGGTCTCGGCGAGGTGGCGCAGCCAGGTCGCGGCGATGACCTCGTCGCCGTAGTTGGGGATGCCCGCCGGGCAGACGAGGTAGTGGGCGCCGGTCATGAGGCGCGGTGCATCGCGGTCAGCTCCTCCAGGCGGGGCACGCAGGCCGTCGGCGGCGGGTCGGCGGCCAGATCGTCGTACAGCAGCTCGGCGCCCTCCCGGAAGCCGGGTTCTTCGAGGACGCGCACGAGCGCCTTGCACAGGGCCTCCCCGTCGAGCCTGGCCAGGTCGAGGGCGAGTCCGGCGCCGTACGCGGCGACCTGGCGGGCGGTGGCCGCCTCGTCCCACAGTGGCTGCGGTACGACGATCTGCGGAACCCGGCAGGCGGCGGCCGTGGCGAAGGTGCCACGCCCGCCCTGGTGGACGATCGCGGAACAGGACGGGAGAAGGTGGTCGAAGGGAACGTATCCGACGGGCCGGACGTTGGCGGGGTACGGGGCGAGACCGGAGAGCTGGTCGGGCGTCAGGGTGACGAGGAGGTCGATGTCGAGATCTGAACAGGCGCGCAGGACGTCGCCGAGCGGGAAGGCCGTCTCGGGCAGGCGGATCTCCTGCCGGGTCGTGCCGAGGGTGAGGACGACCCGGGGGCGGGCCGGGGGTTCGTGGAGCCAGGGGGTGAGCTCGGCGGGTCCGCCGTAGGGGATGCGGCGGACGGGGACGGTCGTGCCGTGCGCGGGGTACGGGTGGGGGCGGCTGAGGTCCACGGACCAGTCCCCGAGGAGGGTCGCGGCGGTGAACTCCAGTCCGTACGGCGCGAGCAGCCGTCCGAGCCAGTCGGCGCCGGGGTCCGGCCCCGGGCCGGCCGCGAGGAGCCGGTCGCGCAGCAGGGCGACGGTGTCCGTGCCCCAGACCAGCCTGCCGTGGGCGGCGCCGCAGAGCCGGGCGGCGACCGGCGCGGGGAACATGAGCATGTCCCACAGGACGAGGTCGGGCCGCCAGGCGCCGGTGAACGCGACGAGTTTCCGCAGCAGGCCGTGCCGTTCGCCGAGGGGGACGTCCGGCGCGTACACCTCGGTGCACAGGAACCGCAGCGCCTCGTGGAAGCGGCCCCACTCGCGGGGGTCGTCGGAGTCGGGGTCCAGGGCCAGGAAGCCGGACTCGTTGTGGGCGCCGGGCCGTACGGGCGAGATGTCGCCCTCGCCGCCGAGCGGTACGGCGGTGAGGCCCGCCCCCTCGATGTGCCGGGCCGCCTCGCGCTCCGGGCCCCAGTCGCCGGTGACCACGACCTCGTGCCCGGCGGCGCGCAGGGCCCAGGCGAGCGGGATCACCGCGTTGAGGTGCGCTTTCACGGGCAGGACCGCCAGGACTACGCGCATGCGGGGCTCCAGGGGACGCGTGAGGGGGTGTGGCCAGCCTTTCCCGGGCCGGGGCCGGTCGTACATCCGTATCGGCCGATCGAGTTCACATCGGGTTCCCGGCTACGGCACCCGGGTTAACCCGTGCGCTCCCGCGGGGTCCCGCCGCGCCGAACGGACAACGGATGGGTCAGAGCCTGTGTCACAGGAGAGGACCGGATGACCATGACTTCACTCACGCGGGTCGCCGTCGTAGGCGCCGGATTCCTGGGAAGCGCGCTCGCCTTCGGGGCCGTGGACCGGGGGTGGGACGCGACCGTGATCGGGCGTTCCGATCCGTACGCGCTGCGCGGGCGGGATCCGCTGCGGTTCGTGCGGGGCGAGGGGGCGAAGGAGTTGCCGGCCGTCCTCGCCCGGGGCGCCGACGCGGTGGTGATCGCCGCCGGGGGCCGTTTCCCGGTCCCGTCGGCGGACGAGCCGGAGGCCGACGTCGTGGAGACCCTGTCGCTGGTCGTCAACGTCTGCGAGACGGTCCGCACCCTGAGCCCCGCCACCCGCGTCGTGTTCCTCTCCTCGGCGGGCGGCGTCTACGCGCCCGGCCCCGGCCCGCGCACCGAGTCCCACCCCGCCCTGCCCGTCTCCCCGTACGGCATGTCGCGCCTGGCGGCGGAGGAGTACCTGGACTTCTACCGCCGGGTGCACGGCCTGCCGACGACCGCGCTGCGCTGTTCCAACGTGTACGGGCGTCTGCTGCCTGAGGCGCGGGGTCAGGGCGTGGTGTCGGCGGCGTTCCGCTGCGCGCTGACCGGGAAGGCGTTCACGCTGCACGGGACCGGTGAACAGCGCCGGGACTTCCTGCACCTGGACGACCTCGTCCAGGCCGTCCTCGAACTGCTCGCCCTGCGCGGGGAGTTGCCGGGGACCGTCAACATCGGCTCCGGCGTGGGGTGTTCGGTCGCCGAGGTGGTCGGCCTGGTGTCCGCCGCGACGGAGCGGCACATCCCGGTCGAGGCGGGGCCGAGCGCGGGGACCGACGCCGGCGATCTGATCGTGGACGCGTCGCTGCTGCGCTCCCTCGTGGACTTCCGGCCCTTGTCCCCGGCCGCCGGATTCGCCCTCATGGCACGGGAGTTGACATGTCGGTTCTGATCAGCGGCGCCCACGGCTTCCGGTCCTCGGCGCGGACGGCCGAGAGCCCGCTGACGCCGGACCCGGAAGCCTTCCTGCGCGAGCGCGCCGCCGCGTCCGCGTTCCGGGTGGAGCAGGTCCCGCTGGACTCCCTCACGGACTGGCGCCTCGGCCATCGACTGGGCCATGTCTCGGGCCGGTTCTTCACCGTCGAGGGGCTGTCGGTGCGCACGACCTTCGGGACGACGCCCCAGTGGTGCCAGCCGATCATCGTGCAGCCCGACATCGGGATCCTCGGCATCCTGGTCAAGCGCATCGACGGCGTCCACCACTTCCTGATGCAGGCCAAGATGGAGCCCGGCAACACGGCGCTGGTCCAGTACTCCGCGACCGTGCAGGCGACGCCCAGCAACTACGAGCGCGTGCACGGCGGGAAGGCCACGCCGTACCTGGACTACTTCCTGCGCCCCGGTTCGCGTGCCGTCGTCTTCGACCAGCTCCTGTCCGAGCACTCCTCCTGGTACCTGTACAAGCGGAACCGCAACATGATCGTGGAGATCCCGGAGCACGAAGAGGTCCCGGTCGGCGAGGAGTTCACGTGGCTGACGCTCGGGCAGCTGCGGCGGATGCTCGCGCTGGGCGACCGGGTGAACATGAACGCGCGCACCGTGCTCTCCGCGATCACCTACGCCGGGACGCCGGACACGGACGTCGTCCGGTCCCATCAGCGGCAGACCTCGGACGCCGACGTCGCGGCGGCGATGACCTGGCTCATCGACCAGAAGGCGCGGTTCGACCTGGACGTGCGGCGCGTCGGCCTGCGGGACCTGCCGGGCTGGATCTGCGACGGGCACAGCGTCCGGCACGAGGAGGGGCGGTACTTCCAGATCGTCGGCCTGTCCGTCGGGGCGACCAGCCGCGAGGTGACCTCGTGGACGCAGCCGATGCTGCGGCCCAACCCCGGCAACGTCGCCGCGTTCGTCTGCCAACTCCGCGACGGCACCCTCCAGTTCCTCGTCCAGGCGATGGCCCAGCCGGGTGCCACGGACCGGCTGGAGCTGGCCCCGACGGTCCAGCTGACGCCGGGCACGTACCGGGGGCTGGAGGATCTGCCGCCGCTGGCCGACCTGTTGGACCGCGATCCGTCGTGGACGGTCCTCGACAGCATCCAGTCCGAGGACGGAGGGCGCTTCCAGAACGCCGACACACGGCACCTCGTCGTCCGGGTCCCCGACGATCTGACGGTCGAGGCGCCGCCCAACTACCGGTGGATGACACTGGGGTTGCTCAACCGGCTGATGCGGATGGGGTACTACGTCAATGTGGAGACGCGGAGCCTGATGGCCTGCCTGCTGTGAGGGTCTCGGCCAACTCGCTCGCCCGGAAAGCCGCGTTGTCGTGGATGCCGATGACGTACCCGTCGATGTCCCGGAAGTAGAAGACGCGTTGGCCCACGTCGTCCGTCAACGGCCCTTTGAGGATCTCGGCCTTGCGGGCGACGCGGTCGTGGAAGGCGTCGAAGTCGTCGACGGTCAGGTAGAGCATTCCGGCGAGGCCGATGGGGGTGTCGGCGAGCGGGGGGAGCCACTCCTTGAGGTCGGCGTTGCTGTACAGCAGTCCGCAGAACTCGCCTCGGTGCAGGAGGAGATGGACGTCGTCGCCGGGGCGGGCGATGGTGGAGTCGGTCTGGAAGCCGAGGGATTCGTAGAAGGCGATGCTGGCGGCGGTGTCCCGGACGCTGATGCATGTCGTGAACGGCATGGGGCCGGCTCCTAAGGCTCTTCGGGACGAGGCTGCTCGGCCGGACGGGACTGTTCGGCCGGGTAGAACTGCTCGGCCCACTTGCGGTATTTGCCGATCGGCCCGTCCCCGGCCGCCAGGCGTGGTCGGGGCTGGTACGCCTGGTACTGCCACACCGGCAGGTCCGGGAGGCTGCCGGCGGCGTGGACGGCGTAGAAGACCTCCCGCAGGAGGCGCGCGCCCAGGGTGCCCAGCGGGCCGTCCGAGCCGGTCGTCGCCGTCGCCGCGAACCGGAACCGGGTCCGCCAGGGGCCGATGGGGGTGGGCAGGGCGAAGAACCGGGTGCGGGCGGCGCCGACAGGCAGGGCGCATTCGATGACGGTCAGGCCGAGGCCGTGGACGGCGAAGGTGTACTCCGTCTCGACCCGTCCGATGCGCGGGAGTGTGCTGACGACCTGGAATCCGCCCGTGCAGCTGGGCCCGTCGAACACCGCGTCGGGCTTTCTCGCGAGGGTCGCGCCGTGGAGCTGCTCCAGGTGACCGAAGTCGATGACGTTCTCGGTCATCTGCTGCGGGTGGCTCGCGACCTCGTACGTCGCCGCGCGCGGGCGCTGCCAGCCGGCGGTCGGGATCGCCGGGGGTTCCCAGGAGGGGGGTTCCTGGCCGTGCCACACCAGGACGAGGCCGCCGCTCTCGCGCACGTGCAGCGTACCGAGCGGGGCGCGGGGTGCGGGGCGTCCGTACGCGGTGCGCAGGCAGGGGCCGTCGAGGCTGAACGTGAACCGGTGGAAGCCGCAGGTGATCTCGTCGCCGGAGACCTCGCCCAGGACGCCCAGGTGTGCGCCGAGATGGGGGCAGTGGGGGTGCAGGGCGCGCAGGACGCCGCTCGCGCCTCGGGCCAGGACGACGTCCGTGTCCGCGAGGCGGCGGGTCAGGAGGGTGCCGGGGCGGATCTCGTGGCTGAGGGCGAGGCAGAACCAGCCGGTGGGGTGGGGAAGGGGGGCTTCCGCGCCGGGAGCGGCGGGGGTGGCTGGGGTGGCGCCGACGCCGTGCCCGGACGACGCCGGGGTCGCACCCGCCCTGCGCGCGAACGATGCCGGGGTCGCCCCCGCGCCGTGTCTGAACAGCTTGAGATGCCGGCGGCCGAGCAGGAGCCCCACGCCGCTCACCACCGCACCGGCAGCTCGGCCAGCCCGCCGGTGAGCGCACGCTGACGCATCCTCAGTTCCCGCGGGTCCACGGCGAGTTCCAGCGTCGGGAAGCGGGTCACCAACTCCCGCAGCACCACCCCGAGTTCGATCCGTGCCAGCGGCGCCCCCGGGCAGTACCGGCCGCCGTGCCCGAACGTGACGTGTCCCGCCGCCCGGCGTGTGATGTCGAGCCGGTGCGGGTCGGGAAAGACGCACGGGTCGTGGTTGGCGGCGCTGTTGGCGAGCAGGACGAGGTCACCGGCGCGGACGGTCGTCCCGTCGATGTCCAGGTCCTCGCGCGCGTACCGGGGAATGCCGCCGCCGGTCCCCTTCGCCGAGGCGCGCAGCAGTTCCTCGACCGCGCCGGGGATCAGCGCGGGATCGTCCACCAGGGCCCGCCACTGCTCGGGGTTCGTCAGCAACAGCAGGACGCCCAGGCCGATGTGGACGACGGTCGTCTCGTGCCCGGCGAACAGCAGGGCCATCGACAGCGCGGCGATCTCGTCGTCCGGGACGTCTTCGGCCGCGACCAGCCGGGAGATCACGTCGTCGCCGGGTTCGGCGCGCTTGCGGGCGACCAACTCGCGGCCGTAGCCGAAGAGTTCGAGCATGCCCCGCTCGCAGCTCGCCGGGTCGCCGAGGGTGGCGGCGGCGTCGGTCCAGGCGCGGAAGCGGTCGCGGTCCTCGTAGGGGACGCCGAGGAGTTCGCAGATGACGAGGATCGGCAGCGGGACGGCGAGTGCGGTGTGCAGGTCGGCCGGGGGGCCGTGCTCGGCGAGGTCGTCCAGGAGCCGCGTGGTGAGGGTCTCGACGCGGGGTGTGAGGTCCCGCATGATCCGGGGGGCGAAGTGCGGGCGCAGCAGGGAGCGGATGCGGGCGTGGTCGGCGGCCTCGGTGGCGAAGTCGCCGAGCAGGCCGTTGAAGACGGTCTCGTCCGTGCGCGCGGCGGTCTCGGGGGTGGGGTGGGTGCGGCCGAGCCGGTCGTCGTCGAGCAGGTTCCGGACGTGTTCGTGGCCGGTGACCAGCCAGGCCGGGTCGCCCATCGCCGTACGGACCCGGTGGACCGTTCCGCGCTCCTGGAGTTCGCGCAGTCCGGTCGCCATGCGCAGCGGGTCCCCTTGTTCGAAGGGGAGCCGGGTCTCGGCGGTCATGCGAGGGGGCGCCGGGCGACGACCAGGAGGTAGCCGAGCAGGGCAGGGTCGATCACGGCCTGCGGGTCGAAGTAGCAGCGGGCTTCGGTGTCGTCGGGCGGGATGTCCAACGCCCGTGCGCGTTCGGCGAGTTCGGTGAACGACCGGGGGACGGTCTCGTCGGTGATGTCCAGCATCTCCACGAACTCCAGTCCCGCCGCCCGCAGAAGGGCCGGATAGTCGTCGAGCCGCGCGCTGGTCGAGCCCATCGTCTCGTGCAGGGCGCGGGCGCCGTCGGAGGGTGCGGGACGGCGGAAGAAGTCGGTGAGGACGACCCGTCCGCCGGGGCGCAGGACGCGCCTCAACTCCCGTAGGACGTGCAAGCGGTCGGGCATGTGCGGCATGGATTCGAGGGCGAAGGCCGCGTCGAACGACCCGTCGCCGTACGGCAGTTCCATGGCGTCCGCCTGCTCGAAGGCGACCTGCCCCGGGGAGCGGGTGGCCAACTGCTGGGCGCGGACGACCTGTTCGCCGCTGACCGAGATGCCGATGACCTCCGCGCCGGTCCGGTGCGCGATCCGTACCGCCGGGGCGCCCACCCCGCAGCCGACGTCCAGGAGCCGGGAGCCGGGGCCGATGCGCAGGCGGTCGGTCATGACGTCGGTGAGCCGGTCCGTGGCCTCGTCGTAGGTGAGCGCGCTGTCGGGGGTGTCCCAGTAGCCGAGGTGGGCGTTGAAGCCGTCACCTCCGATGAGGTCGGCGGCGAGCAGCGTCATGCGGTCGTACATCCGGCCGACGTCCTCGGCCACGGGTGCGGGGGTCGTCGTGGGGTCTGTCGTCATCTGGTCCTCCTCGGGTGCTTGAACTCTGTCTCCGCGGGTCCTCGCACGAAACGCTTCCCGCCGGGAGAGGCACCGTTCGAGGGAAATGCTGACGCCGTACGGGTACGTCGCGGAGGGCGGGCGGCGCGCGAGCGGGGAACGTCCCGTCACCCACGCGAAAGAGGTCCCGATGCCCGAGCCGCTCGACTACCCCTTCAACGAAGGGCACAGCCTGGAACTGTCCTGCCGGTACGAGGAGGCGCTCGCGGACGACGGGCTGCGGCGCGTCCGGCTGCCGTACGGCACTCCGGCGTGGCTCGCCACCCGGTACGCGGACGTCCGCGGCGTCCTCGGCGACTCCCGCTTCAGCCGCGCCGCCTGCGCCGTCAACGACGAACCCCGGGAGGCCGAACTCCAGGTCAACCAGGGGATGATGGCGATGGACCCGCCGGACCACAGCCGGCTGCGGCGGCTGCTGTCGAAGGCGTTCACCGTGCAGCGCATCGAGCGGATGCGGCCTGAGGTACGGGAGTTGACGGAGCGTCTGCTCGCCGGCATGGTCGCCGCCGGTCCGCCCGCCGACCTCGTGGAGTCCCTCGCGCTGCCGCTGCCGGTCATCGTGATCTGCCGGATGCTCGGCGTGCCCGAGGCCGACCAGCATCTGTTCCGTACGTGGAGCGAGAACACGGTGTCGAGCGCGGTCGGCGCGCGGGAGGCCGAGGCCAGCCGTCAGGACTTCCACGCCTACGTGTCCGGCCTCGTCGCCGAACGCCGGGAGCGGCCCGGGGACGATCTGATGTCGGCGCTGATCGAGGCGCGGGACCACGAAGACCGGTTGTCCGAGGCCGAGTTGTTCGAGCAGTGCGTGGGGCTGCTGATCGCGGGCCACGAGACGACGGCCACGTCGGTGCCGAATTTCCTCTACACGCTCTTCCAACACCCCGATCAGCTGCGGCGGTTGCGTGAGGACCCGGCGCTGATCCCGTCCGCCGTCGAGGAGTTGCTCCGGTACGTCCCGCTGCGCACCGGCGCGCTCGCCGCCCGCTGGGCCACCGAGGACGTCCAGGTCGGCGGCACGCTGGTCCGCGCGGGCGAGCCGGTGGTCGTCTCCGTCGGGGCGGCGAACCGGGACGCGCGGCGGTTCGCCGAGCCCGGTGTCCTCGACCTCGGCCGGACGGGGAACCGGCATGTGGCGTTCGGGTACGGCGTCCACTACTGCCCCGGCTCGGCGCTGGCCCGGCTGGAGATCCAGGAGGCGTTGCGGGCCCTGCTGTCGGGGTTGCCGGGGCTGCGGCTCGCGGGGGACGTGGAGTGGAAGTCGCGGATGTCGTTGAGGGGGGTACGGCGGATGCCGGTGGAGTGGTGAGCGCAGGGGGGTGAGGGCCGGGTGCACCGTACGGATCACCTCGGGTCCGCGCATTCCTCGCGGTTCTCCGGCAGTTCGGCGCGCCCCCGCTCTTCCCTCCGCCCCGGCCGCTCCCGCAGGGACATCGGCAGCGAGCGCGGTGTGGAGGAGAGCCGGGGGGCCATCCGGGTGTGTGCCCCCGGGAGCGGGTCGAGTTGCCAGCGGGCCGTGATCGACGCGAGGGCGAGGGTCGCCTCGGTGAGGGCGAAGACCTCGCCGATGCACTTGCGGGCGCCGCTGCCGAAGGGCGTGAACACCCCGCGCGGCGGCCGTCCTTCGCCCTCGCGCCAGCGGTCGGGGTCGAAGCGCTCGGGCTCGGGAAAGAGGTCGGCGCGGTGGTGCACGATGTGCGGGCTGTAGATGACGATCGAGCCGGCCGGGAGCCGGTGGCCCGCCAACTCGGCCGCCTTGGTGGTGACTCGGGTGAAGAGCCAGCCCGGCGGGTACAGGCGCAGCGTCTCCATGACGACCCTGCGCGTCACGTCGAGGCGGGGGATGTCGTCGTGCCCGGCGACCCGTCCGGCGAGGACGGCGTCGACCTCGGCGTGCAACTCCTCCCGGACGTCCGGGTGTTGGCCAAGGAGGCACAGCGCCCAGGACAGCAGGGGTGCGGTGGTCTCGCTGCCGCCGAGGTAGAACGTGAAGACCTGGTCGTGGAGTTCGTCCTCGGTGAGGGCGTTCCCGTCGTCGTCGCGGACCGCGAGCAGGATCGACAGCAGGTCGCCGTGGTCGACGCCGGCGCGCCGGTAGTCGTCGGTGAGCTGCGCGACGTACTGCCGCAGGCGTGAACGGGCCCTGACGAAGCGGCGGTTGCCGGGTGTCGGCAGCCGGTTCAGGACCGGCCACGGCAGCAGCATCCGGCGCATCATGCCGGTCAGCATGTCGTGCATGCACTGCCGCAGTTCCTGGAACGTCTCGTCGTCGAGCTCGGCGGCGAACAGGGTGCGGGTGGCGAGGTTCGCGGTGAGTTCGTTCATCGTGGCGAGGACGTCGAGTTCACGGCCCTCGGTCCAGCCCTGGAGCATCGCGGTGATCTCCGAGGACATCACCTTCGCGTAGCCGGGGAGGCGTTCGCGGTGGAACGCGGGCTGGAGCAACCGGCGTTGGCGCCGGTGGTCCCGGTGCGGGCAGGTCGCGAGACCGTTCCCGGCGACGGTCCGTACGAGGTCGAAGATCGCGCCGCCCTTGTCGTACGTCCGGTCGTCGACCAGTACTTGATGCACCAGGTCGGGGTCGCACAGCACGTGGAAGGGGACCGGGCCTAGCTTGATCCGGACGAGGTCGCCGTGCGCGGGCAGGGACGCGAGGAAGTCGAGGGGGTGTCTGCCGAGGGGGAGCGCGTGCCCGAGGACGGGGAGCGCGCCGGGGGCGGGGGCGACTCGTACGGGGGTGGTCATGCGGCGCCCTCGTCGGCACGTTTCCGCGCCACCCAGCACCCCATGATCACCTTTCCCGCCACGCACCCGTCCCGCAGGGCCGGCAGCGACCGTGCCAGCAGGTTCTCGAACCCGTCCGCCGTCAGGTCCGGCCGCTCGTCCCCCGCCGGGTCCGAACCCGGCGCCGCGGACGTCCAGTTGGGCCCGATGTCGCCGTGATCGTCGTACCGGGACACGGACTCGACCTCGAAGCCGGCCTCCTCCAGGTACCCCTTCAGCTCGCCGAACGGGATGACGTGCGGGATCGCGAAGCCCTGGCACATCGGCTCCACCCAGCGGGCGTGCTCGGCCTCGGTGAGACCGTCGGCGCAGAACCAGTCCGCGCCGACGAAGGCCCCGCCGGGCCGCAGGACCTTCGCGATCCCGGCGTACACCTGGCGTTTGTCCGGCGCGTAGCAGAGTGCCTCGATGGAGAGGACGCCGTCGAACTCGCCTGCGGCGAACGGCAGGTTCATCGCGTCGGCCTCGACGAACGTGAGCCGCTCGGTGCCGGCGTGCAGCGAGCGGGCCACGCGTACCTGGTGGCCGCAGATGTTGACGCCGGTCACCTCGGCGCCGGTGTGCGCGGCGACGGTCGCGGCGGGGCCGCCGATGCCGCAGCCGACGTCGAGGATGCGGTCGCCCGCGCCGAAACGTCCCTGGTCGGCGAGCCAGCGCTGCATGGTGTGCTGGGCGTCGTGGAGTTGCTGGCCCTCGGTGAACCAGGCGAGGTGGAAGGAGTCGGACCAGACGTCCCGGCAGACGTCGGTGACCTGTTCGTAGTAGCTGTCGACGACACGGGCGTAGTGGTGCTCCCGGTCCTCGGGGGTCCTCACCAGCTCCAGGTACTCGGCGTTGCGCATGCGGGTTCCTCTCAGGAAGCCGGTGTGAGGGTGAAGAAGCGTTGCTGCCACAGGGCGTGCAGTTCGCGGCGCGTCTCGTGGGTGAGCGGCCCGACCGGCGTGGTGCCGTCCGCCCGCTCCAGCACCGCGAACAGTTCGGGAGACACGGCGGCCCGGGGGCCGGTGGCGTAGTCGAGGAGGATCTCGTGCGTGACGCCGCCCTGCGCGACCGTCCTGACCAGCCGGGTCACGGGGCGGAACGTCAGGGCGAGGCCGTCGAGGCCGTCCAGGAAGTCCGGGCGTCTGCGGACCAGGAGGTCGTCGACGACGGCGTGGTCGAGTTCGGTCGTCAGCAGGCACGTCAGCACGTCCTCGACGCTCTGCACGATCGGTTCGGCGTTGTTGTTCATCGACGTGTTGAGCAGCACCGGCGTGCCCGTGAGCGCGCCGAAGCGGGTGATCAGGCGGTGGACGCGCGGGTTGGCCTCGGGGTCGACGAGCTGGACGCGGGCCGTGCCGTCGACGTGGGTGACCGCGCCGAGGTGCTCGCGGTGTTCGGGGCGCACGCTCACGACGTACGACATGAAGTCGTGGTGCGCGGTGGTGTCGGTGAGGTCGAAGTACGTGTCGGCGGCCTCGGGGACGGTCATCGGGGCGAACGGGCGGAAGCTCTCCCGTTTCTTGATCATGGCGTTGATGCGGGTGCGGTTCCCGGCGGGGCGCGGGTCGGCGAGGATGCTGCGGTGGCCGAGCGCGCGGGGCCCGAACTCCGAGCGCCCGTACGCCCATCCGACGACGGCGCCCTCGGCGAGCAGACGGGCGGTCGTCTCGACGACGTCGGCGGGCCGCTCGTACTCCACGAGCCCGCTCCACGCCCGGACGGTCTCCTCGACGGCGTCCGCGCCGCCGAGCCCCGGCCCGAGGCTCGCGCTGCGCATCCGCTCCTTGAGGCGTACCGTCCCGGACAGCGTCTCCTGCGCGAGCAGCGCCGCGCCCTCGGCGGTGCCCGCGTCGTGGGAGGCGGGGTGCACGAACATCTCGGTGAACAGGCCCGAGCGCAGGACGGCGCCGTTGAGGCTGCAATTGTGGGCGACGCCGCCGCTGAGGACGAGCTTGGTGTGCCGGGTGGTGCGGCGCCAGTGCGTCAGCACGTGCAGGACGATCCGCTCCAGCATTTCCTGGAGCCCGGCGGCGAAATCCTTGTGGTGCTGTTCCAGCGGTTCGGTCGAGCGCCGGGGCGGCATTCCGCAGGAGAAGAACGTGTTGCTGACGTATTCGAAGGCGAGGGCGTGCGGCGAGAATTCGTAATCGCCGTCCGGTCCGAGCGTGTACATCGAGTCGAACACCGGCCGGTATACGGCGGGGTCTCCGTACGGGGCGAGTCCCATCACCTTGTACTCGTCGCCGAACCTGAATCCGAGGTGTCTCGTGGCGTTCAGGTAGAGGAGTCCCAGCGATTTGTGCATCGCGAACTTGGTGAGGATCTCCAACTCGCCGCCGGTGGCGCCGAATACGGTCCCCGAGGAATCCTCGCCCATGCCGTCGAGGACGACGACGAGGGCCTCCGACATCCCGGAGCGGACGAGGCCCGACATCGCGTGGGCGCGGTGGTGGGAGGCGTGGAACAGCTTCTCGTCGGGAAGGTCCCAGTTCAGGGCCTCCTTGAGGCGGTCCTTGATGAGCCGGCGCGCATAGCGGCGGGGGACGGCGGGGTGGTCGGCGTAGAGGCCGTTGAGCATCAGGTCGAGGTACTGCTCGGGGAAGTAGTAGCCGACCCCGTCGATATCGGCCGGGGTCGCCCCGGCGATCTCCAGGCAGGCCCGAACGGCGTTGACGGGGAATTTGGTTGTGTGTTTGATCCGGTTGAGCCGTTCCTCCTCGACCGCCGCGATCAGCACTCCGTCCTCGACGAGGGCGGCAGCGGCGTCGTGGTACATGTACTCGCGCAGACCGGGCACGATATCGGAGTTCTCGGGGGAGAAGTTTCCGTTCAATCCGATCGTCAGCATGTTCGACAACGTAGTGGCGTGGAACACGCCTCTGCAATTCGAACAAGGAGGGTTCGGACAGCTGTACACGTTCGGCCGAACGCGTGGGGCTTCGCGTCGCGCCGGGCGGTGGCCGCGAGGTGGACGAGCTGTCGTGTGGCTTTCGTGACGTTAGGGAGGAGAGGTCTGCTTTTCGGACATTTTTCCCCGTGGCGTCTGCTCCGCGGCTAGCCTGGACCGTGTCGGCGCACGTGCATCCGGGGGGACACCCGTCGGCGCTCCTCCCCTGCCCCGACCCCGTCAGCGGAGAGGAAAGTGACCATGCAGGTACTGCCCCACGTGGACTTCTTCGGGCGATGCGAGGAGGCCGTCGAGTTCTACAAGTCCGCCCTCGGCGCTGAGGTCGAGGTCCTGCACCGCTACAGCGACCTGCCCGCATTCCACGACGTGCCCGACGAGTTGGGGCACAAAGTGCTCCTGGCCACGCTGAAGATCGGCGAGGGCCGCCTGACCTGCGGCGACGTGATGCTGGAGCCGATCCAGTACGGGGGTTACTCGATCCTCCTCGTCGTCGACTCCGCCGAGGAGGCCGAGCGGCTGTCGACCGCGCTGACCCACGGCGAGGGCACGGTCCACTTCGAGATGACCGAGACCGCGCAGGAGGACCAGGCCCACGGAGTCTTCGACCAGTTCGGGGTCCGCTGGTACTTCCACATCAGGACCTGACCGGCCGAGGGGCGGCGAACCACGTACGCCGGGCCCGCCGCCCCTAGCTCAACTCCCCGGCGGGAACAAGGACTTGCCGGTCTCCACGCCCGCGATGGAGACCGACTCGACCGGACAGGACTCGACGGCGACGGCCCACCACTCCTTCGCCGTCACGCCCCCTCGACGACGAGCGGCAGCGACTTCCAGCCGCGTACGGTCGAGGTCGTCGAAGCGCCGGGCGCGCCGGGTGGCTCCGGCGCTGGTCCTGTACTACTTCCGCACGCTGGACGACCTGTTCCAGCCGTGGCGGGCGGCGTCGAGGCGATGAGCCACGTCCCGCTCACTCGGCCAGGGCGGGCGGCGAGGGGGGAGAAGGCGGGGCAACTCCCCCGGTCGTTCTTCGAACAGCCGGGCAGGCTGGGCCTGTCGGGGACGGCGATCCCGGAGGAGTACGGGGGCGGCGGCGGCCGGACCACCGCTACCACGTGGTCCTCCAGGAGGCGGCCCGCGCGCTCGTCACCCTGGGTACGGCCCGTGCCCAACTCGACGTCGCACTCCCCTGCTTCCTGGCCTACGCGCTCGCGGGCACCCGCACGACCGCTCGACGCGACGGCAACACCTACGCCCTGAACGGGGCGAAGACGTTCAGCACCGGTGGCCTCCTCGCACGCGCGGCCGGGTCCTGGAGAAACTCGGCATCAAGACACAGGACACGGTCGAGCTGTCCTTCGACGACGTCCGGGCGCCGGCCGCGAACCGGCTCGGCGAAGAGAGCGCCGCCTTCGGCTACTTGGGCCACAACCTGCCGCAGGAGCGGACGACGATCGCCGTCGGCTAGGTCGCGCAGGCGCGGGCCGCGCTCGACACCACCGCCGACTTCGTCAAGGAACGCCGGGTGTTCGGGAACCCGGTCGCCTCCTTCCGGAACACCAGGTTCGAACTGGCCGTCGTGCAGATACCGGCCGAGCGCGACAGCCACGTGGTCCGGGGGAACTGCGTGGCCCCCGGCATACTCGGCGACGGCATCGCGGGCCGTCCGATCAGCACGGGTGACCTCGACGAGGCGGCGCTCGCGGCGGCCCGGCGCGACATCCCGCTGCGCGCGCTCGGCGTGGCCGGCGGCTACAGCGTCTGAGCGGGGTTCTCGAACCAGGTGGGGCCGTCGTCCGCCTGGGCCTGCTTGATACGGGTGACCGCGAAGTCGGGCAGGCTGGGCGGCAGTTCGTCGACGCCGAACCAGCCGACCTCCAGCGACTCGTCGTCGTTCACCCGGGCCTCGCCGCCGGTCGCGCGGCAGCGGATCGTGATGTCCATGAACTGGACGTTGTCGCCGTTGGGGTAGGTGTGCTCCTCCAACGCCTGGACGAGGACGACGCGTTCGGCGACGCAGCGCACCGCCGTCTCCTCGTACACCTCCCGCACCGCGCACACGGCGGGCTGCTCGCCGGGGTCGGGGATGCCGCCGATGACCGACCACTCGCCGGTGTCCGAGCGGCGTCCGAGGAGCACCCGGCCGTCGTCGTCGAAGACGATGGCGGTGACCCCGGGAAGCCACAGGAGCTGGTGTCCGGCGGAGGCCCGGATCGCGCGGATGAACTCAGGAGTTGCCATACCCCCGACCCTAACCCGGCCGATCTTGGTGGACCGGCCGGTGCCGGAAGCCGTACGCCGGATGTACGGCCGCAGGTCACCTGCGCGCGGAGCGCACACCCCCGGCACACATCCCGAGCGCGCCGGGCGCGCACCACCACAGAGCGCCCCAGCGCGCGCTCCCCGTCGGCAAGCGCCCGCGTACTCCTACGCGTTCCCCGCGCGCCGGGCGCGCAGCCCCGAGCCGATCGCCCACCCGAGTCCGCCGGCGGCGACGAGGACGAGCAGCATCTCGGGCAGGATCCCCATCCTGGTGGCGAGCGTCTCGGAGGACCGCAGCGGCACCTTCTGCACGAGGGAGTCGGCGACGAACATGCCGGTCTTCTGGGTGATCCGCCCGTCCGGCATGATGATCGCGCTGACGCCGCTGGTGACCGGAACGACAACCGTACGGCTGTGCTCCACCGCGCGCACGCGGGACATCGCGAGCTGCTGGTAGGTCATCTCGCTGCGGTCGAAGGTGGCGTTGTTGCTGGGCACGGAGATGAGCTGCGCGCCGTGCGTGACGGTGTCGCGGACGTCCCAGTCGAACGCGGCCTCGTAGCAGGTGGCGATGCCGACCTTGGTGCCGCCGATGGTGAACACGCCGGGCTCGGTGCCCCGGGTGAAGCTCGAAGCCATCGCGGTCCACTCGGGGTTGATCGCCTTGACCAGGCCCTGAAGCGGCATGTACTCGCCGAACGGCTGGATCTGCCGCTTGTCGTAGGTCTGCGTGGGCCCCTTCTCGGGGTCCCACAGGATCTGCTCGTTGAACCACTTCCCGTCGCGCTGGACGACGCTGCCGACGGAGACGGGTACGCCCATGGCCCGCACCGCCTGGCTGATGACGGCTGCGGCGTCGGCGTCGGTGAAGGGGTTGACGTCGGAGGAGTTCTCCGGCCACAGCACGAAGTCCGGCTTGGGGACCTTCCCGGCCTTCACCTCGGCGGCCAGCCGCTCCGTCTCGCGCGCGTGGTAGTCCAGTACGGCGCGGCGCTGGGCGTTGAACTCCAGCCCGAGGCGGGGCACGTTGCCCTGGACCGCGGCGACCGTGACGGTGCCGTCCTCGGCCTTGTCGCTGACCAGGGGGCGGGCGGCGACGGCGCCCACGACGGGCACGAGCGCGCCGGCCAGGGCCAGGTTGGCGGTGAGCCACCGCACCTCGCCCGTGCGCCGCCGCTCCCACCCGATCCGCGCCAGGTCACCGAGGGCGACCCCGCACAGGACGACCGCGAAGCCGAGCACCGGCGTACCGCCGACGGCCGCGAGCGGCAGGAACACCCCGTCGGCCTGGCCGAAGGCGATCTTCCCCCACGGGAACCCGCTGAACGGCGCCCGCGCGCGTGCGGCCTCCCCGGCGGTCCACAGGGCCGCCGCCCACACCGGCGACCCGGGCAGCCGGGACACGGCGGCGACGCCGACGCCGACCAGGGCGACGAAGAGGGCCTCGATGGCCGCGAGCGCGAGCCACGGCAGCGGTCCGACCTCGACGCCGGTCCACTTCAGCAGGGGGACGAGGAAGCCGAGGCCGAAGAGGTAGCCGAGCCCGAGGGCGGACTTCCAGCTCCGCCCGCGCAGGACCCAGCCGAACGCGGCGAACGCGGGGAGCGCGAGCCACCACAGGGGGCGCGGCGGGAAGCTGAGGTAGAGCAGCACTCCGGAGAGCACGGCGACGGCTGCCGGGACGAACCGCAGGAAGCGGCGCCCGCGCGCGGGAGGCGCGGCCTCGGGTTCCAGCTGTCCTGAGGGCCCTGCGGGGGGTGCGGTGACGGTCACCCGGGGAGTGTACGGCGGGTGACCTTTTGGCCGACAGTTCGGCCGGCGGACCTCACGGCACAGGATTCTCACAGGTCGCCGCCGTCGTCGTTCCCGCGTCCGCACAGGTCATCCACAAAATGCCGGTCAGCCGTTACGGTGTGGCCAGCTCCGACGAACGGCCGGTGGGGGGCGCGCGTCCGGGGCGGAGACGCTCGGGGGGCTGGGTGGGACCGACGGGGACGTCCGTGACCGGTGACGGTGCGGACGGTGAGAGACGAAACGTTTCCGACGCGGTCGGCATGGCGGTGCTCGCGGCGTGTGCCGGGTGGGCGCTGGTGTCGGCGGGCGCGAACGGCGGGCGGGCCGAGGGCGTGCTGCTGGCGGTGCTGGCCGTCGCCGCCGGGTACGCGGCGGGCCGGATGTCGGGCGCGCTGCTGCCGGTGGCCGCGCCCTGCGCCGTCGCGCTCGCGGGTCTCGTGCTGACGGTCGCGGCGCCCGAGCTGTCGCCGGGCCCGGAGAGCGCGGCTCCGCTGGGGCGTGCGGGGGCCGAGGCGGCCGTCCTGACGCTCGTGGCGGGCCTGGCCTGCTGCGCGGCCTGGGCGAGCCCTGCGGCGCCGCTACGGCTCGCTCTGCGGCTTCTGGCGGCGCTCGCGGCGGTCACGGGGGCCGCGCTGGGGTCGGTCGCGGCGGTGGTGACGTGCTGCGGGGTCCTGCTGGCCTCCCTGGCGGCCGGGCGCGCGGGCCGGGGCGTGGGGGTCGCGGGGCTGGCCCTGGCGACGGCGTCGCTGACGGCGCTGACCTGGGCGGTCGCGGCGGGCGCCCCGCGCGGAGGGCTCGCCGAGGTGCTCGACGGCCAGCTCACGCCCCGCCGGATCGCCCTGTGGCGCGAGGCCCTCCACCTCGCCGAGACGCGCCCGGGGCTCGGCGCGGGTCCGGGGAGCTTCGCCGAGCTGAGCGCCACGGCCGCGCAGTCGCCGCTGTCCGACGGCCGCCCGCACTCGGCGCCCCTCCAACTGGCCGCCGAACAGGGCGTCGTGGGCGTCCTGCTGCTGGCCGCCGCATTCGCCTGGCTCCTGCACGCCCTGTGGCGCTCGCCCCGCCCCACCCCGGTCGCCCTCACGGCGGGCGCCTGCCTGACCGCCCTCGCGGCCCTCGCCCTGGTGGGCAACGTCCTGAGCTTCACGACCGTCACGGCGGGCGCGGGCCTCCTGGCGGGCATCGCGACGGCGAGCCCCCTGCCGCAGGAGGCGCGGGAGCCGGACGGGATGGTGCGGGCGTACGAGGAGGACGTGGCGGAGTGAGGCTTCGTGCGCGCGGGGGCCCCTGTTCACGAGCGGGCCGCGGCTCACCGCCTCAGTGCGCCGCCCCCGGCGTCGCCGACCGCAGCCGGTCCCTGATGACCCGTACGGCCGCCTCCGCGTCGTCCACGGTGATCGTGAACGTGTGCCCGTCCCAGAGCCGCAGCACGACGCCCTCGCCCCGGCGTACGACGACGGCGGTCCCCTTCTCGGGCCGCCACCGGTAGCCCCACCCGCCCCAGTGGCGCGGCGTGACGTGGGGGTCGAAGTCGGCGTCGGCGACCTGCGCGAGGGGGATGCGGCGGCGCGGCAGCCCCATGTGCCCGCAGCGCACTTCGAGGCTGTCGCGGTCGACCTTGAGGGCGACGTGCAGGAAGGCGAGGGTGCCGAAGAGGACGAGGAGCCCGGCGGCGATGCAGCCGACGACGGACATCGCGAGCGGCGCGACCCCGGAGGTCCACGCGGAGTCCACCGCGAGTTCGATGCCGAGTGCCATGCAGGCGGCGCCCGCGAGCGCGGGCAGCCACTGGAACCGGTTGGTGGCCCGTCCGGTCCACACGTCCGGGTGCGGGGTCTGCTCGTGGTGCTCGTCGCGGGGATGGTCCCTCATGCCTACGAGGTTACTCAGGTTTCTCCCGGCGGGGAGCCCGTCTCGCGGAGTGACTGGTCCGAGCGGGTCACGCGCTACGAGGCGACCGACGGGACCGGCAGCGAGCGGCCTTCCGCGTACGCGAACGCGGCGTCCGGCAGCACGCCCTCGCGCCCGTTGAGGAGGACGGTCAGCCCGCCGGTCGCGGGGGCGCCGGGCGCGGGCGGGACGCCGATGCGGCGCAGCGCCTGGGCGGCGACGGCGTCGGCGGAGGCGTGCAGGACGAGCGGGGGGCGGCCGGGCCGCTGGAGGGCCGTACGGATGCGTTCGGCGAGGAGTTCGTAGTGGGTGCAGCCCAGGACGACGGTCGTCACCTCGTCGGGCGTGAGCGCGGCGGCGGCGGTGATCGCGGCGTCGATGGCGGCTTCGTCGGCGTGCTCGACGGCCTCGGCCAGGCCCCAGCAGGGCACCTCGGCGACGCTGACGCCGCCCGCGAAGTCGCGGATGAGGCCGCGCTGGTAGGCGCTGCCGGTGGTGGCGGGGGTGGCCCAGATGGCGACGGGGCCGCCGAGGGCGGCGGCGGGCTTGATCGCGGGGACGGTGCCGACGACGGGGATGCCGGGCTCCAGGCGCGCGCGCAGGGCGGGCAGGGAGTTCACGGTGGCGGTGTTGCAGCCGACGATCAGCGCGTCCGGCGCGTGCGCGGCTGCCGCCTCGGCGACGGCCAGCGCGCGCGTGGTGACGTCCTCGGGGGTGCGCGGGCCCCAGGGCATGCCCTCGGGATCGAAGGAGAGGACGAGATCGGCGTCGGGGCGCAGTCGCCGTACCGCAGCGGTGGCCGCCAGCAGGCCGATTCCGGAGTCCATGAGCGCGATCTTCACCCGGCCACGATAGACGATGGCCCGGCCCGGGCCCCGGCCGTGGGGCACACTGCGCTGGTGAGCGCCTTCGTGTGGATCGCCGCCCTGTCCCTCGTCGCCTGGCTGTGGCTGCTGCTGTGCCAGGGCTTCTTCTGGCGCACGGACGTGCGTCTGCCGCCCGCCCCCGAGGAACCCGCCGACTGGCCGGACGTGTGTGTCGTCGTCCCCGCGCGCGACGAGGCCGCCGTCCTCCCGCTGAGCCTGCCGTCCCTGCTGGCGCAGGACTATCCGGGCCGGGCGGAGGTCTTCCTGGTCGACGACGGCAGCACCGACGGCACCGGCACCCTCGCGCGCGCCCTGGCGGAGCGGTACGGCGGTCTGCCGCTGACGGTGTCGTCGCCGGGCGAGCCGCCGGCCGGCTGGACGGGCAAGCTGTGGGCCGTACGGCACGGTGTCGCGCTGGCCCGCGCGCGGGAGCCCGAGTTCCTGCTGCTGACGGACGCCGACATCGCGCACGCGCGGGGCAGCCTGCGCGGCCTGGTGGCGTCGGCGCGCGCGGGCGGCTACGACCTGGTGTCGCAGATGGCGCGCCTGCGCGTGGAGAGCTTCTGGGAGCGGCTCGTCGTCCCCGCTTTCGTGTACTTCTTCGCGCAGCTCTATCCGTTCCGGTGGATCGCGCGCGCGGGCGGGCGTACGGCAGCGGCGGCGGGCGGCTGTGTCCTGCTGCGGACGGATGCCGCGGGGCGGGCGCGGATCCCGGACGCGGTGCGGCACGCGGTGATCGACGACGTGGCGGTCGCGCGGGCCGTCAAGCGGAGCGGCGGGCGGATCTGGCTGGGGCTCGCGGAGCACGTCGACAGCGTGCGGCCGTACCCGCGTCTGCACGACCTGTGGCGGATGGTCTCGCGCAGCGCGTACGCGCAGTTGCGGCACAACCTCCTGCTGCTCGCCGGAACGGTCCTGGGGCTGGCGCTGGTGTACCTGGTGCCGCCGCTGGCGCTCGTCGTGGGCCTCGCGGCGGGGAGCGGGCCCGTGGCGGCCCTGGGCGGGCTCGCGTGGGCGGTGATGACGGCGACGTACGTCCCGATGGTCCGCTACTACCGTGAGCCCCTGTGGCAGGCGTTCCTGCTGCCGTTCACGGCGTTCCTGTACCTGCTGATGACGGTGGACTCGGCGGTGCAGCACTACCGGGGACGGGGAGCGGCGTGGAAGGGGCGGACTTATACGCGCCCGGAAGCGGTGGCGGAAGCCGTCCCGGACGAAAGTTGATTACTCAAGGAAAAGGCTTTCTCCGCCTATTCGCCGCCACTCCTTCACTTCCCCTCCGGCTTCACTTCCGGCCCGGCGTCCAGTTCATGCCCCACCCATAAGCGCGGTCGACGGTCCGCTGCGGACTCACCCCGCGTTCCGGGACGAGATACCGCGCCTCCCTGCGGACGACGAGATCGCCCCCGGTGTTGGTGATCAGCGCGAGCGCGCACACGGTCGACGCGACCGTGCACTCGTCGAGGGAGAAGTCGACCGGCGCGCCGTGCTGCGGCCTCAGGGTGACCGTCGCGTGCAGGTCGGCGAACGAGCGCGCGCCCGCGTAGATGGTCACGAACACCAGGACGCGCCGCAGGTCGGCGGCGTGGTCGAGGTTGACGGTGAGGTTCTCGCCGGCCGCGACGGCGCCGGTGCGGTCGTCGCCGTCGAGGTGGATGTAGGGCGGCCTCTCCAGCGCGCCGAAGGCGTTGCCGAGGGCCTGGACGACTCCCTTGCGGCCGTCGGCGAGCTCGTACAGGGCGCACAGGTCGAGGTCGAGGCCGGTGTGCGTGGAGCCGGAGCGGGACTGCCAGTTGAGGTTGACGCGCAGGGCGCCCGACGTGCCGCCCTGCTTGGTGAGCGAGACGGACGGGGCGGATTTGGTGAGGGTGACTTTCGTGAGCCGTACGGGAGGTGCGGGGCGCTGGGGTTCGTCGACGGTGATGCCGTAGTCCGTCGCGAGGCCCTCCAGGCCGCTGTCGTAGCCCTGTCCGACGGCGCGGAACTTCCAGGCGCCCTGGCGGCGGTACAGCTCGCCGAGGACGAACGCGGTCTCCACGCTCGCGCCGGCGGGGTCGAAGCGGGCGACGACCGTCCCGCGCGCGGCGTCGCGGACCTCGACGTACAGCCCGGGGACGCTCCCGAAGGGGCCGCCGTCGGCGGAGGCGGCGAGCAGAACGGTCTCGACGTCGGGCTCCACGCGCGCGAGGTCGACGACGAGGGTGTCGGTGACGAGGTCGCCGGAGGTGCGCTTGCCCTCGTGGCGGACGGTCCCGGACGCGTGCGCGGGCTGGTTGTAGAACACGAAGTCGTCGTCGGAGCGCACTTTTCCGCCGACGAGCAGGAGTGCGGAGGCGTCGACGTCGGGGACGCCGGGGCCCGAGCGGCGTCCGCATTCGATCGTCAGCGCCGTCGTGGGCACCGGTACGTTCGCTCCCTTGGACAACGACGGCATGGGCATGCGGCCCCTTTCGGCTCCGGCTCAACTCCCGCCGAGGGGAGGGGAACACGTCCGTTCGGCCCCCGGAAACCCCGCCGGAACTTGCTCTTTACACAATTCCAACCCGCATTGTCGCCCCTTTTTCCCACGTTCGCTCGTATTGGGGATACAGGGCCACTCCCGGCACGGAAAACAACCCGCATACCCGTCTCCCCAACCGGCTCTTCGTGGGCTTACCTTAGGTGCCATGACCTCCCCCCGCTCCACCTATGGTGGCGGCTACTACTCGTCCGCCTCCTTCCCGGACACCCCGATCTACGACTCCCTCGTGGCCGAGCGGGGGACCCCGCAGATCGCCCCGATCCGGGTCCCGGCCGCCTACGACGTGCCGAGCATGCCGAGCGGCAACCTGCCCGCGCTGCCGTCGGCGCTGCCCGCCCTCCCGGCGGGCCCCTCACAGGCGCCCTACGGCTATCCGCAGGCCCAGCAGCCCGCTCCGCTCCAGCAGGCCCCGGCGGCGTACGTCCCGCCGCAGGGCGCCATGCAGCGCGGGTACCCGGCCGCGCAGGCGCCGATGCAGCCCCAGCCAGGCCCGATGGGCGGGGGCCCGATGGGCGCTCCCATGGGCGCGAACCCGATGGCGGGCGGTTCGGGGTACGAGGCGATGCGCCCGGCGGCACCGCGCCCGAACCCGGCTCCCTACCAGGACCCGTACAACCAGCAACAGCAGTACCGCGGTTACTAGATCCCCCGGGGCCGTCCCCGCCGCCTGGCAGGATTGCCCCATGGCCTCTGCGGAACTGCTGTCGATCCACGTCCATCCGGTGAAGGCGTTCCGGGGGGTGAGCCCCCGGGAGGCCGTCGTGGAGCCCTGGGGGCCGGCCGGGGACCGGCGGTGGGCGCTGGTCGACGACGGGGGGAAGGTCGTCACCCAGCGCCAGCGACCGCGTCTGGCGCTCGCCGCCGCCGAGCCGTTGCCCGGTGGCGGCGTTCTGCTGTCCGCGCCCGGTCTCGCGCCGCTGGAGGTCGCGGTGCCCGAGCCGGCGGAGACGGTCGTCGTGGAGATCTTCCGCGACAAGGTGGAGGGCGTCCTGGCCGACTCGCGCGCGCACGCGTGGTGCAGCGCGTTCCTCGGCGACGAGGTGCGCCTGGTGCACCTGGACGACCCGGCGACCCGCCGTCCGGTCGACCCGGAGTACGCGCGCCCCGGCGAGACGGTCGGCTTCGCGGACGGCTACCCCCTGCTCGTCACGGCGACGGCCTCCCTGGACGCCCTCAACTCGCTGATCGCGCAGGGCGAGCACGCCGCCGAGGGCCCGCTCCCGATGAACCGTTTCCGCCCGAACGTGGTGGTCGGCGGCACCGAGCCGTGGGCGGAGGACGGCTGGTCGCACCTGACGATCGGCGAGGTCGCCTTCCGGGCCGCGAAGAAGTGCGGCCGGTGCGTGGTGACCACCACCGACCAGGCCACCGCCGAGCGCGGCAAGGAGCCCCTGCACACCCTCGGCCGGCACCGCCGCATCGGCGGCAAGCTGGTCTTCGGCCAGAACCTGGTGCCCCTCACACGCGGGGTGATCCGGGTCGGGGACCCGGTCCGGATCCTGGACTGAACCCGCCGGAATTTCCTCCTTCGCCCCGGGAACCAGCGGCCGGACCTCGGGCGTTGACGCTACGTGAGAAGTTCATGAGACCCGGACGTTCATGGGCCGAGCCGTCCCGGAGAGAGCCCGCGCGCAGGTGATCTGGCTCTCTCTTCGACCGGGATCGAGGATGAACGGCGGGCGCGGGGGTTATGACGGATCGGGAAGGGGGTGCGAGGCGGTGCGAGCGATCCGTGGACTGTGGCGCTGGCGGCACAACCCGGTGCGCCGTACGACGGACCTGGTCGAGGCGTGGGTGGCGGCGGGCGCCCTGCTGCTGGTGCTGGTCGTCGCGCCGGTGGCCGGCATGGTCGTCGGCTCCTTCGTGCAGGACGCCCTCATGAGGTCGGTGCGTGACCAGGCGAGCACCCGGTTCGAGACGACGGCGACGGTCGTGAAGGAACTGAAGGGCTCCGCGTTCGTGACGGACCCGGAGGCCGTCTCCGGCCGGGAGGCGCGCAGCCGCGTGGAGGCCGACTGGACCGCGCCGGACGGCAGTTCGCACCACGGCCCGGTGACGGCCGCGCTGGACACCCCGCACGCGGGCGACCGCTTCTCCCTGTGGACCGACGACAAGGGCCGCCCGATGAGCCGCCCCCTGGACGTGGCGACGGCCAAGACCCACGCCGTGCTGGCCGGTCTGGGCGCCGCCCTGTGCGCCGCGGGCCTGGTCGAGAGCGCGCGCCGGGCGGTCGTGTGGACGATGGTCCGCCGCCGTTACGCCCGCTGGGACCAGGCGTGGGACCGCGCGGGCCCGGACTGGGGGCGTACCGGCACCGGCAGTTGAGGCGGGCGCACCGCGCACCTCGCCGGTGGTCAACTCACCACCCGCGCGCACGCTACGGTGGACCAGCCGACCTTCTTCGGCATCGACCCGCGTATCACGAGGTGGGGGCACAGCATCGTCATGGCACAGGGCACGGTCCAGGTGACGCACACCGGTACATCGCGGTGGCGGCGCCGCACGGGTGAGTACGCTTCGCTCGCCGCCGCCCTGGAGGCCGCGGCCGACGGGGACGTCCTCACCGTCGCCCCCGGCACGTACCGGGAGAACCTCGTCGTCGAGCGTTCGGTCACCCTGCGCGGCCCCGAGGGCGCCCCCGGCTCGGTGCGGATCGCCCCCGTGGACGGCGTGCCGCTGACGGTGCGCGCCTCCGCCGTCGTCCAGGACCTGCACGTCGAGGGCCAGGACGCGACGTCGCCCGCGCTGCTGGTCGAGGAGGGCACCCCGGAGCTGCTGGACGTGCGGGTCGTGACGCGCTCGGCGGCCGGCATCGAGGTGCGCGGCGGCGCGCGGCCGACGGTGCGCAGGTGCACGGTCGACAACCCGGCGGGCATCGGCATCGCCGTCCTCGACGGGGGCGGCGGGGTCTTCGAGGAGTGCGAGGTGCTGGCCGCCGGGCAGGCGGGGGTCGCCGTACGAGGGGGTGCGCACCCGCGCCTGGAGCGCTCCCGCGTGCACCACGCCTCGGGCACGGGCGTCAGCGTGACGGGCGACAACTCGGCGCTGGAAGCGGTGGGGTGCGAGATCTACGAGGTGCGCGGCAGCGGCGTCCAGGTCACCGCGCGCGCCACCGCGCACTTCACGGACTGCGATGTGCACCGCACCACCGCGGACGGCGTCACCCTCGACACGGACGCGGTGCTGACGCTCGCGGACTGCCGTATCCACGACATCCCGGAGAACGCGGTGGACCTGCGCTCGCGCAGCGTCCTGACGCTGACCCGCACCTCGGTGCGGCGGTTCGGCCGCAACGGCCTGTCGGTGTGGGACCCGGGCACTCGGGTGGACGCCAACCAGTGCGAGATCTTCGACAGCACCGGCGACTACCCGGCGGTGTGGGTCAGCGACGGCGCGACGGCCGTCCTGGACTCCTGCCGCGTCCACGACGTGCCGGACGCCCTGTTCGTCCTGGACCGGGGCTCGCGCGCGGACGTCGTCGACAGCGACCTCACGCAGGTCCGCAACACGGCCGTCTCGGTGAGCGACGGCGCGACCGCGCAGCTCGACGACTGCCGTATCCGCGAGGCCGCGACGGGCGCCTGGTTCCGTGACCACGGCAGCGGCGGCACGCTGAACAACTGCACGGTGGACTCGGTCCAGACCGGCGTGATCGTCACGAAGGGCGCCGACCCGACGGTCGAGCGGTGCACCGTCGACTCCCCCGCCGAGGCCGGGTTCTACGTGTCGGCGGGCGGCCGGGGCTCCTTCGTCGGCTGCAAGGTCACGGGCAGCGGCGGCTACGGCTTCCACGTGATAGACGGCAGCCGCACGACCCTGCGCAAGTGCCGTACGGAGCGGTGCGCGCGCGGTGGCTACGAGTTCGCCGAGGCTCCCGACTCGGCGCCCGGTTCGGGGCCGTTGGTCGAGGACTGCACGAGCGACGAGAGCGGCGGGGTACGCACCCCTGCGGCGACGGCACCGGAGTCGTTCACCGCTCGCGAGACGGCCGTCCAGACCACCGGGCTGCTGAGCGCCGTCCCGGAGCAGCGGCCGGTCGTGGCGGCGGAGCCGTCGGTGTCCGAGCGGACGATGGAGATCAAGGCGCCCAAGGACGTCCTGGCCGAACTCGACGCGCTGGTGGGCCTGGACAGCGTCAAGCGCGAGGTGCGGGCGCTGATCGACATGATCGAGGTCGGCCGGCGCCGGCAGCGCGCGGGCCTCAAGGCGGCGTCCGTCAAACGGCACTTGGTGTTCACGGGCTCCCCCGGTACCGGCAAGACGACGGTGGCGCGCCTGTACGGGGAGATCCTCGCCGCGCTGGACGTCCTGGAGAAGGGGCACCTGGTCGAGGTGTCCCGGGTCGACCTGGTCGGCGAGCACATCGGGTCGACGGCGATCCGCACGCAGGAGGCGTTCGAACGGGCCCGTGGCGGCGTCCTGTTCATCGACGAGGCGTACGCGCTCTCGCCGGAGGACGCGGGACGGGACTTCGGCAAGGAGGCCATCGACACGCTGGTGAAGCTGATGGAGGACCACCGCGACGCGGTCGTGGTGATCGTCGCCGGGTACACCGCCGAGATGGAGCGCTTCCTGGCCGTCAACCCCGGTGTGGCGTCCCGTTTCTCACGGACCATCACCTTCGGCGACTACGGCCCCGAGGAACTGCTGAGGATCGTCGAGCAGCAGACCGACGAGCACGAGTACCGGCTCGCGGGTGGCGCCCCCGAGGCCCTCCTGAAGTACTTCGAGGCGATCCCGAAGGGCCCCGCGTTCGGCAACGGCCGCACCGCGCGCCAGACGTTCGAGGCGATGGTGGAACGGCACGCGAGCCGCATCGCCCAGGTCCTGGAGCCGAGCACGGACGAACTGACCCTGCTGTACGCGGTGGACCTGCCCGAACTGCCGTAAGGACCGAGGGCGTTCGTACGGGGGCAAGCCCCACCCCGATCATGCTGCCCGCCGGATGGTGACGCGTCCGGCGCCCGGACAGCATGGTCGGCATGACGATTCCCCGTGTACTCGCCCTGTCTCTCGCGGCATTGACCCTGACGGCCACTCCGGCGACGGCTTCACAGCCCTCCGGCCTCGACTGGCGCCCCTGCGGCATCCCCGGCCAGGAGTGCGCCGAACTCTCCGTCCCCCTCTCGTACGACGACCCCGGCGGTCCCCATGTCACCCTCGCCGTCTCCCGGTTGGCAGGCATGGACGCCGAGGCCCGGCGCGGCACCCTGCTGGTCATCCCCGGCGGCCCGGGCGGCTCCGGCATCAAGCGGCTCTCGCAGCAAGGGGAGGCGCTGCGGCGGGAGTTGGGCGGCACCTACGACCTCGTCAGTTTCGATCCCCGCGGGGTGGGCGCGAGTTCGCGGGCACGCTGCGAACTTCCCGGCGAGGACCGGGAGTTGGTGACCCTGAGGTCCTGGCCCGCAGCGGACGGCGGTATCTCCGAGAACGTCGAGCGGGCCCGGCGTACGGCTCGGGCCTGCGCCGACAACGGCGGGCCCCTGCTGCGCAGCCTCAGCACCCTGAACGAGGCCCGTGACATCGACCGGCTCCGGGTGGCGCTCGGCGAGGAGAAGCTGTCGGCGTACGGGGTGTCGTACGGGACGTACGTGGGGGCCGTCTACGCGCAGAAGTACCCGACGCGCACGGACCGTTGGGTGCTGGACAGCAACGACGACCCCGACCCCCGCAAGGTCGCCCGGGGGTGGCTGGCGAACATGGCGGTCGGCGCCGAGGACCGGTTCCCGGACTTCGCGGCGTGGGCCGCCGACCCCGCGCGGGGAAACCTGCGGCTGGCCGAACGACCCGAGCAGGTACGGGAGTTGTTCCTGTCGCTCGCCGCCGGGCTGGACCGGCAGCCGCGCGGGACGACCACCGCGGGTGTGCCGCTGACCGGGAACCGGCTGCGGCAGGCGATGCAGACGGTCCTCTACAACGACGCCTCGTTCCCTCAACTCGCCCGGCTGATACGGCAGGTGATGGACCCGGCGGCCACCCCGGAGCTCACCCCGGACATCGCGGGCCCGCTGCCCGACGAGGACGCGGCGGTCACGATGGCGGTCGTCTGCAACGACGTCCGCTGGCCGAACTCCGTGCCCGCGTACGAGCGTTCCGTCGCCGGGAACCGTGCCCGGTATCCGCTGACCGCCGGGATGCCGGCGAACATCACGCCGTGCTCGTTCTGGAAGGACGCGCCCGCGCGGAAGCCGGTCCGGATCACCGGCGACGGCCCGTCCAACGTGCTGATGGTGCAGTTCCGCCGCGACCCGGCCACCCCGTACGCGGGCGCGCTGAAGCTGCGCACGGCGCTCGGCGACCGGGCCCGGATGGTCACCGTCGAGGGCGGCGGGCACGGCGTCTACCTGGGCACGCACCCGTGCGCGGACCGGCTCGTGACCCGGTACCTGGTGACGGGCGAACGGCCCGCGCGGGACGTGGTCTGCGACTGACCGGGGCGAGGGCCGGCCGGGGCGGCAGCGGGCTCCGGCGCTTGCCGACCGGGCCAGTGGCAGGCCCAGCCGGTGGCCGGCCAGAGCACCGGCCTGACCCGCGCGCCGGCCGACCAGGGCGCCGGCCGACCGAGAGCACCGTCACGCCAGGCACCCTAGGCCCCAAGCGCCCCAAGCGCCCCAAGCGCCCCAGACTCCAGGCGCCCCGCCCCCCAGAACACCCCGGAACGCCCCGAACGCCCCGCCTCAGCCCTCCGCCGTCGGCCGCCCCACCCGTCCCCCGAACCCGAGCCGCGCCAGCAGATGCTTCCGCTCCCGCGCGAACCCCGGATCGGCCTGGTAGTCGGAGTGGCCGAGCAACGGCGCCGGCAGCGGATGCAGCGTCGTCCGGCCGTACTCCAGCGGGTCCTCGAACGGCTTGCAGTCGACGTCCGGGAGGCGCACCGGGCCGCCTATCGGGTCGGTGAGGCGGTACAGGTTGCGCCAGCAGTCGACGTCCTCGTGCAGGGCCTTGAGGGAGTCGGGGCCGAAGTGGGCGGGGAACCAGCGGCCGTAGAGGCGCTCGATGGGCGAGCCGTAGGTCAGGAGGGCGACGCGTTTGCGGTCGGCGGGCTCCAGCTGCCAGGCGGCGGCTGCGGCGAGGACGCTGCCCTGGGAGTGGCCGGAGATGACGAGCCGGCCGCCGGTGGCGCGGGTCCAGGTCGTCATGCGCCAGGTGAGGTCGGGGACGGCGCGCTCGGCGTAGCAGGGGGGCGCGAAGGGGTGCGCGGCGCGCGGCCAGAACGTACCGACGTCCCAGAGGATGCCGATCGTGCGCCGGGCGTTCGGGTCCTTGTACGCGCGCCGCCCCCAGGTGACGAACGTCAGGAACGCGAACCCGATGAGCCACGAGCCGAGCGCCTGCCCCGTGCGCGCGGCGCCCTCGACGAACGAGTACGTCCCGGCGGCGGCCCCCACCGGGGTCTTCCCGCTGGCCAGCGCGCCCACGACGGCGACCGTGCCCAGCAGGAGCGTCGCCCCGGAGGTGACGCCGACGAGGAGGGGTGCCCGGTCGGTGAGCGCGGCCATCGCCCGCGCGCGGGAGATCGTGCGCGTGCGCGCGGGGTCGCCGTCCTCGACGCCGTACTGCTTCTCGACGGCCGGCTCCTGTGCCTTCGCCCTGCTCATGGCGCGCTGTCCGAGGAGCGAGCAGTGGGCGAGCACGACGAGGAGGACGGCCGGGATGACGGAGGCCTGCCAGGTCAGCAGGACGGGCGGGCCGGGCAGGACGCCGCCGGTGCCGTCCAGCCAGTCGGCGACGCGCTGGGCGACGCCGCCGGACATCACGCCGCCGAGCGCGCACGCCAGCATGACGACGGCGGGGCCGCCGAGGCCGCGCAGGGCCGAGCGGTGCTCGGGGTCGGCGTCGTACAGCTTGCGGGCGACGACCGCGAGGGCGACGGCGACCGCGCCCTGGGCGACCGCGATGCCGCCGAACGTGAGGTCGCCGGGCAGGCGCCCCGACGAGGTCCAGCCGGGCCGCGACCAGGCCGCGTACACGAGGGCGAGGGCCAGCACGGCGAGGGAGCCGAGCGGCAGGCGGCGTACGAGGTGGCGGTCGAGTTTGTGGTCGAGGCGCTCCTCGGTGCGGCCCCGGCCGCAGACCACCCACACGACGCAGACCGCGCCGACGAGCAGGACGGCCTCCAGGACGTGCCCCAGGGCGTCCAGGAGGGCCGGTGAGCCGCTGTCGTGGTCCCGGCGGGCGGCGGCCGTGCCGACGGTCGCGGCGACCGTCAGGAGGCCCGCCGCGGTGTGCGCGGCGCGCAGCCGGGAGACCAGGCGGCGGCCGTACCAGAAGCCGGGGCGGCTGAGGGTCGTCACGGCGTCGGCGCCGTCCGTGCGGGGCACCGGCTCCTGCGACTCGTACGCGCGCCAGGTGCGGTGCGAGAGGTACCACAGCAGGGCGACGAGCGCGGTCGGGACGAGGGCCGCGAGCGCGAGGCGGCGGCCGGGCTGGCCCCACCAGCCGCCGGGTGCGAGGAAGCCGAGCCAGGTGTGGCGCTCCGCGCACGCGCGCGTGCCCGCGCACTGCCAGGCGGTGAGGTCGAGGGCGACCTCGCAGGCGGCGGCGACCAGAAGGACCGTCAGGGAGAGGGCGGCGAGGCGGACGAGGAGGCCGTAGGCGCGGACCGTACGCGTGCCCGCGCGGGCCGCCGGGCGCATCCAGTGGGCGAGGTTGACGACCATGAACGGCAGCAGCAACAGCCACAGCGCGCGGGTGCCGTTGCCGGAGGTGAGGTTGGACCAGACGTACGCCTCCGGGATCGGCCGGTCCAGGCGCGCGCCCGCGCGGGACTCCGCGTCGTCGTGGTCATCGTGTTCCCCCCACGCGCCCGCGCGGGTCTCCGCGTCGGCGTCGTCGGCGCGGCGGTAGACGGCCGCCGTCTCGTCCCCCGTGACCCGCACCGTGCGCGGGTCGTCGAGCATCTTCTCCGGTGTGGCCCCGCCCACCCCGTGGACGAGGAGTTCGAGGGCGACGGCCGGCTTCCCGGTCTGTCCCTCTCCGGGTGGTCCGGCGGGGCTCGGTACCCCGCCCACGATGGTTCGTTCCACTGCTCGCACTTCCCCCGTGACGCGCCGTCGGCATCTTTCCGTGCCCAGCCAGGATGGCCGCTACGGCCCTTGTGCACACCTGTTGTCACGGAATCTCCCCGTTCCGTGAGACAACCGTGACGAGACGGCGTTCGGGAGCAAGCGCTTGTGGTCCCCGGACTCTGCCGAACGGGGCCGCGACAGCGCCTGCGACGTGCGAGGATGGACCGTCCCGACCCGACCGGGCGGGGTTCGACGCGGGAAGGACCGGAGCGTACGTGAGCGAGAATCAGAACCTCCTCGCGGAGCAGCGCCGCGCCCTGATCCTCGACGAGGTGCGCCGCCGGGGCGGTGTCCGGGTCAACGAACTCACGCGCAGGCTCGGCGTGTCCGACATGACGATCCGCCGCGACCTCGACGCGCTCGCGAAGCAGGGCGTCGTCGAGAAGGTGCACGGCGGCGCCGTGCCGGTCGTCGAGGCCAGCACCCACGAGCCGGGCTTCGAGGCGAAGTCGGGCCTCGAACTCACGGCGAAGGAGGACATCGCGCGGACGGCCGCCGGGCTCGTCGCCCCCGGCAGCGCGATCGCCCTCTCCGGCGGTACGACGACGTTCGCGCTCGCGCACCGGCTGGTGGACGTCCCGGACCTGACCGTCGTCACCAACTCGGTGCGGGTCGCGGACGTCTTCCACGCCGCGCAGCGCACGTCCGGGCCGCGTCAGGGCGCCGCGACCGTCGTCCTCACCGGCGGGGTCCGCACCCCCTCGGACTCCCTCGTGGGCCCCGTCGCCGACCAGGCGATCGCCGCGCTCCACTTCGACGTGCTGTTCCTCGGCGTGCACGGCATATCGGCCGAGGCGGGCCTGTCGACGCCCAACCTCGCGGAGGCGGAGACCAATCGGCGCCTCGTGCACTCCGCGCGGCGGGTCGTGGTGGTCGCCGACCACACCAAGTGGGGTGTCGTGGGCCTGAGTTCGTTCGCGACGCTGGACCAGGTGGACTCGCTGGTGACGGACGCGGGGCTGCCGGCGGCGGCCCGTACGGAGATGGCGGAGCATCTGCGGGTCGTGGTGGCGGGAGAGGCCGTGCAGGCCGTGGACATGTGACGTACGGGCGACGACTTCTGACGGTCCGTCAACTAAGGTGATTTTCCCGGTCGTCGGGGTGCGCGAGCAGGAGGGGGACTTCGCATGGAACGTCATCTGGCCCCGGTGGGCCTTGAGTTCGTCCGGGCCGCGCCCGTCCGCCTCGTGTTCGCGCAGGAGATGTCCGCGGCTCCCGAGGCCGTCTTCCACGCGCTCGCCGAGGACGTCCCCGGCTGGGCCGAGTGGTTCCGCCAGGTCAGACGCGCGCGGCCCCTCGGGGACGGCGGGGAGCGGGAGATCCACCTCGTGGGCGGCGGGAGGTTCCGCGAGACGATCCTCGCGGCGAAGGCGCCCGAGGTGTACGCCTACCGCCTGGACACCGTCAACGCGCCGGGGCTGAAGGCGCTCGTGGAGGAGTGGCGGCTGATTCCGGTGGGCGCGGGGACACGGGTGCGGTGGACGTTCGCGGCGGACGGGGTGCTTCCGCTGCGCTTCGCCCTCAAGGCGGCCGGGCCGGGGATGGGGTGGGCGTTCCGGGGGGCGGTGCGGGAGCTGGACAAGAGGCTGGAGGGCACCGGTCCGGGCGGGCGTGCATCATGATCGTATGACTCTCGTACGGCACGCGCGCCCCGCCGACCTGCCCACCGTCGCACAACTCGCCGCCGAGCACGCGGCGTACGAGAAGGCCGCGCCCCCGCCCGCCGATCTGGCGCGGCGGCTGGAGGGTCTGCTGTTCGGCGAGACCCCCGCGCGGCTGCGCTGTTTCGTCGCCGGGACGGACGACGGCGAGATCGTCGGGTACGCCTCGTGCGCACCGGAGATCTCGACCTGGGAGGGGACCGAGTACCTCCACATGGACTGCCTGTTCCTGCGCGACGGCCACCGCGGACTCGGGCTCGGACCGCGGCTGATGGACGCCGTGATCGCCGAGGCGCGGACACTGGGGCTCGCGGAGGTGCAGTGGCAGACACCCGTGTGGAACGCCGGCGCGATGAGGTTCTACGACCGGCTGGGAGCCCGCGGGAAGGACAAGGTGCGGTACTCGCTGCCGGTCTGACGGACCGCTCTCAGCCCTGCCACTTCCCCGTGGCCAGCAGCGCCTCGATCGCCTCGCTGTACGGCGCGATGTCCAGCCCCTGCTCGGCGAGCCACGCGTCGGAGTAGTACTTGTCGAGGTACCGGTCCCCGGGGTCGCACAGCAGCGTCACGACGCTCCCCTGCCGCCCCTCGGCGACCATCTCCGCGACGATCTTCAGCGCGCTCCACAGCCCGGTCCCCGTCGAGCCGCCCGCCTTGCGCCCGATGGCCGACTCCAGGGCGCGTACGGCGGCGACGCTCGCGGCGTCCGGGACCTTCATCATGCGGTCGATCGCGCCGGGCACGAAGCTCGGTTCCATGCGGGGCCGTCCGATGCCCTCGATACGGGAGCCGCAGTCGCAGGTGACGTCGGGGTCGCCGGTCGTCCAGCCCTCGTAGAAACAGGAGTTGTCGGGGTCGGCGACGCAGATCCGGGTGTCGTACTGCATGTAGTGCACGTACCGGGCGATCGTCGCCGAGGTGCCGCCCGTACCGGCCGTCGCGACGATCCACGCGGGCTCGGGGAACCGCTCCAGCTCCAGCTGCCTGAAGACGGATTCGGCGATGTTGTTGTTGCCGCGCCAGTCGGTGGCGCGCTCGGCGTACGTGAACTGGTCCATGTAGTGCCCGCCGGTCTCGGCGGCGAGCCGGGCGGACTCCTCGTACATCGTGCGGGGGTCGTCGACGTAGTGGCACCGGCCGCCGTGGAACTCGATCAGCCGGCACTTCTCCGCGCTGGTCGTGCGCGGCATGACGGCGATGAACGGGACTCCGATCAGCTTCGCGAAGTACGCCTCCGACACGGCCGTGGAGCCGCTGGACGCCTCGATGACCGGGCGCCCCGGGCGGACCCAGCCGTTGCACAGGCCGTACAGGAAGAGCGAGCGGGCGAGGCGGTGCTTGAGGCTGCCGGTGGGGTGGGTCGACTCGTCCTTCAGGTACAGGTCGATGCCCCAGTCCTCGGGGAGCGGGAACTTGAGCAGGTGCGTGTCGGCGGAGCGGTTCGCGTCCGCCTGCACCTTGCGCACGGCGTCCTTCAGCCAGGCGCGGTACGCGTCGTCGCTGCGGTCCTCGTCCAGGGTCGAGGTCTGCTGGGGGGTGGTCACGGCGGGGCTCCTCACACGCTCGCTCAGGCGGCCGTCGCCTCGATCATAGACACCTGTCACACGCTTCCCACCTGCATAAACACACCTTTGAGCGGCCCAAAGGAACCCTCGGGGGGCGCATTCGCGCGAGTGCTCCGGGCGAGCGCCGCCGGCCCGCCCGGAGCACTGGTGCCGTACGTCCCCGGGCGGCAGACTGCACGGCACCGGGGGCGGACATCACTCACGGGCGGCAAGGGGGCGGAGCGGCATGACGGAGCCGGAGTCCACGGCGACGGGCGTCCGCATCGACAGCAGACTCCGGTCACCGCCACGGCCGGGCGGGTACGGGGCGGACCGGGGCTCCGGCCGCGCGGAGGTCCGTCTTCCCTCGAAGTTGCGCCCCCGCTCCCCCTGAGCCACCCTGAACTCACGTCACTCTGGGTTTACCGGCGATAACGCTGCGAACCAGCCCGCCGGCCACGAACGCAGCCGGCCGCTGTGCGGGACGCGCTGCCGAAACGATCCGAACTCCGTGTTCTTCCGGACCTCACGTCGGGGAGTCGCAGCGTGATCAGCAACCCGAACAGGCACTGCACGGTGGAGCTGCAAGCTCTGCCGGCGCGGATCGGCCAGGTCCGCAGAATCGTTACCGCGCATTTGCGGTACTGGCAGCTGGACCCCCTCATAGACCGGGCCGCGCTCGGTGTGACGGAGCTGCTGGCCAACGTCCACCGTCATGCGCGGCCGGACAAGACCTGCGTGGTGGAGATGGAGCTGCTGCTCGGGCAGCTGACCGTCTCGGTGCGCGACCACGACCCCCGGCTGCCGGTGGTGACGGAACCAGACGATCTCGACGGTCTCGGCGACATCGACGCGCTGGCCACCTGCGGCCGGGGCCTCGCGATGGTGGCGGCGGTCAGCGAGAGCTGGGGGGCGCGGTCGGAGGGGGAGGACGGGAAGGTCGTGTGGTTCACCCTGTCGGCGGCGGACCCGGTGAGCCCTCCGCCGAAGGTGATGCCGCCCGCCGACCTCGCCGCCCCGCACCCCGTGGCCGCGCCGCACCGGGCGGCGGCCCGGGTCTGACACCGGCTTCCCGGCGACCTTCTCACTCCACGGCCACGGCTCCCAGCACACCGAGTCGTGCCGCCCTGCGGGCCGGCCTCAGCGCGGCGAGCACGCCCGCCGTGAGCCCCACCAGCGCGACGACCGCGAGCCTCGACACCGGTACGGCGAAGGCGAATTCGCTGTCGCTCGCCCCGTCGGAAGCCCTGACGAGCACCCAGCCGAGGAAGCCGCCCAGCGCCAGCCCGCCCGTCGTGCCGAACGCCGCGACCAGGACGGACTCCCAGCGGACCATCGCCCGCAGTTGCGCGCGGGTCTGGCCGACCGCCCTCAACAGCCCCAGTTCCCGGGTGCGTTCGTGGATCGCGAGGGTCAGGGTGTTGGCGATGCCGAGCAGCGCGATGAGGACGGCGAGCGCGAGCAGCGCGTAGACGAGGGTGAGCATCATGTCGATGCCGCCCGCCGAGGACCGGGCGTACCCCTCCCGGGTCTGCACCTCCGGATCGCCGTACCGCGCGGCGACTTGCTCGACGGCCGCCTTGCCGGCGTGTTCGCCGACGCCCTTCTTGAGGGACACCGCGACCAGGGTGTCGTGGTCCTGCGTGCGGTGCGGGGCCCATGCCTGGCGGGTGATGACGTAGTCGCCGGCGAGTTCCGAACGGCCGTACAGGGCACGGACGGTGAAGGTGAGGCGTTGTCCGTCGGTGAAGGTGAGGCGGGCCGTGGAGCCGAGCGTCAGGTGCCGCTTGCGGGCCTCCGCGCGGGTGACGGCCAGGCCGTCGGCGCCGAGCGAGGCCATGTCGCCCTGGATCGCGCCGAGTTCGAAGGTACGGGCGAGGGCGGCGGGGTCGGTGACCGTCAGTTCCCTGCCGTCGCCGTTCACTTCGGCCACTCCCTTGCCGAGACCCACGGCCGTGTCGACCTCCGGCAGCCTGTCGAGCGCCGGGGCCAGCCTCGGGCTCAGTCCACTGCCGCCCGCGCCGAACGCCGGTGCGCTCACGGCGAGATCGCCCGCGAAGGACCGCGCGACGGTCCGGTCCATCGTCTCCTTGAGCGAGGCCCCGAACACGGTGAACAGGGACACGACGGCCACGCCGATCATCAGCGCGCTCGCCGTGGCGGCCGTCCGCCGGGGGCTGCGCAGCGCGTTGCGCAGGGCCAGGGCGCCGGTGACGCCCCGCAGTCTCGCCAGCGGTCCGCCGAGCACCCGGATCACGGCCGACGACGCGACCGGGCCCAGCACGACGAAGGCCACGAGGACGAGTACGGCGCCGACTCCCGCCGTCCACAAGGACGGTGAGACCAGGACGCAGGCCGAGACCGCCAGCAGCGCGCCCCCGGCGACGGCCCGCCCGCGTGACGTGCCCGACGCGTCGACCGCCACGTCCCGCAGCGCCGCGAGCGGTGCCGTCCGTCCGGCCCGTACGGCGGGGAGCAGCGCGGAGAGCAGGCACACCACCGTGCCGACCAGCAGCGGCAGGGTGAGCGAGAGCGCGCCGATGACCAACTCGCCGTCGGGGAAGGGGAATCCGATCGCCGGGAACAGGGCCTTGAGCGCGGCGGCGATACCGAGGCCGCCCGCGAGGCCGGCCGCCGAGGCGGTGAGCGCCACAACCGCCGCCTCGGTGAGGGTGGTTGCCGTGACCTGCCGCCGGGATGCCCCTACCGCCCGCAACAGGGCGTTCTCCCGGGTGCGTTGGGCGACGACGATCGCGAACGTGTTGTGGATGGAGAACGTCGCGACCAGCAGGGCGATTCCGGAGAAGACCAGCAGCAACGCGGTGAAGACGTCGAGGAACTGACGGGCGATCATGTCCGTGTCCTCGCGGGCCGACTCCTGGCCGGTGATGGCCTCGACTCCCTTGGGGAGCACGGGAGTCAGCCGCTCGACCAGCTCCTGCTGGCTCACCCCGTCCGCCGCCCGCACCAGGATGCTCGTCGCGAAGCCGGGGCGTGCGGTGAGGTACCGCTCCGCGTCCGCCCGGGTCAGGCCCGTGTAGGTGACCTGGGCCATGCCGTCGGCGCCGCCGAACGTCGCCAGGCCCACGATCCTGACCCGTACGGGGTCGGGGGTGCGCAGGGTCGTCGTGTCGCCGAGACGCAGGCCGCCCTTCTTCGCGGTGGCCCGGTTCACGACCGCCTCTCCGGGATGCGCGGGGGCGCGGCCCTCGGCCAGGCGGTACGGGTTCAGGCGCGGGTCGGTGATCCAGTTGCCCGCGAGGGTGGGCGGGCCCTTGCCGCCGATGGGGTTCCCGTCGCGGCCGAGGAGCTGCCCTGCGCCCTGGATGTCCGGCTCGGCGGCGGCGACGCCGGGGACGCCGGCGAGGTCGCGCACCAGCGCGGTCGGCACCGGCCGCCGTACGCCCTGGCTGTCGCCCGGCGTGGTGATCGCGTCCGCGCCGCGCACGACCGCGTCCGTACCGGCCGTCGCGCTGCCGAACATCGTGTCGAAGCCCGCGCGCAGGGTGTCGCCCATCACGAGGGTGCCGGCGAGGAAGGCGACACCGAGGAAGACGGCGAGGAAGGTGCCGGCGAAGCGGCGGGGGTGGGCGCGGAGGGTGGTGAGGCTGAGGCGGAGGGTGGTGCGGGTGGGGGCGGTCGAGGTACGGGTGGTTGAGGTGGGGGTGGTTGAGGTGGAGGTGGTTGAGGTGGAGGTGGTTGAGGTGGATGCGGGCGTGGTGGGGGGCGGGGTGGGTGGGGCGTTGTCGTGGGTGGTGTCGTTCATGACCGGGCCTCCCTCGGGAGCGTGGGTCCGGGCCACGTCTGGCCGCGACTTACGGGGCGGGCGTCGGCGGCACCGGCAGGGCGTGCCGCGCCGCCGGCCGCCTGTCCTGCCGGCGCCTCTCCCGACCGCACCTCGCCCAACCGCGCCTCGCCCTGCCGTGCGTCGAACGCCTTGACCCGGTCCAGCACCCGGTCCGCCGTCGGCGCCCGCATCCGGTCGGCCAAGCGGCCGTCCGTCAGGAAGACGATCTCGTCGGCGTGGGCCGCGGCGAGCGGGTCGTGGGTGACCATGACGACCGCGCGGCCGGTCTCGCGGGCCGTACGGCCGAGGAGGCCGAGGACCTCCTCGCCCGCGCGCGAGTCGAGGTTGCCGGTGGGCTCGTCGGCGAAGACGACGTCGGGGCGGCCGGCGAAGGCGCGGGCCACGGCGACGCGCTGCTGCTGGCCGCCGGAGAGCTGCGAAGGGCGGTGGTGGAGCCGGTCGCGCAGGCCGACGACGTCGATGAGCGCGTCGATCCACTCGCCGTCCCCGCGGCGCCCGGCGAGGTCGAGGGGCAGCCGGATGTTCTCGGCGACGGTGAGCGTCGGCAGCAGGTTGAACGCCTGGAACACGAACCCCACCCGGTCCCGGCGCAGCACGGTGAGCCGCCGGTCGTCCAGCGCGCCCAGCTCGGTGTCACCGATCCACGCGGCCCCCGAGGTCAGCGTGTCGAGCCCCGCCGCACAGTGCATCAGCGTCGACTTCCCCGACCCGGACGGCCCCATGATCGCGGTGAACCGCCCGGCCGGGAACTCCACGCTCACGCCGTCCAGCGCGCGTACGGCGGTGTCGCCGGCGCCGTACACCTTCACAGCGTCGGTGACCCGCGCGGCGGCTGTCGTCGTCATCACGCGTCACCGCCCTTGCGCCCGAAGTGCTCCTCCAGCACCGACTGGCGGCGCCAGTACTCCTCCTCGTCGATCTCCCCGGCGGCGAAACGCCGCCCGAGAACGGCGAGGGGCGCGTCCCCGAGGGCGCGTGCGCCGGGGCGCGTACGCCCGCGCCAGCCGCCCGTACGGCGTACGACGGTGACGACCGCGGCCACGGCAGCCGCCCAGAACAGGGGGAACAGCAGGATCCAGGGGCCGGGGCCGCCGTATCCGCTCGCGAGGGTGTCCATCGCCGGTCATCTCCTTCGGCAGCGCTTCATCTGACACTGCCGAGGCTCTCGCCGGGAGGGGGGTGGGGGCGTCGCACGGGTGGCGGCATCTCGCGTACCTCCGGGGGAGTACGCGCGGAGGTGTGCGGTACTCCCCCGGGGCCGGGTCAGTCGCGCTGTGCCGCGCCGGTCGCCGGGTCCGGCCCGAAGCTCGCGAAGTACGCCGCCGCCATGTCCTCCTCGCCGTGTCCCGCCGCGGCGGCCCGGGCCAGGCGTTCGGCGGCGGCCTCGGCGACGTCGAGGCGGACGCCGTGGGCCCGGCCCGCCTCGACGATCAGGCGGGCGTCCTTCTCGGCTGTCGTCACGCCGAACTGGGCCGGGGAGAGCCGGTCTTCGAGGATGAGGGCCGCCTTGGCGTGCAGGTAGCCCATGTCGAGGGGGCCGCCGGCGATGAGGGCGAAGAAGTCCTGGGGGTCGACGTCGAGGGACTGGGCGAGGGCGAGGACCTCGCCGGTGGCCGCGGTGGCGGCCAACACCCAGCTGTTCGCGACCAGTTTGAGGCGGGTCGCGCCGCCCGGTTCCTCACCGGTCCAGACGGTGCGGGCGCCGACCGCGTCGAACACCGGGGCCACGGCGGCGCGTTGGGACTCGGCGCCGGCCGCCAGCACCGTGAGCTGCCCCGCCTCGGCCGGCTGCCGGGTGCCGAGGACGGGCGCGTCGAAGAACACCAGGCCGTGGCCGCGGGCGAACTCCGCGAGCTCCGCGACGGAGTCGAGCGCGGCGGTGGTCGACTGCACCCACAGCGTCCCCTCCCCGAGGCCCGGCAGCGCGTCGCGCATGACGTCCCGGACCGCGCCGCCGTCGTACAGCATGGTGACGACCGCGTCCGCGCCGCGCACCGCCTCGGCGGCGGAGCCGACGACGGTGACCCCGTCGGCGGTCAGCGGTTCGGCCTTGGCCCGGGTGCGGTTCCAGGCCCGGACGGTGTGCCCGGCGCGGGCGAGGTTGCGGGCCATCGCGGCGCCCATGATGCCGGTGCCGAGGACGGTCACGGTGAGTTTCTCGGTCATGACGTCAGCTTTCTGATACGGCGGGGGTGTTCCCGGTCCAGCGGGGTGGTCCCGCCCATCCTCGCTGCTCACGCGGGCGTCGGGCGAACTGGCGCGGCCGGCGCGGAAGTCGCGGGCGTCACGGCCGCGTCAGCCCGAGCCCCGCTCCCACCGGCCCGCACCGCG
The DNA here is from genome assembly GCF_033794345.1 of Streptomyces niveiscabiei. Classification (NCBI taxonomy): domain Bacteria; kingdom Bacillati; phylum Actinomycetota; class Actinomycetes; order Kitasatosporales; family Streptomycetaceae; genus Streptomyces; species Streptomyces niveiscabiei. Next base: position 128,142 of record NZ_JARAYJ010000016.1, read on the forward strand.
CCGGCTCTCGTCACGCCACGGAGATGTCCACGGACGGCCGCAACCGGGCCGCCGCGGCCAGTGCCCGATGTGCCGGGTGCTGGTCGAACGCCGTCAACAGGCCGTCGTCGGCGGGCAGTTCGGCCGCCGGGAACGCGACCTGTTCGTACGCCGCCTGGAACCGCGGCCCCCAGCGCCGGGCCCCGAGCCGGGCGGTTCGCGAGCAGTTGTCGACCATGTGGGCCACGTCGCGGGCATGCATGTACGGCAGCAGCGAGTCGACGGCTTCGATCACCGACTCGTTGACGATCTCCGACCAGGGGTGCCCGCGCTCAGCGAACTCGTCGATCTGGGCGACCATCGTCGCGACGAACACCCCGGCGGTGAACGGCTCGACACCGAACGACCGGCCGATCTCGCCGAGTTGACCGCGCCGGGCGTGCACTCGGGGCGCCACCGCCCACATCGACGACCCGCCGATCCGGCTCATCTCCCGCGCCGCGAGCCGCCGTTCGGCGAGGATCACGCTGCGCAGCTCGGTCCCGTCGGCGACCTCGTCGTAGATCTCGGCGACGATCTCCCGCGCGGGCCCGTACGACGCGGTGTACGCGTGGTCGAAGACGTCCCGTCCCTCGGCGTCCAACTCCTCGCGCACGGCGCGCAGTCCGGCGCGCGAGACGGTCCGGGCGATCGGTCCGGTCACCGCCTCGCAGGACCTCGTGTACGCCGTGACCTCGTCGTCCCCGGCCAGCCGGAACCGTCCGTACAGGCTCTCGACCATGCCGTGCACGGCGCCGAGCAGGATGGCGCGTTCGCCGACGATGTCCGAGAGGTACTCGCTCTCCAGGGTGGTCCGGAAGGTGTACGGCGCCCCGAGGGCGACCGACCAGCCGAGCGCGAGGTCGGTGGCGCGGCCGTCGGGGTCGGCGTGCACGGCGAAACTGCTGTTGATCCCGGCGCCGTTGACCTCCGCGCCCTGTTCGTAGAGGCGGCGGACGGAGTCGCCCATGCCCTTGGGGCAGACGGCGATGACACCGTGTCCGGGCGGGAACTCCCCGCCGGTCTCGCGGAGATGGCCGAGGAGGAAGCCGTGCGAGAGCCCGATGACGGCGCCGGGCTTCAACACGCCGAAGATCTCCGTGTGTTGGGCCGCGAGGGCCGCGTCCGAGACGAGGAGGAGGACGAGGTCGCTCTCGGCCGCGACCGCGAGCCAGTCGCCGAGGGTGCCGTCCTCCTCGGTGAAGCCGAGGGCGCGGGCGTCGGCGGCCGAGCGGGAGCCGGGGCGCAGTCCGACGGTGACCCGGATCGGTGAACCGGCAAGGGAGTCGCGGAGGTTGAGGGCCTGGGCCCGGCCCTGCGGGCCCCAGCCGAGGACGCCGATCCGCTCGACGCCCGCGAACGCCCGGGGCAGGAGGGGGAAGAGGTGGCGTCCGCCGGGGAGGACGGTCTCCGTGCCGCCGGGGACGTCGAGCGTGTCGAGGGGGAAGACACGGGAGGTGAAGGCCGTGTCCGGGGTGCGGGAGGAGGTCATGTCCGAGTTGTAGGCTCCGGCCGGATGTTGCGGCAAGCGCAACTCTCGCATCGCAGCGTTGCGTGAAGTGAAAGGTCCAGGTCAGGGTATGCGGGACGAGCACCGGGAGCTGCGCCTCTTCCTCCACTTGACGCAGTCGCTGAACTTCGGCCGGACCAGCCTGGACTGCCATGTCAGTCCGGCGACACTCACCCGGACCGTGCAGCGGCTGGAGACGGACCTCGGTCACCGGCTCTTCGACCGGGGTCCGCGCGGCGTCGCGCTCACCGCCGAAGGTCACCGGTTCCGCGAATACGCCGTCCAGGCGCTGGAGTTGTGGCGCGCGTACCGCGAGGAGCGTCCCGACCCGGCCCAACTCACCGGCAGCCTCTCGGTGTTCGCGACGGTGACGGCCTGCCAGGCGCTGCTGCCCGACCTGTTGGCCCCGTTCCGCGCGGCCCACCCGCAGGTACGGCTGGACCTGCGCACCGGGGACGCGGCAGCGGCTCTGGCCCGGCTGGACGAGGGGGACGCGGACGTCGCCGTCGCGGGGATTCCGGAGCGGCTCCCGGAGGGGTTGGCGAGCAGGACGGTGGCGCGGACGGGGCTGGTGTTCGTGACGACGCGGGGCGCGGAGGGGTATGCCGGGGATGCGGGGGCGGCGGATGCCGAGGGGAAGCGCACGGCACGGGAGCAGCACACAGAAGGGCAGCGCATCGGCGGCGAACACCCTAAGTCGACGCGCGCCGAGGGCATCCTCACCGGCGGCGAACACCCACCCCCCGCCCGATCTCCCCACCCCGGGAACCTCCTCACCGCCCCCTTCGTCCTCCCCCGACGCGGCCTGGTCCGCGAAGCCGCAGACCGCTGGTTCCGGGCCCAGGGCGTGACCCCCGAGATCGCCTGCGAACCCGACGGCCACGAAGCCCTGTTGACGCTCGTCGCCCTCGGCTGCGGAACCGGCGTCGTCCCCCGGCTGGTCCTGGAGCACAGCGCGGTGCGCGACCGCCTGGCCGTCGTCCCCGTGGCACCGCGGCCGGCCCCCCTCACGGTCGGACTCTGCGTACGCCGCGCGGACCTGAGGCGGCCGGTGATAGCGGCCCTGTGGAGCCTCACCAGCCCTTAATTGACCACTCGTTCTCGAATGACCTAGTCTCCCCGCATGGCGAGGACCAAGGAATTCGACCCGGACGCCGCCCTCCGGTCCGCCCTGGACCTGTTCTGGCGGCGCGGCTACGAGGCCACCTCGATGGCGGACCTCGTCGAACACCTGGGCATCGCCCGCGCCAGCATCTACGCGACCTTCGGCAGCAAGCACGACCTGTACCTCAAGGCGCTGGACCGCTACGGCGACCTCAAGAACCCGGCGCTGGTACGGGAGTTGTCCGCACCGGGCCCCGCCCTGCCCGCCGTCCGCGCGGTCGTCCGGCGCTTCGCCGCCGAGTCCACCGCCGAACCCGGCCGCGCCCGCGGCTGTTTCGTCGCGAACACGGCCGTGGAGCTCGCACCGCACGACCCCGCCGCCGCGCTCCGCGTCGAGGCGGGCTGGGAGCACCTGGAGACGCTGCTGCACTCGGCCCTCGTACGGGCCCAGGCCCAGGGCGAGTTGACGCCGGAGCGCGATCCGCACGCGCTCGCCCGGATGCTGCTGGTGTTCCTCCAGGGGCTGCGGATCGTCGGCAAGGCGTCGGCCGATCCGACGGCGCGGGTGCGGGACGCGGTGGAGCAGGTGTTGACGCTGCTCGACTGAGACTCCGCCCGACCGGCGCCGGCGACCGCTCTCACCCACAGGCACCCTCTGCCACCCTCATTCAAGACCGAACGTTCTCGAAAGGTTCGCCATGTCCCAGCACCGCTTCTCCGGCCGCACAGTCCTGATCACCGGCGCCGGTTCCGGTATCGGCCGCACCCTCGCGCTCGCCTTCGCCGCCGAGGGTGCGAACGTCGTCGCCGCCGGACGCACCCGGTCCGCGCTGGACGAGACGGTCGCGCTCGTCGCGCAGGCGGGCGGGGGCGGCACCGCCGTCGCCCGGACGGCCGACGTGACCGACCCCGACAGCCTCAACGCGCTGGTCAGCACCGCCGTGGAGCGCTTCGGCTCCCTCGACGTCGCCGTGAACAACGCCGGGATCATCCGCGCCGGACAGCCGATCGCCGACACCGACCCGGCGGACTGGCACGCGGTCCTGGACACCAACCTGACCGGCCTCTTCCTCGCCCTGCGCGCCGAGATACGGCAGATGCGCGCCCAGCCGCGCGGCGGCGCGATCGTCAACGTCGCCTCGAACCTCGGGGCGCACGCGCAGAAGCCCGGCGTGACCGCCTACTCCGCGAGCAAGGCCGCCGTCGCCTCCCTCACCCGGGGCGCCGCCCTGGAGCACATCGGGGACGGCGTCCGCATCAACTCCGTGAGCCCGGGCGTCACCCGGACCACGATGTCCCTGCTGCCGGGTGAGACGGAGGAGGGCCGCGCGGCGCGGATGAAGGAGCAGTCCCCGCTGGGCCGGGCCGTCACGACGGACGAAGTCGCCCACGCCGTCCTGTACTTGGCGTCGGACGACGCGGCCCCGCTGGTCGGCACGGACCTGCTGGTCGACGGCGGGACGACACTCTGAGCCGCCCCACCCCGGGGCCGAGGCGGCGCCCCGGACCGACGTACCCGATGCGCCGCCGCGCCTACGCGCTCACCGCCCCCAGCGGATCGTCCAGCACCGGCTGCCACGCCAACTCGGCAGCCCCCACAAGGCTGTTGTGGTCCAGCGAACACGCGAGGATCGGCACTCCACCGCTCCTCCCCCACAGGCTCCGGTCCGCGACGACGGCCCGCAGCCGCTCCGGGTCGGCGTCGAAGAGCGTGCGGTGCAGGCCGCCGAGGATGATCCGGTCGGGGTTGAGGATGTTCACCAGCCCGGCGAGCCCCAACCCCAGCCGGTCGATGAGGGATTCGGCCGCCGCGCGGACCACGGGATCGCCGTACTCCTCGCGCACCAGCCGGTTCGCCTGGTGCAACAGCGAGCCCTCGGGCCCGGGTTCGCGCCCGGCGGTGGTCAACAGGGCCAGCGGGTCGGCCTCGACGTCGAGGCAGCCGCGGCTGCCGCAGTGGCAGGGCCGCCCCTCGGGGTTCACGGTGAGGTGCCCGACCTCCAGCGCGAGCCCCGAACTCCCCGTGTGCAGACGGCCGTCGAGGACGAGCGCCCCGCCGACGCCCCGGTGCCCGGTGGCCACGCACAGCAGGTCGCGGGCGCCCCGCCCGGCGCCGTGCCGGTGCTCGGCGAGCGCCGCGAGGTTCACGTCGTTCGCGGCGAACGCGGGCCCCTCGACGCCGGCCGCGGCGATCCGCTCGGCGAAGATCTCCCGCACCGGCGCCCCCACCGGCCAGGCCAGGTGCAGGGGGTTGAGGGCGAGCCCCTCGGGTTCGGCGACGGCCGACGGGACGGCGAGCCCGGCGCCCACGCAGCGCCGCCCGCTGGTCCGCAGCAGCTCGGCACCGGCCTCGACGACCGCGCTGAGGATCTTCGCCGGGTCCGCGTCGACCGCCTCGCAACTCGGGGTCGTCGCCACGATCCGGCCGCCCAGCGCGACCAACGCGGCCCGGAAACCGTCGGTATGGATCTGCGCGGCCAGCACCACCGGCCCGTCCTCGGCGAGTTCGAGCCGGTGCGAGGGCCGGCCCTGGGAGCCCGCGGCGGCCGTCGGGTGCGCGTCGACCCGGATCAGGCCGAGCGCCTCCAGCTCGGCGGCGACCGCGCCCGCGGTGGCACGCGTCACACCGAGTTCGGCCGTGAGGACCGCGCGCGTCGGCGCCCGCCCGGTGTGCACGAGCTCCAGCGCGGGCCCGAGCGCACCGCGCCCCCGGTCCAGCCGCGCCCTTGAGGTGGTCCCTTCCCCCGCCGGCCGGGGGTCCGCCTTGCCGCTCATGAGGGCGAGTCTCCCATGATCCGCTCGGTGCCGTGGCCGTGCGCGAAACCGCTGACGCGCAGCGTCACGTTCAGCCGCCCCGCGAGCCCGAGCCCGGCCGGCGCCGTCCCGGGGTACACCTTCGGCACCCCGTGGAACGCCTTGCGCGACGCCCCGCCGAACACGAACAGGTCCCCGCTGCGCAGCTCGACGTCCGTGTACGGCTTCCCCCGCGACGCGGTGTTCCCGAACCGGAACACGCACCGGTCCCCCAGGCTCAGCGACACCACCGGCGCGTCCGAGCGCTCGTCGGCGTCCTGGTGCATGCCCATGCGGGCGTCGCCGTCGTAGAAGTTGATGAGGGCGATGTCGTACGCCGGTCCGGGCTCCGGCGGTACGTCGTACGCCGCCGCGACCGCCCGCCGCCCCAGCTCCCCGAGCCACTCGGGGAACGGTTTCACCGCGCTCCCGTCGCCGTCGACGGCCGTGCGGGCGTACGCGTACGGGTACCAGTGCCAGCCCAGGCAGACCTGGCGGGCGGTCATGGTGCCGCCGCCCGGGGTGCGGACCGTGCGCAGGCCGGCGGGCGGGCGGGCCCACTCGCGGCACGCTTCGAGCAGGTCGCGCTGCGCGGGGGCGGCCAGCCAGTCGGGCACGTGCACGGCGCCCGGCGCGACCCGCGTACGCTCCCGGGGAAACAGCTCGTCGTCCATCGGACCATCCTGCCGCACCCGGTCTGAGCTGCGGTTCGGCTAGCCTGGCTGACGATGAACGACCGTATGACGACGCCGTGGGGCGAGCTGGAGCTGAGCCGCTTCCCCGAGGACCCGCGCGAGAGGCTGCGTGCCTGGGACGCCGCCGACGCGTACCTGCTCACGCATCTGCACGAGCAGGCGGTGCCGCTGACCGGCACGGTCGTCGTGCTCGGCGACCGCTGGGGCGCGCTGGTCACGGCGCTCGCGCAGGCCGGACCGACGCAGATCACCGACTCGTGGCTGGGCCAGGAGGCGACCCGCGCCAACCTCGCGCGGGCCGGGGTCGCGACCGGCGCCGTACGGCTGCTGACCTCGCAGGACCCGCCGCCCGCCCGGATCGACGTACTGCTCGTGCGCGTCCCGAAGAGCCTCGCGCTCCTGGAGGACCAGCTCCTGCGGCTCGCGCCGTCGCTGCACGCGGGCACGGTCGTCGTCGGCACCGGCATGGTCAAGGAGATCCACACCTCCACGCTCCGCCTGTTCGAGCGCATCCTGGGCCCCACCCGTACGTCCCTGGCCCGCCAGAAGGCCCGCCTCATCTTCTGCGCCCCGGACCCGGCGCTGGAGCGCCCGGCGAACCCCTGGCCGTACGGCTACACCCTCCCGGACGACGTCGGGGTCCTCTCCGGGCATCCGGTCGTCGGGCACGCGGGCGTCTTCTGCGCCGACCGCCTCGACATCGGCACGCGCTTCTTCCTCGCGCATCTGCCCGGTACGACGGGCGTGCGCCGGGTCGTGGACCTCGGCTGCGGCAACGGGGTCGTCGGTACGGCGGTGGCGCTCGCCAACCCCGAGGCCGAGGTCCTCTTCACGGACGAGTCGTTCCAGGCGGTCGCCTCGGCGGAGGCGACGTACAAGGCCAACGGGGTACCCGGGCATGCCGAGTTCAGGGTCGGCGACGGCCTTTCGGGCGTGCCGGACGCCAGTGTGGACATCGTCCTCAACAACCCGCCGTTCCACTCCCACCAGGCGACGACGGACGCGACGTCGTGGCGCATGTTCACGGGTGCGCGCCGGGTGCTGCGGCCGGGCGGCGAGCTGTGGGTGGTGGGCAACCGGCACCTCGGGTACCACGTGAAGCTGCGGAAGCTGTTCGGGAACAGCGACGTCGTGGCGGGCAACCCGAAGTTCGTGGTGCTGAGGGCGGTCAAGCGGGGGTGAGCCGGACGGTCAGGCCCGCCCGACCACCCGCATGATCCGCGCCGCCTCCCGCGCCATCGCCTCCCGGCCCTCTCCGAGGTAGGCACGGGAGTCCGCCGCGTCCGGATGCTCGCGCAGATGCACGCGAATCGCCTCGGTCAGGGCGAGGTTGAGGGCCGTGCCGACGTTCACCTTGGCGATGCCGCCCGCGACGGCGGCGGTGAGTTCGGGGTCGGGGACGCCGGAGGAGCCGTGCAGGACGAGGGGGACGTCGACGGCGTCCGCGAGCCGTTTCAGCAGGTCGTGGTCGAGGGCGGCGGTGCGGCTCGTCATGGCGTGCGTGCTGCCGACGGCGACGGCCAGCGCGTCCACCCCGCAGTCCGCGACGAACGCCCGCGCCTGGCCGGGATCGGTACGGACACCCGGCGCGTGCGCCCCCCGCTTCCCGCCGATCTCCCCCAACTCGGCCTCGATCCACAGCCCTTGGGAGTGCGCCCAGTCGACGGCGTCCCGCGTCGCGGCGAGGTTCTCTCCGTACGGCAGGTGCGAGGCGTCGTACATCACGGAGCTGAACCCGGCGTCGGCGGCCTGCCGGAGCAGCCGGTCGTCGCGGACGTGATCGAGGTGCAGCGCGACGGGTACGGCGGCCTGCCGGGCGACGGCGAGGGCGGCGCGGGCGAGGGGGTGGACGTCGCCCCGGCGGAAGCGGGCCGCGTTCTCGCTGACCTGGAGGACGACCGGCGTCCCGAGGGACTCGGCGCCCTCGACGACGGCCTCGATGTGCTCCAGGGTGATGATGTTGAACGCGGCGACGGCGGACCGGAGTCGAGCGGCGCGGGTGACGAGGTCGGCGGTGGTGGTGAGGGTCATCGTGCGCCTCCGGACGTTCAGGGCGTGAGGATCACCGAGCGCGTGAGGTGGCGGGGCCGGTCGGGGTCGAGTCCCCGGGCCGCGGCGACGGCCACCGCGAGCCGCTGGGCCCGGACGAGTTCGGCCAGCGGGTCCAGCTCCCCCTGGATCCACAACGCGCCGGTGTCGCGCACCTGCCGGGCGAGCCCGTCGGGCGCCTCACCGAACATCCAGGTCGCCGTTCCCTTCGTGCTGACGCTGATGGGCCCGTGCCGGTACTCCATCGCCGGGTACGCCTCGGTCCACGCCAGCGACGCCTCCCGCATCTTCAGCGCGGCCTCGTGCGCGAGCCCGACCGTCCAGCCGCGCCCGAGGAACGTGAACTGCCCGCACGTGACGAGCCGTTGGGGCAGCGGCTCGGCAACCGCCGTACGGGCGTCGGGTATCGCCGTGTCCGGGTGGCGGCCGAGGTGGGCGCGCAGGAGGGTGAGGGCGGTGGTGGCGAACCGGGTCTGGACGACGGAGCGTTCGTCGGCGTAGGCGAGGGGGACGACGGCGTCGGCGGCCGTCGCGACGGGCGTGTCCGGGTCGGCGGTGACGGCGGTCGTGCGGGCCCGTCCGCGCACCCGGCGCAGGAGGTCCAGGACTTCCGTGGTCGTGCCGGAGCGGGTGAGGGCGACGACGCGGTCGTAGGGGCGGTCGTAGGGGAACTCCGAGGCGGCCCAGGCGTCCGTCTCGCCGCCCCGCAGGGCCGCGGCGGCCTGGGCCATGTAGTACGAGGTGCCGCAGCCGACGATCGCGACGCGTTCGCCGGGTGCGGGCAACTCGGTTTCGTGGTCGGCTGCTTGGGACACGGCGCGGGTCCAGCACTCGGGCTGGCTCAGCAGTTCGTCCTCGACGTGGGTCATGGCCCCGCCTCTCCCCGACGACGATCGTCCCCGCACGGTACGGCGGCCCGGCGCGGGGCTTCAAGAACGCGTCGGAGCCTGTGTCACCGGCCGGCGCCCCGGAAGAAGTCGAGGATCAACCGGTTGACGGCGTCGGGGCGTTCGAGGTAGCCGTAGTGGCCGCAGTCCTTGACCTCCCGGTACACGGCCCCGGGGATCGCGTCGGCGACCTCGCGGCTGAGCCGGGCCGGAAGCGCGGCGTCGTCGGCGAACCCGATCACCAGGGTGGGCGTACCGATCCGCCGGTAGGCGTCCAACCGCCCTTCGGGGGCGGTGAGTCCGAGCTGGACGCGGCTGCCGGGGCCGGTGTCCTCGCGGGCGAACTCGAAGAGGTCCAGCCAGTCCTGGAGGCGCTGTTCGTCGTCGAGGGTGGCCGGGGAGAGGTTGCGCAGGGCGCGGTTCCAGGCCGTGTAGGCGGCGGGGAGCGTCAACCCCTCGTCGTACAGGGCGTGTTCGGCGGCGATGGCGGCCCGGCGGTAGGCGTCGGTGCGGCCGTGGGTGGCCATCAGGACGCCCTGGCTGACCAACTCGGGCCGGGCGAGCATGAGTTCCTGGACGACGTACGCGCCCAGGGAGGTGCCGACGACGCGGCACGGGCCGAGGCCGAGGTGCTCGATGAGGCCGGCCGTGTCGGCGACCATGTCGTCGATGGTGAACCCCCGCGGGCTCGGGTCGCTCGGCGGGATGCCCCGGTTGGTGAAGGTGACGACGCGGTGGCCGGCCGCCTTGAGGGCGGGGACCTGGTGGAGGTGCCAGACGCGGCCCCCGGCGCCTCGTCCCATCACCAGGACGACGGGGTCGCCGGTGCCCTCGTCGTCGTACTGGAGCCGGATTCCGTCGATCCGCAGGTCAGGCATGGTCCTCCTTCGCCGTGCACGTGCTCGTGCACAGTCAACCAGCTCACCCGCGGGGCGGGGCCGGGGGCCGGTGTGAGACGGCCGACCCCCGGCGGAGGTTTCACCAGGAGTGCGCCACGTCCACGACGATCTTGTCCGCCAACTGCTGGACGCGGAACGGGAGTCGGGCGCGTACGCCGACGCCCATCAGGGTCTCGCCCTCGAAGCTGCTGGCGAAGCGGGTGTCGCGGAACGTGGTGTAGCCGCTGACGTCGACCCCGGGGAGCGGCTGGCGGGCGCGTCCGGGGTAGGTGGACTGGCCCGTCTCGTAGTCGTAGGTCGGCGCCACGAGGCGGATCGAGAGGATCGCGCCGCCGGAGACCGGGATGAGGTCGCCGGAGCCGTCCTGGTAGAGGGCGTCGACGTAGCCGACGCGGTAGCCGACGCCGGTGCCACCGCCCGGTATGTCGAAGACGATGCGGTCGTAGCAGTCGTGCTGGCCGGTCCGGGCGTTCCTGAGCGGTGCGTAGTTCACCGCGGCGGCGTCCTTGTCGAGGCTCCCCCAGCCGGTGGGACAGGCCGTGACGCTCTGTCCCGTGGCCGCGGTCGCGGTGGTCGCCGCGGTGCCGAGCGCCGTCACGGCGAGCGCGAGTGCCGCTACTGCCGCTGCTGTGCGTCGCATTGGTTCCCCCTGTGCGGATGGTGTGACAGTGACGCGGCTTAAGACGACCCGGCCCGGCGAAAGGTTGCGTCACCGAACTGGGGCCGCGCGCGGGGGACTTCGCGCGCGGCGCCGGTGGACTACTGGTCGGTGTGCGCGAGTTCGATGTCGTGCCCGTCGAGGTCACCGGCCAGGCTGACGCCGGTCGCGCGGGGCGGGTAGCCGGTCGCGATGACGGTGTACTGGCCGCTGTCGAGGTCGGAGAAGGCGTACGCGCCGTCGGCGGCGGTCGTGGTCGTGGCGACGACGTTCCCGGCGGCGTCCACCAGGGTCACCCGCGCGTCGCCGAGCGGGGACCCGCCGCCGTGCACGGTCCCCCGCACGTGCGCGCCGGACTGGAGCTCGACCTCGATCCGGGTGACGCCGGTGCCGGCGATCTCGACGGGCAGCGCGCGGGGCCGGTGCTTGGGCGAGCTGACGGCGACCGTGACCGCGCCGGGGACCAGTTCGGTGAGCGCGAACTCCCCGAGCCCGTCGGTGCGCGTGGTCGCGAGGACGTCGCCGCGCACGTCGGTCACGATCACCACGGCCCCCGCGACCGGCGCGCCGCCGTCCGCGCCGCGTACGACGCCGGCGAGGCCACTGCCGCCGCTCAGGAGGACGTCGTAGGCCACCGGGTCGGCGCCCGCGACGACGGTGGTCGCCTGCGGCTGGAGCCCGTCGGCGGCGGCGAGCAGGACGTAGGTGCCCTCGCCGGGCGCCCGGACCTCGTACGTGCCGTCGGCGTCGGCGACCGCGCGGCCCAACTGCCGTCCGTCCAGGGAGATCAGGGTGACGGCGGCGCCGGGGACGGGGACGTTCCCGGCGCCGCGCACCTGGCCGCGCACGGGACGTCCGGTGCCGCCCGGGAGGCCGTCGCCGAGGTTCGGGACGGTGGCGACGAGTTCGGCCACGGCGCGGGAGAGGGGGACGGCCACGGCGGCGCCGATGACCTGGGCGTCAGGGGTTCCGGTGTGCGGGCCAGCGCCTGCGGATGCCGGTGCGTCCGCTCCGTACGGCTCCGGTGCGGCTGCACGTGCATCCGGCGTCGCCGCGCCCGTCGTCGGCTCGGTACCAGTACCCGCCTCGATACCGGTACCCGCCGCCCGCCGCCGCGGGATGAACGCCGCCACCACGAACGCCAGCACCGCCGCACCCGACCCGACCCCCATGACCACCTTGAACCCGTTCTCCGACGGCAGCGCCACCCCGTGGAATCCGGTCGTCATCTGCGCGAGGATCACCCCGGCGACGGCGCTGGCGGTCGACGTGCCGATGGACCGCATCAGGGTGTTGAGGCTGTTCGCGGCGGCGGTCTCGGCCGGGTCCACCGCGCCCATGATCAGCGCGGGCATCGCGCCGTAGGCGAAGCCGATACCGGCACCGACGACGCAGGACACCAGGACGAGCTGCCAGACCTCGGACATCAGGACGACGCCGAGGCCGTAGCCGGCGGCGACGATCACCGCCCCGGCCATCAGCGTGACCTTGGCGCCCCACTTCTTGGATATCAGCGCGGACACCGGGGCGACGGCCATCATCACGAGCCCGGTCGGCGCCATGACGAGGCCCGCGTCGAGGAGCGACCTGCCGAGACCGTACCCGGTGGCCTCGGGGAGCTGGAGGAGCTGCGGCAGGACGAGGGACATCGCGAACATGGAGAACCCGAAGGCCATGGACGCGAGGTTGGTCACGAGGACCTGGCGGCGGGCCGTGGTGCGCAGGTCCACCAGCGGTGCGGGAACGCGCAGTTCGAAGAAGCCCCAGCCGGCGAGGACCACGAGGGCGGCGGCGAACAGTCCGAGCGTCGTCGCGCTGGTCCAGCCCCAGTCGGCGCCCTTGGAGATGCCGAGCAGCAGGCAGATCAGCCCCGCGGCCATCCCGGCGGCGCCGGGGAAGTCGAAGCGTCCGCCCGTGCGCACGCGGGACTCGGGGACGAACGCCGGTACCAGTACCAGCGCGACGGCGCCGAGCGCGGCGGACGTCCAGAACAGCATGTGCCAGTCGAAGTGGTCGGCGATGAGCGCGGCGGCGGGCAGGCCGAGGGCGCCGCCGACGCCGAGGGAGGCGCTCATGAGGGCGGTCGCGGAGCCGAGCCGTTCGGCGGGGAGTTCGTCGCGCATGATGCTGATGCCGAGCGGGATCACCCCGGAGGCGAGGCCCTGGAGGGCGCGGCCGACGATCATGGGGGCGAGCGTGTCGCTGAGCGCGGCGACGACCGACCCGGCGACCAGCGTCACCAGGCTGACCAGCAGCATCCGCCGCTTGCCGTACATGTCGCCGAGGCGGCCCATCACCGGCGTGGCGACGGCCGCGGCGAGGAGGGTCGCGGTGACCGCCCAAGTGGCGTCCGACGCCGAGGCGTTCAGCAGTTTCGGCAGTTCGGGGACGATCGGGATGACCAGCGTCTGCATCAGCGAGACGACAATCCCGCCGAAGGCGAGCACCGCGACGACCAGGTTCACCCGGGGCGCGGACACCACCCCCGGCTCCACGGACCGGGGTTGAGCGTGGGACATAGGTCGGGCCTCCGTGGGGGGATGTCGGGCCGGTACGCCGCCGACGAATGTACGCCCGGTTGATTGACTTAAGCAACCAGAGAGTGGGGGGATCATGTGGGGAAATAAACCGGGCGCGCACTCCGTGTTTCGGAGTGCGCGCCCGGCCGGGTACGTCAGCGGGTCGCCCGGGACGTCAGGAGGTCAGAGCGACTTCTCCAGCCGTTCCGCCACCACCCGCACGAACTTGCCGGGCTCCTTCGGCCGCCCGCCCTCGGCGAGCACCGCGAGCCCGTACAGCAACTCGGCGGTCTCGACGAGCCCTTCGCGCCGCGCCTCCTCCTGGTAGGCCCGGTTCAGGCCCTGCACGAGCGCGTGCCCAGCGTTGAGTTCGAGGATGCGCTTGGCGGCGGGGATCTCCTGGCCCATCGCGCGGTACATGTTCTGGAGCGCGGGCGTGATGTCGCCCGTGTCGGAGACGACGCAGGCCGGGGAGACGGTCAGGCGCGAGGAGAGCCGTACGTCCTTGACCTCCTCGGCGAGCCGCTCCTTCATCCAGTCGAGCAGCCCGGCGTACTCCTCGGCCTGCTTCTCCCGTTCCTCACCGCCCTGTTCGCCGTCCTTCGCGTCGAGGTCGATCTCGCCCTTGGCGACGGACCGCAGCCGCTTGCCCTCGAACTCGGGGACGACGTCGACCCACACCTCGTCAACCGCGTCGGTGAGCAGCAGGACTTCGATGCCGCGGGCCGAGAACGCCTCCATCTGCGGGGAGTTCTCGATGCTCTCGCGGGACTCGCCGGTCAGGTAGTAGATGTCCTCCTGACCCTCCTTCATCCGCTCCACGTACTCCTGAAGCGTCGTCAACTCACCCGATTCCGCAGAGGCGTTGGTGCTCTCGAAGGAGCAGACCCCCAGCAGGGCGTCCTTGTTGTCGGTGTCGCTGAGCAGCCCCTCCTTGAGGACCGCCCCGAACTCCCGCCAGAACGTGGCGTACTTGTCGGCCGCGTTCGCCCGCATCTCCTTGACCGAGGAGAGGATCTTCTTCGCCAGCCGGCGCTGGATCATCAGGATGTGGCGGTCCTGCTGGAGGATCTCGCGGGACACGTTCAGCGAGAGGTCCGCCGCGTCCACGACACCCTTGACGAACCGCAGGTACGGCGGGAGCAGCGCCTCGCAGTCGTCCATGATCAGGACGCGCTTGACGTACAGCTGGAGGCCGCGCCGGTAGTCGCGGGTGAACAGGTCGTGCGGGGCGTGCTCGGGCAGGAACAGCAGCGCCTGGTACTCGAACGTGCCCTCGGCCTGGAGGCGGATCGTCTCCAGCGGGTCGCGCCAGTCGTGGCTGACGTGCTTGTACAGCTCGTGGTACTCGTCGTCGGTGACCTCGTCGCGCGAGCGCGCCCACAGGGCCTTCATCGAGTTGAGCGGCTCGTCCTCGGCGTCGAGGCGGATCGGCCAGGTGATGAAGTCCGAGTACTTCTTGACGATCTGCCTGACCGTCCAGTCGGCTGTGTAGTCGTGCAACTGGTTGTCGGGGTCGGCCTCTTTGAGGTGCAGCGTGACGGCCGTGCCCTGCGGGGCGTCGTCCACGCGCTCCAGCGTGTACGTCCCCTCGCCGCGCGACGACCAGCGCGTCCCCGCGCTCTCGCCGGCCCTGCGGGTCAGCAGCGTCATCTCGTCGGCGACCATGAAACCGGAGTAGAAGCCGATGCCGAACTGGCCGATCAGGCCCTCGACTTCGTCCTCTCCCTCCTTCAACTCCTTGAGGAACGCGGCGGTTCCGGAGTTCGCGATGGTGCCGATCAGCTTGCCGACCTCGTCGTACGACATGCCGATGCCGTTGTCGCGGACGGTGAGCGTCCGCGCGTCCTTGTCCAGCTCGATCCTGATGTGCAGGTCGGAGGTGTCCGCGTCGAGGCTGTCGTCCCTCAGCTTCTCGAGGCGCAGCTTGTCGAGCGCGTCGGAGGCGTTCGAGACGAGCTCCCTGAGAAACACGTCCTTGTTCGAGTAGACCGAGTGGATCATCAACTGGAGAAGCTGACGGGCCTCTACCTGGAACTCAAACGTTTCCGTCGCCATGGTGCGCGTGTCCTCCCACGTGCCGAATTCACCGGTTCACAAAAGCGAGAGCCACTTTAAAACACCAAGTGGGGGCGGCATGGCAGGCTTTGGGCCGAGGTGGGGCGGGAGTCGGCCATGCCGGCACCAGGGCGCGTGCCCTTCCCGAGGTCGCCGACGCCCCAACACCCCCGCTACAGAGTGACCGGCAACCCCCTTGCCCCGCCTCCTCCAGCTCCCTAGCCTGATTTTGTGCCGCTGATAAACAAACTCCGCTCGCGCAGCGTCGCGCCGAGCAGCGACCTCGCCCTGCTGAGGGTCGTCCTGACCGCGTTCTTCGCCGTGGACGGCTTCATGTTCGCCGGGTGGGTCGTCCGCATCCCCGACATCAAGGCGCAGACCGGCGCCTCGGCCTCCTCCCTCGGTCTGGCCCTGCTGTGCGTGTCCGCCGGGGCCGTCGTCACGATGCTCTTCACGGGCCGCCTCTGCCAGCGCCACGGCAGCCACCTGATCACCGTGGTCTGCGCGGTCCTGCTCTCCCTGTCGATCACCCTGCCCCCGCACGCCCACTCCGTCCCGGCCCTGGGCGCGGTCCTGCTGCTGTTCGGCGCGGCGTACGGCGGCATCAACGTCGCCTTCAACAGTGCCGCCGTGGACCTCGTCAGCGTCCTGCGCCGGCCGATCATGCCCAGTTTCCATGCCGCGTTCAGCCTCGGCGGCATGCTCGGCGCTGGCCTCGGCGCGCTGGTCGCGGGCAGCCTCTCCCCCGCCTGGCACCTGCTCCTCCTGGGCGCCGCCGGCCTCGCGGTCACCGCCGTCGTGGGCCGCACCCTCCTGCGCCTGCCCCCGGCACGCGCGCACTCGGGGGATCACGGCACGGCCGTACCACCGACCCGCCCGCACCGGGACGACGACAAGTCCACCTCCCGACACTCCCACCCCACCCCCACCGGCAGCCCCCGCACCCGGCGCCTCGTGATCGTCTTCGGCCTGATCGCCTGCTGCACGGCCTACGGCGAGGGCGCCCTCGCCGACTGGGGCGCGCTGCACCTGCGCGAGGACCTGGACGCCTCCGCAGGGGCCGCGGCCGTCGGATACTCCTGCTTCGCGCTGGCCATGACGATCGGCCGCCTCTCCGGTACGACGCTCCTGGAGCGGCTCGGACGCAGCCGCACGGTCGTCGTGGGCGGCGCCCTCGCGGCGGCCGGGATGCTGCTGGGCTCGCTGGCCCCCGCGTTCTGGGCGGCGCTGATCGGCTTCGCCGTCGCGGGCCTCGGCCTCGCGAACCTCTTCCCGGTCGCCGTCGAACGCGCGGGCGCGCTGGCCGGTCCGCACGGCGTAGCCGTCGCCTCCACCTTCGGCTACGGCGGCATGCTGCTGGGCCCACCCGCGATCGGCTTCATGGCCGACTGGCTCTCCCTGCCGACCGCCCTCACGAGCGTCGCCGTCCTGGCGGGGCTGGCCGCCCTGATCGGAGCGGGCGCGGGGCGCGCGGAGCGCCGCACGGCGGTGTGAGCCCAGCACCGCACGGCTGCCGGGCCAAAACACCGGGCGCCCGCCCGCGCGGACCCGGAACACCACGCACTCCCCCGCGCCGCACGATCACCACCCCTCCGCACCACACCGGACGCCCGCCTGCCCGACACCCCGCAGGACCACCCGCGCAGGCCCCCCGCCCTCCATCCCGCGTGCCGTCCACCCCTCCGACGCGCCACACTCTTCCCCATGGAGACGAGTGAGTTCATCGGCGTCCTCGACCGTGAGGGCCGTGCCCTGGCCGCTGCCGCCGAGGCCGCCGGGGTCGACCGTGCCGTCCCGACCTGCCCGGAGTGGCGGGTGCGGGAGTTGGTGGAGCACACCGGGGCCGTGCACCGCTGGGCGCGTGCGTACGTCGCCGAGGGGATCGCCGAGCGGCAGCCCCTGGCACCGGCGCCGCGTCTCGACGACCCCGGCCTGCTGGACTGGTTCCGCGAAGGGCACCGCCTGCTCGTCGACACGCTCACCACCGCCCCGCCCGGCATCGCCTGCTTCGCCTTCCTGCCCGCCCCCTCCCCGCTCGCCTTCTGGGCCCGCCGCCAGGCCCACGAGACGACGGTGCACCGGTACGACGCCGAGTCCGCGACCGGCGCCGAACCCGCCCCGGTCGCCACCGACTTCGCCGTGGACGGCATCGACGAACTCCTGCGCGGCTTCCACGCGCGCGAGCGCAGCCGCGTCCGCACGGAGGAACCCCGCCTGCTGCGCGTCCGCGCGACGGACGCGGACGACGCGGTGTGGACCGTACGCCTGTCCCCCGGCCCACCGGTGACGGTGCGCGCGGACACCGCGGACGCCGACTGCGAACTCGCCGGACCCGCCAGCGCGTTGTACCTCGCCCTGTGGAACCGGCGCCCGCTCCCCGAGGTCCACGGGGACGGGACGCTGGCCGCGCTGTGGACGGAGCGGTCCGCGATCTGACGGACCGCCACTCTCTGTGCGAGACTCGTCGGCATGACGGGGCATGGGGGACGCCGTACGCAGGCCGATCGGGACGCGATCACGGTGGAGATCGGGTACGCGCTGTTCAGCGCGGGGTTCGCGGCGGCGGTCGTGTTCGGAGCGGTGGCCGGTCCGGCGTTGCTCTTCGACCTGCCGGGCCCGGCGGAGAGCCTGCTCCTCAAGGCGGGCATCGCGCTCGCGCCGGTGGTGTTCCTCGCCCGGGTGATCAGTGTGCTGCTGAAGTTCACCGCGGACCGGACCGGCCGCACGAGCCAGGCCGACCCCTCGGACCAGGCCACCCCGGCCCCACACCCTCACCCCAACCACCCGGGCCGCACCAACCCCGACTCGTAGGCCAGCACGACCAGTTGCGCCCGATCCCGCGCCCCCAGCTTCACCATCGTCCGGCTGACATGCGTCTTGGCGGTGAGCGGGCTGACCACCAGCCTGCGCGCGATCTCCTCGTTGGACAGCCCGATCCCGACCAGCGCCATCACCTCCCGCTCCCGTTCGGTGAGCGGCGCGAGGGCGTCGGCGCTCGACGGCTCCTTCGAGCGGGCGGCGAACTCGGCGATCAGCCTCCGGGTGACGCCGGGCGACAGCAGCGCGTCCCCGGCGACCACCGCCCGTACGGCGCGCAGGAGTTCGTCCGGCTCGGTGTCCTTCACGAGGAACCCGGAGGCACCGGAGCGGATCGCCTCGAAGACGTACTCGTCGAGTTCGAAGGTCGTGAGGACGACCACCTTCACGCCCTGGAGCGCCGGCTCCCCGGTGATCCGGCGGGTCGCGGCGAGCCCGTCCAGCACGGGCATCCGGATGTCCATCAGCACGACGTCCGGCGAAGCCTCCCGCACGGCCCGTACGGCTTCCTCCCCGTCCGCCGCCTCAGCGACCACCTCGATGTCGGCCTGCGCGTCGAGCAGGGCGCGGAACCCGGCGCGGACGAGGGACTGGTCGTCGGCGAGGAGTACACGGATCACTGGTCGCCCTCCTTCGAGGCATCCGAGGCCGGTGGCGCCGCGGGAAGCGCCCCGGACGGCGTCGATGTCGCCTTCCCGGGAAGCGCCCCGGAGGGCTCCGTACGCCCCTCCCCGTCCGGCGTGCCCCGCACGGGCAGCATCGCCACCACCCGGAACCCCCCGTCCTCCCGCGCCCCCGCCTCGATCGTCCCGCCGAGGGCCGCCGCCCGCTCCCGCATCCCGGCGAGTCCATTGCCGCTGCCGCCGGCGTCCGCTCCGGTCGCCGGGCCGTCGTCGTCGACGACGAGCCGCAGGGCGCGGCCCGCCCTGTCGAGGCGTACGCGCGCGTGGCGGGAGCCGGAGTGGCGGACGACGTTGGTGAGGGCTTCCTGGACGATGCGGAAGGCGGCGAGGTCGGTGCCCGGGGAGAGGCGGGGCGGGGCGCCGTCGACCTGGACGGTCAGGCCCGCGTGGGCGGCCTGTTCGACGAGTTCCGGGAGCCGGTCGAGGCCGGGCGCCGGGGTGCGCGGGGCGTCTCCGGGGGTGCGCAGGGTGTCGAGGACCTGGCGGACCTCGCCGAGGGCTTCCTTGCTGGCGGATTTGATGGTGGTGAGGGCGGCGCGCGCCTGCCCGGGGTCGGTGTCGAGGAGGGCGAGGCCGACGCCCGCCTGGACGTTGATGACGGAGAGGCTGTGCGCGAGGACGTCGTGCAGTTCGCGGGCGATGCGGAGGCGTTCCTCGTCGGCGCGGCGGCGGGCGGCCTGGGCGCGTTCGGCCTGCTCCCGCGTCCACTGTTCGCGCCGTGCGGAGGCCAGTTCGGAGACGGCCACGATCACGGCGGCCCAGGCGGCGACGGCGAACTCCTGTGCCAGGGGCGCGGATCCGTCGCCGGAGGGGGGCAGCCGGCGGTAGAGCCACTGGGTGACCAGCAGGTGGACGGCCCACAGCATCCCGACGGCGGCCCACGCGGCCTTGCGGTGGCCGGCGACGACGGCGGAGAAGCAGGCGAGGGCGACGGTCACGAACACCGGCCCGTACGGGTATCCCGCGCCGAGGTACAGGGCCGCCGCCCCCGCCGTACCCCACACGACGGTCACCGGGAGGCGGTGGCGCCACAGGAGGAGTCCGGAGGCGGCGACGAGCAGCAGGCGCGCGTAGACGTCGAGGGGCTGGCGGCTGCCTTCCTGGCCGTGGGCGGCGTAGGCCGAGCCGATCAGGACGAACGCGGTGACGGCCGCGGTGGACCGCCAGGGCAGGCGCCGGTCGTTGTCCGCCATACGCGCCCACAGCGGCTCGTCCGGCCACCGTCGCGCTGTCCGCCGTTCCTGCATACCGGCCACGCTAGACGGGTCGCGGGGCGCTGCACGTCCGCCGGGCGGAGCGGTCACCCGTACTTCCCCGGGAGTACGGGACCGGGTGTCAGCGGGCGGCAAGGTCCGCCTCCGCGTTGGCGGCCATGACGGACAGGACCCGGACCGTGCCCGCGTACTCCTCGGGTGTCAGGCCGGTGAGGACCGTGCTGCGGGTGCGCTCGACCCGTTCCAGCGCCCGCGTGTGGATCGCGCGGCCTTCGTCGGTCAGGCCGAGGTCCGTGCCCTGCCCGGTCAGTCCGCGGGCGGTCAGGACCGCGAGCACTTCGTCGGGCCCCGGGCCGTTGCCCGCGGTCCAGAACGGTGCCAGTGCTTCGTGGAGCCCGGCGCGGGTGGTGGCGCCTGCTGCGAGCGCGTCGAGGACCTGCCAGTCTCTGCGGGTGAGCGAGACGTCCGCGAGCGCTTCCTCGAACTGGCGCTCCAGGAGGCGGTCGAGGTGTTTGAGCCAGTAGCCGACAGGCCGGTCCGCGGTCATGGGAACCCCCGCACTTCCGATCCATGTACAGTGACATGCAGTTGCTTACCACTATGCACCGGAGGCCCCGTGCCTGACAACCCCATTTCGGACATGACGGCCATCGAGCGCGCCCTCGTCGCGCTCCGCCGCTCCCAGCAGCGCCGCAACCTGGCCCGATCGGCCGCGCCGCGCGGCGAGAGAGCGGACGACGAGCGGCTGCCGGACGCGGTGCTGGAACTGCTCGACGCGGTCGAGTCGGCCGCCGACCGAGGCGCGTCCCTCACGGTCACGGACGCGGCGGCGGCGCTCGGCGTCGACCAGCCGCGCTCCAGCCGTCTGGCCGGCCAGGCCCTGGAAGCGGGCCTGCTGCGCCGCGAGGCCGACCAGAGCGACGGCCGCCGTTCCCTGCTGGTCCTCACCGACGCCGGCCGCGCGGCCCTGGCCCGCGTCCACGACGTCCGGCACCGCGCCATCGCCCGGGCCATCGCCCACTGGCCCGCCGAGGACCAGGACGCCTTCGCCCGCCTCCTCCCGCGTTTCGTGCGGGATTTCGCCGCGCTGTCCGAGCGGGAGAGAACCTAGGCCGGCTTCTTCCCGAGGAACCCCACTCCGTGCGCGAGGCGGGTCGCCGCCTCGTGGAAGAAGGGGGCGCGGTCCTCGACGACGCGGTGGAACTGGCCGAAGAGCTCGAAGCCGACGAGGCCGTAGAGCTGGGCCCAGGCGGCGACGAGGGCGGCGGCGACGCCGGGCGGGAGGTCGGGGGCGAGGTCGGCGGCGATGCGTTCGGCCTCGGGGCGCAGGGCGGGCGAGAGGGGCGGTTCGGCGAGGGCGCCGGCCCGGTGGGCGTCGCGGGCGATGGCGACGAGGAGGAAGCCCACGCGCGCGGCGGCGGGGACGGTGGAGTCGGGCGCCTGGTAGCCGGGGACGGGTGAGCCGTAGATGAGCGCGTACTCGTGGGGCCGCGCGAGCGCCCAGGCGCGTACGGCCTCGCAGACGGCGGCCCAGCGCCGTACGGCGTCGTCCTGGGCGATCTCGGCGTGGGCTTTCTCGGCGGCCTCTCCGAGGCTGTCGTACGCGTCGATGATGAGGGCCGTGAGGAGGTCGTCGCGGCTCGGGAAGTAGCGGTAGAGGGCCGAGGAGACCATGCCGAGCTCGCGGGCGACGGCCCGCAGGGAGAGCTGGGCGGCGCCCGCGTCGGCGAGCTGCCTGCGGGCCTCCTCCTTGATGGCGGCGGTCACTTCGATCCGGGCGCGGGCTCGGGCCCCTGGAGAGACGTTACGGCTCATGCGGGCAAGTCTTCCACCAAAACGGAGCGGTGCACACATTGGAGAACGGCGAACAAAAGAGAGAGCGCCGCTCTTACAAGGGGAGCACCCTCCGTGCAGACTCGGAGACACGAAACGAGAGCACTGCTCTCTGAAACTCGGGAGTCACCATGTCGCAGCCGTACTACCTCAAGGCCGGCCCTCTCGCCGCCCGCTTCAACAACGCCGTCGGCTGGCTCGCCCGGCACGGCCTCAGCCTCGCGGGCTCCGCCGAACTGTCCGTGAAGGGCCGCACGAGCGGGCGGATGCTGCGCCTCCCGGTCAACCCGCTCACCCACGCGGGCGCGCAGTACCTGGTCTCCGCGCGGGGCCACTCCCAGTGGGTGCGCAACATGCGCGCGGCGGGCGGCGGCGAGCTGCGGGTCGGCCGCAAGGTGCGGGAGTTCACGGCCGTCGAGGTGCCCGACGCCGAGAAGACCGACATCCTGCGCACCTACCTGAAGAAGTGGGGCTGGGAGACCGACCAGTTCTTCCACGGGGTGTCGGCGAAGTCGTCGGACGAGGAGATCGCCGCCGCGGCGGGCGACCACCCCGTCTTCCGGATCACCGTCAGGAGCTGACCTCGGCCTCCGCCTCGGTCTCGGCCGGCGCCTTCGGCCGCGGCTCGACCCCGGTCAGCACGCGCTGCGCGATCGGGTGCGTACGGACCAGCTCGCCCAGGGTCGTCTTGCCGCGGGTGATCTCGGTGAACGCCCGCCAGGCCGGACGGAAGCCGGTGAGTGCGGCGTGGAAGAGCCCGGGACGGCGCTCGAAGGCGGCCAGCATGCGCTTGCCGACGCTCATCTCGACCCCGAGGCCCGCCTTGATCGCGAACGCGTAGTTCAGGGCCTGACGGCGCGTGTCCACCGCGTCGTGCGCCTCCGAGATGCGCACCGCCCACTCCCCCGCGAGCCGTCCGGAGCGCAACGCGAAGGAGATGCCCTCGCGAGTCCACGGCTCCAGCAGACCGGCCGCGTCACCGCAGACCAGCACGCGCCCGCGCGAGAGGGGCGAGTCGTCCGCGCGGCAGCGCGTCAGATGTCCGGAGGAGACGCTCGGTTCGAACCCGGCGAGCCCGAGCCGCCCGATGAAGTCCTCCAGGTACCGCTTGGTCGCCGCACCCTCCCCGCGCGCGGAGATCACCCCGACCGTCAGGGTATCGCCCTTGGGGAACACCCAGCCGTAACTGCCGGGCATCGGGCCCCAGTCGATCAGGACGCGGCCCTTCCAGTCCTCGGCGACCGTCTCGGGCACCGGGATCTCCGCCTCCAGACCGAGGTCCACCTGGTCGAGCTTCACGCCCACGTGCGCCCCTATGCGGCTGGCGCTGCCGTCGGCGCCGACCACCGCGCGCGCCAGCAACGTCTCACCGCCCTGGAGGACGACGGCGACACTGCGCCGGTCCGGGACGGCCGAGCCGTGCTGCTCGACCCGCGTCACCGTCACGCCCGTGCGCAGCTCGGCGCCCGCCTTCTGGGCGTGCTCCACGAGCTGCTGGTCGAACTCGGGGCGGTTGATCAGCCCGAACAGCATCTGCCGGGACTTTCGCGTCCGCGTGAAGCGGCCGTTGTTGGAGAACGTGACCGCGTGCACCCGGTCCTTGAAGGGCAGTTCGAAACCGGGCGGCAGGCAGTCGCGCGAAGGCCCGATGATGCCGCCGCCGCACGTCTTGTAGCGGGGCAGCTCGGCCTTCTCCAACAGGAGCACACGCCGCCCCGTGACCGCCGCCGCGTAGGCGGCCGAGGCGCCCGCGGGGCCCGCACCCACCACGACGACGTCCCACACCTGACGCGCGTCCTCGTTCTCGCGCACGTCGTCCGCCGAAGAGTTCTCGCTGCTCACGATGGTCTGCTGCTCCCGATCCGGCCGCCTGTCGCACCTGTCCACCCGCATCCTACGGCGGAGATCGCCGAGGTCCTCCGGTGAGGCCCCGCAGGCCCGAGCGCGTACCCTCGGCTGCGAGATCCCCGCCGTACGGACCCGTACGGACGCGTGCTCACCCCGTACAACGTCGCACCCACGAGGAGCGTGCCCATGTCGTCGAAATCGGTCGCCGAGACCGTCGCTTCCCTGATGCCCAGGGCGAAGGCGGAGCTGGCCGAACTGGTGGCCTTCCGGTCGGTGGCCGACTTCGACCAGTTCCCGCGCAGCGAGAGCGAGGCCGCCGCGCGCTGGATCACCGACACGCTCGCCGCGGAGGGCTTCCAGGACGTCGCCGTGCTGGACACCCCGGACGGCACCCAGTCCGTGTACGGCTGCCTGCCGGGCCCCGAGGGCGCGCGCACGGTCCTGCTGTACGCCCACTACGACGTGCAGCCGCCGCTGGACGAGGCCGCCTGGGCGAGCCCGCCCTTCGAGCTGACCGAGCGCGACGGGCGCTGGTACGCGCGCGGGGCGGCCGACTGCAAGGGCGGCCTGATCATGCACCTGCTCGCGCTGCGCGCCCTGAGGGCGAACGGCGGCGTCCCGGTGCACGTCAAGATCATCGTCGAGGGCTCCGAGGAGCAGGGCACGGGCGGCCTGGAGCGGTACGCCGAGGCCCACCCCGAGCTGCTGGCCGCCGACACGATCGTCATCGGCGACGCCGGCAACTTCCGCGTCGGCCTGCCCACCGTCACGACCACCCTGCGCGGGATGACGATGCTCCGGGTGAGCGTCAGCACCCTCGGCGGCAACCTGCACTCCGGCCAGTTCGGCGGCGCCGCCCCCGACGCGCTCGCCGCCCTGATCCGGGTCCTCGACTCCCTGCGCGCGGACGACGGTTCGACGACCGTCGACGGGCTGACGTCCGACGCCCGCTGGGAGGGCCTCCAGTACGACGAGAAGCAGTTCCGGCAGGACGCCAAGGTCCTCGACGGCGTCGGCCTGATCGGCACGGGGACGGTCGCCGACCGCATCTGGGCGCGTCCCGCCGTCACCGTCCTCGGCATCGACTCCCCGCCGGTCGTCGGCGCCACCCCGTCCGTGCAGGCACACGCCCGCGCGCTGGTGAGCCTGCGCGTCCCGCCGGGCACGGACGCCGCCGAGGCGACGAAGCTGCTGCGCGCGCACCTGGAGGCGCACACGCCGTGGCACGCGCGCGTGGAGATCGAACAGGTCGGCCAGGGCCAGCCGTTCAGCGCCGACACGACCAGCCCGGCGTACGCGGCGATGGCCGAGGCCATGGCGGTCGCCTACCCCGGCGAGGAGATGCAGTACGCCGGCCAGGGCGGCTCGATCCCGCTGTGCAACACCCTCGCCGCGCTGTACCCGCGCGCGGAGATCCTCCTCATCGGCCTCAGCGAACCGGAGGCGCAGATCCACGCGGTGAACGAGAGCGTGTCACCGCAGGAGCTGGAGCGGCTGTCGGTGGCGGAGGCCCTGTTCCTGCGGAACTACGCGGCGAGCTGAGCCAGTTGCCCGGCCGAGCCCGGCTGGCCGCGCACAGCGCGGTGTCCGCCGCCCTCGCCCGTCTCGACGACGCGGAGCTGACCGCGCTCCTCGACGCGGCCGAGCCGGACGGCACGGGCGTGGGCGGCACCACCGCGCGCGTACGGATCGCCGGACGTCCGGTGTTCGTGAAGCGGATGCCGCTCACGGACACCGACCGGCACCGCACCACGGCGGACGTGTTCGGCCTCCCGCCCGCCTGCCACTACGGCATCGGCGCCGTCCCCAGCCCCGGGTTCGGCGCCTGGCGGGAGCTGGCGGTGTACGAGACGACCACCCGGTGGGCCCTCTCGGGCCACTTCCCGGGCTTCCCGCTGCTGCACCACGCGCGCGTCCTGCCCACCACCGCCCCGGCCGACATCCCCGACACCGAGAAGGCGGTGGCCTACTGGGGACCGGCCGTCCGCGCGCGCATCGAGGCCCTGCGTACGGCGCCGGCGAGCCTGACGCTGTTCCTGGAGCACGTCCCGTCCACCCTGCACGACTGGCTGCGCGCCCACGTGCACGGCCCCGACGCGGACGCGGCGTGCGCCCTGGTGGACCGTCGGCTGACGGCCCTGACCGGCTTCCTGCGGACCACGGGCCTCGTCCACTTCGACACCCACTTCCGCAACATCCTCACCGACGGGCGGCGCCTCTACCTCACCGACCACGGCCTCGCGCTCTCCCCCGAGTTCACCCTCACCCCGGCGGAACGCGCCTTCCACGCCGCCCACTTGTCCTACGACGACGCCTACACGCGCGGGTACCTGGCCCGTTGGCTGGTCACCGAGTTCCACGGCCGCGCCGACCGGCTGGCCCGCCTGCGCGCGTACGCGAACGGGGCCCGCCCCGACGGCATGCCGGACGGCGCGGCCGAACTGGTCCGGCGGCACGCCGCCGTCGGCGCGGTGATGGACGCGTTCGAGTCACGGCTGGGCCAGGACGCGACCACCGCGTTCCCGGCGGACGAAGCCGCTCAGTGGCCGTCTGCGGGCACGGGAACGCCCGACTCGAGGTAGATCGCCGCGCCGCGCTCCCGGGCCCGCAGAGCCCAGCACAGGCGTTCGTAGCGGGCGGGTGGCAGGAGGTCGGCGGCCTCGTGCTCGGTGACGAAGCGCCAGGCGCGCAGTTCGGGGCCGGGCAGCGACAGGTTCGCCACGGTGCCGGGGGCGAGGCGACCGCCGTCGAAGAGGAACCGCAGACCGCCGTACCGGGGGCGCTGCGGCGGCTCCCAGTCGACGACCAGCAGCGGGGGCACGTCCGCCAGGCGTATCCCGGTCTCCTCCTCGACCTCGCGCATCCCCGCGCGCGCGGGTGCCTCGCCGGGTTCGACGACGCCGCCGGGGAACTCCCAGCCGGCCTTGTAGGTCGGGTCGACGAGCAGGACACGGTCGTCCTCGTCGAAGAGCAGCACTCCCGAGGCGAGCGTCTCCGCCGTCGGCTCGGGCGTCTGGACGATGTCGCACACCGGGACGGCGCCCGTCCCGACGGCTTCCGCGATCCTCAGGGCCGTCTCGTACGGCGTGAGGGCGCCGGTGTCGATGAGGTGGGCGTCGGCCGTCAGCCAGGCGGCGAGCGCCGCGCGGTACGGCTCGATGTGGTCGTACGCCCACTGCCGTACCCGCATCTCGCCGTCCGGGAGGTCCGGCGGGACCGGGCGGCCGGCTATCCGCTCACGCAGGATCGTTTCAGCCGGGGCGAGGAGGACATGGCGCACCGGTATGCGGCGGGCGGCCAGGCCGCCGAAGATCTCGTCGCGGTACTCCTGGCGCAGCAGCGTCATGGGCACGACCAGTGTGCCGCCGACCTCGGCGAGCACGGCCGCGGCCGTGTCGATGACGAGCCTGCGCCAGATCGGCAGGTCCTGGTAGTCGCCCACCTCGGCCAGGTGCTTGGCCGGAAGCAGATGGGGAAGCGCCCCGCCGACGAACTCCGGGTCGAAGAGCGTGCTGTTCGGGATCAGATCGTTCAGTTCCCGTGCGGTGGTCGTCTTTCCCGCACCGAACGCGCCGTTGATCCAGACGACGGTCACGATTCCCCCCTCTTCCGTTGGCCCCCTGAGGCTTGCCCGCTCCACCCTGCCACGGAAACCAGTTCCCGTTGAGGACCAGGGAGAAGCACCGAAGCGCCGGCCCCCTCGGGGACCGGCGCCTCGCGCTCGCGTACGGCTCTCGTCAACCGCCCTGCCCGAGCGCGTTGTCGTCGACGGCCAGACTGTCGTCGGCCACCGTGTGGTCGAGCTGACTGAGCGTGTCCCCCACGTCGAGACCGAGTTTGTCGTGGTCCGCCCCGTGCGACGGCGTGATCGCGGCGACCACGAACCCGGTCGCCAGGGAGGCGATGGCAAGCATGCTGCGCTTCTTCATGCCCACTCCAACGCGGAGCCCTGCCGGGAGGTCACGCACGGGGTTGAGGACAGAACGCAGGGGCAGGGCAAGCCCCGCACCCAGGCACGCGCGCGCGGGGCATCACCCCGCACACGTGCAGCACCACGCCGTACGCGAACCACGCCTCCCCGCGCGGACACAGAACCACAGCCG
The DNA here is from genome assembly GCF_033794345.1 of Streptomyces niveiscabiei. Classification (NCBI taxonomy): domain Bacteria; kingdom Bacillati; phylum Actinomycetota; class Actinomycetes; order Kitasatosporales; family Streptomycetaceae; genus Streptomyces; species Streptomyces niveiscabiei. The sequence goes on from NZ_JARAYJ010000016.1 coordinate 155,830, forward strand.
AAACACGCGTCCCCGCGCGCGGGGACTGCCGCTGTACCCGGCGCTGGAGCCGAGCACGGCCGTCCGCGTCCCCGGGCGCGGGGGGACTGCCGGCCATCGAGGAGCGGCTCGCTCTGCGGGGCGAGCCGCGTCCCTGCGCACGCGAAGGCTGCCACCACCGCGAGCCATGCACGACCGGCATGCCGCCACGTCCCCGCGCGCGAAGGCTGCACCTCCCGCGCCTGCTCGCCGACCCCGACCTGCTCGGCATCCCCGCGCGTGGGCACTGCACGATGCGCCTCTCCCCGATGACCTACTTCAGGGCTCCGCGTCCCCGCGCGCGGGCCTGCACGATGGCCGCCCCGGCGTCGAGCACGGCCTGCTTCCACGCATCCGCGCGCGCGTGGCAGCTGCATCCGAACACCGGCCCCACCCCCGCGCGCACAGCACCTCGCCGACCGAACCGCCCGCAACCGCCCCCCGTACACACCCGCCTACACCCCCGCCGCGGCCCCCTCCCTCCGTACGAGTGCCGCCGCAGCCGCCCCCACGAGCCCCGCGTCCGTCCCCATCTGGGCCGGCACGATCGTCAGCCCCTGGACGAAGGACAGCGTGGCGTAGTCGGCGAGATGGCGGCGCAGGGGCCCGAAGAGGACGTCACCGGCCTTCCCCACGCCCCCGCCGATCACCACGATGTCGATCTCGACCAGCGTCGCGGTCGCCGCTATACCCGCCGCGAGGGCCTGGGCGGCGCGGTCGAAGGACGCGACGGCGGCCGGGTCGCCCGCGCGGGCGGCTGCGGCGACAGCGGCGGCCGTGGCGTCGCCGTCGGCCCCGGGACGCCAGCCGTTGTCGAGGGCGCGGCGGGCGATGTTGGGCCCGCTGGCGATGCGCTCGACGCAGCCGCGGCCACCGCAGGGGCACGAGTCGCCGTCGAGGTCGACGGAGATGTGCCCGATGTGCCCGGCGTTCCCGGTGGGCCCCGGGTGGAGCCGGCCGCCCAGGACGAGGCCCCCGCCGACGCCCGTGGAGACGACCATGCAGAGCGCGTTGTCGTGCCCGCGCGCGGCGCCCTGCCAGTGCTCGGCGGCGGTGATGGCGACCCCGTCGCCGATCAGCTCGACGGGCAGCTCACCGGTGACCGCGCGCACGCGCGCGACGAGCGGGAAGCCGCGCCAGCCGGGCACGTTGACCGGGCTGACCGTGCCCGCGGAGGCGTCCACGGGACCCGCGCTGCCGATACCGACGCTGTGGACGCGGTCCCACAGCGGCGACGCGGTCAGCTCCCCGAGCACCGCCTCGACGGCGCCCATGACGGTCTCGCCGTCCTCACGCGCGGGGGTCGGCCGCTGCGCGCGGGCCACGATCGCGCCGTCGCCGTCCACCAGTGCTCCGGCGATCTTGGTGCCGCCGATGTCGAGCGCGGCCACGAGGTCGGTGTGCATCAAAGTCTCGGTTCTCCCCAGTCGACCGTCGAAAAGAGCAGGCCGGTCCAGCGGTGGGGGACGCGGACCGGAGAAGGCGTCGGACAGTCTCTCTGCATCTGACAACGTTGTCCAGGCTCTATGCTCGACGCCACATCCTCATACAACCCCAGGGATCGCGCGACCCCCGCAAACCCGGACATCGCCGTATCCACGAGGCCGACAGGAACAGGACCCCGCATCGTGCCAGAGACGCCCCGACGCGCCGCCTCCCTGACCACCGCCCGCTACGGCAACCGTCCCACGATGAAGGACGTCGCCGCGCGCGCGGGCGTCGGCCTCAAGACGGTCTCCCGCGTCGTCAACGGCGAACCCGGCGTCACCCCCGAGACCGAGCGGCGCGTCCAGGAGGCCATCGAGGCGCTCGGCTTCCGCCGCAACGACAGCGCGCGCGTACTGCGCAAGGGCCGTACGGCGAGCATCGGGCTGGTCCTCGAAGACCTCGCCGACCCGTTCTACGGCCCGCTCAGCCGCGCCGTCGAGGAGGTGGCCCGGTCGCACGGCGCCCTGCTGATCAACGGCTCAAGCGCCGAGGACCCCGAGCGCGAGCAGGAGCTGGCGCTGGCGCTGTGCGCGCGGCGGGTCGACGGGCTCGTGGTGATCCCGGCGGGCGACGACCACCGGTATCTGGAGCCGGAGATCAAGGCGGGCGTCGCGACGGTGTTCGTCGACCGGCCGGCCGGCCGGATCGACGCCGACTGCGTCCTGTCCGACAACTTCGGCGGGGCCCGCGAAGGCGTCGCCCACCTCCTCGCGCACGGGCACCGCAGGATCGGGTTCATCGGCGACATGCCGCGCATCCACACGGCCGCGGAGCGCCTGCGCGGCTACCGGGCCGCCCTGGAGGACGCCGGGATAGCCGTCCAGGACGCCTGGATGTCCCTCGGCGTCACCAGCCCCGACCGGGTACGCCGGGCCGCCGAGCTGATGCTGTCGGGGCCCTCTCCGGTCACCGCGATCTTCGCCGGCAACAACCGGGTCACCGTCACCGTCATCCGCGTCCTCGCCGAACACGCCCGCCGCGTCGCCCTCATCGGCTTCGACGACCTCGAACTCGCCGACCTCCTCCAGCCCGGCGTCACGGTCGTCTCCCAGGACGCCGCGATCATCGGCCGCACCGCCGCGGAACGCCTCTTCCAGCAACTCGAAGGCACCCGCATCGCCCCCGAACGCATCGTCCTGCCGACCCGCCTGATCACCCGGGGGTCGGGGGAACTGCCCCCGCAGGACTGAACGGCTGCCCCGGGGCCGGTCGGCTACCTGGCCCGAACGGCCGTCACCGCACCGGCAAGGCCCCTGGGCAGGGCGGTGAACGACTCTCCCCGGGGGCGCGGGCGCCTGTGAGTCGAAACGGCCCCTCCGGGCCGACAGGGCGCCTCAGACGGCCGACGAGGCGGGGCCGGGCGAAGGTGCGGTGGGCAGCCGTTCCCGGACCTCCGGGGAGGGGACGCCCGATCCACCTCGCCGCGCCGAGGGCGAGTGGGGTACGTACCCCGGGCCGTCAGCCGGAAGCCGCCCCCGGCTTGCGCGCAAGGTCGTACGCGAAGCTCACCGTCTCCGTCAGGTGGTCGTCGACCGCGTAGGGGCCGAGTACGGCCATGAGGTCGCCGTCGAACTCCGCGGCGCGGTCCGCGAGGACGGACGGCGGCAGGAAGGACGTCGAGCGGACGTGCCCGGCGAGTTCGTCGAGGGTCCACCAGTGTTCGACCGCGAACTCGTGCCGTACGGCGGGCTCGAACCCCGCGCGGCGGAGCACCTCCCCGTCGGGGTCCGTCCGCCGACGCCGCTCGGCGCTCGACGGCACCCGGCTCGTCGCCCCCAACGCCTCCTGCCACCGGCGCAGCACGGCACCGAACGCCCGCTGCCAGTCCGACGGCCCCGCCCACGGGCTCGTCGACCAGCAGAGGGCCAGGTGACCGCCGGGTTCGAGCCAGCTCAGGGCACGCCGGGCGACCAGGTCACGGGGCAGCCGGTGAAAGGCGTTGCCGATGACGACGAGTTCGACGCTCCCCGCGTCCATCTCCAGATCCTCGGCCTTGGCGGTGACGGCCCGGACGTGAGCCGCGTCGCCCGTGCCTGCCGCCCCGGCGGCGCCGGCCCTGACGTCGGCCCCTGCCCCGGCACCGACCACGTCCCCGCCGACCGCCACCCTGGCAGCGACGTCCCGTGCCCGGTCCACGTCCCCGCCAACCGCCGCCCTGTTGCCGACGGCCTTGGCGTCAGCCACCTCCCCGCCGACCCCCGCCTTCGCGCGCACCACGTCCCCCATGCCGGCCTCGGCGTCCACCGCCCACACCTCCGTGAACCAGGCACGCAGCGGAAAGGCGAGCTGGCCGGTGCCGCAGGCCAGGTCCAGGAGGCGTCCGTGTCCGGAGGGGGACGTGCGGTGGACGAGGTCGGCGAGCATCGTGTCGGGGTAGGCGAGGCGGAAGCGGTCGTAGTAGTCGGCGGTGCCCCGGTAGAGGTCGGGTCGGAAGCTCACGTCGTCGGCCATACGGGAACCCTCGCACGCGACGGGCCGCGCCCCCACGGCGTCGCCGCCCGCCGCACCACGGTCGGGAACCCTCGCACGCGACGGGCCGCGACACGGCAGGGTGAGGAGCACCGCGTCGGTGCGCGGGAGGCTCCGGGGGTATAGGACACCTCACATGCCCTCTTCCGCCCCCACCCTCACCTCCCTGGGCCTCGCGCGAGCCCCCCGCGACCACCCCCTCACCTACCCCGGCCCCTGGCCCGCCGCCTCCGCCCTCCTCCAGGGCGACCGCCTCCTCCCCCTGGACCGCCTGGCCCACCCCGACCGCACCCCCGTCCTGGCCGTCGGCTCCAACGCCTGCCCCGGCCAACTGCGGCACAAGATGGACGAGTTCGGGATCACGTCCCCGATCCCGATGACGAAGGCACACGTCACCGGCCTCGACGTCGGTGTCTCGGCGCACGTGAGCCGGATGGGCTACGTCTCCGCGTCACCGCTCGACGCACCGGACGTCACACGGGAGTTGTTCGTCATCTGGCTGGACGACGAACAGCTGAAAGTCGTCGACGCCAGCGAGGGAGCGCACTCGCTCCAGGGGAACTACGCCCGAGTCCGGCTGCCCGCGCCGGAGTTCAGGGTGGAGCTGGAGAACGGCCAGGTCCTGCCCGGGACTTACGTCTACGTGAACCGCCACGGCGTCCTGCACGACGGCACGGGAACCCCGCGCCGCCACGGAGACCAGCGCACGCTGATCGCCGGACTCCTCGAAGGTTCCCCGGAGTTGAGACGCCTCTTCGGCCCGACCCCGGAGGAGTTCAGCGAACGGGCGCGCGCGGACGCGGAGTTGTGCGAGCGGGGCACCCGGCTGCTGAGGGAGGAGAAACTGGTCACGGCGTCGGGCCTGGAGCATCTCCACGCCCGGGCCGAAACGCTTCCCCGCAGGTCAGGTCGGCCGGGGAGCTGAGTTATCGTCGGAGGCAAGGCATCGCGTGCCGGTCACCGTCCCGGTGCGGCATGGAGGTGCCTGTGAGATTGCCTTACGGAGGCACTCCACAGATGTCTGTCGAACTGAACCACACCATCGTGGCCGCCCGGGACCAGCACGAGTCCGCGCACTTCCTCGCCCATGTCCTCGGACTCGAGGTCTCCCCGCAGCTCGGCCCCTTCCTGCCCGTGAACACCGCGAACGGCGTGTCGCTGGACTTCCTCACCGTGCCGGAGGAGTCGATCACCACCCAGCACTACGCCTTCCTCGTCTCCGACGAGGAGTTCGACGCCGCGTTCGCCCGGATCGAGGAGGCGAAGATCGAGTACTTCGACGATCCGCACCTGCGGCGCCCGGGCCGGATCAACCACTACTACGGCGGCCGTGGCGTCTACTTCCTGGACCCGTCCGGACACGCGATGGAGATCATCACGCGCCCGTACACCAACGAGCAGTAACCCTCACCGCCACCCACAGCGCGACCCCGGTCGGCCCCTTCGGGCCGACCGGCCCCACCCGGCACAAGCCCTCACGCCCCCTTCCGCCGCCCCGCGAACTCCTCCAGCTCCTCCCGCGTCAGACCGCTCCCCCGCGCCACCTCGTCCACGTCCAGCGCCCCGCAGTCCAGGCCCCGCAGCAGATACCCGCTGAGCGCCTTCGCCGTGGCCGGTTCGTCCATCACGTCCCCGGCGGTCCGGCTGGCGTACCGCGAGAGCCGGGCGGCGGCCCGCGCGAACCCCTCCCGGTAGAACGCGAACACGGCGGCGTACCGCGTCGGAAGGTGCCCGGGATGCATGTCCCACCCCTGGTAGTAGGCCCGGGCGAGAGCTCTCCGCGTCAATCCGTAGTGCAGCCGCCAGGCGTCGTGGACCTTCTCGGTGGACCCGACGGGCAGGACGTTCGTCGAGCCGTCGCAGACCCGCACGCCCGTGCCCGCGGCGGCGACCTGCATGACGGCCTTCGCGTGGTCGGCGGCGGGATGGTCGCTGGCCTGGTGCGCGGCGGAGACGCCGAGGGAGGCGCTGTAGTCGAACGTGCCGTAGTGCAGCCCGGTCGCCCGCCCCTCGGCGGCGTCGATCATGCGCGCGACGGTCGCGGTGCCGTCGGCGGCGAGGACGGCCTGGCTGGTCTCGATCTGGATCTCGAAGCCGATGCGCCCGCTGTCGAGGCCGCGGGCCTTCTCGAACGCCTCCAGGAGCCGGACCATGGCGGTGACCTGCTCGGGGTAGGTCACCTTGGGGAGGGTCAGGAGGAGGCCGCCCGGCAGCCCGCCCGCCTCCATGAGGCCGCTGAGGAAGATGTCGAGCGTGCGGATGCCCCGGTCGCGGACGGCGGCCTCCATGCACTTCATGCGGATGCCCGTGTACGGGGCGGCGGTGCCGTCCCGGTAGGCGCGCGCCACCAGCCGGGCGGCCCGGGCCGCGTGCCGGTCCTCCTCCGCGTCGGGGCGAGGGCCGTACCCGTCCTCGAAGTCGATGCGCAGGTCTTCCACCGGTTCGCGCTCCAGCTTGGCGCGCACGCGCGCGTACACGGGCTCGGCGAGGTCGTCGGCGAGGCCGAGGACGGCGGCGAAGGAGGCGGCGTCCGGGGCGTGTTCGTCGAGGGCGGTGAGCGCGCGGTCGCCCCAGGCGCGGACGGTGTCGGCGGCGAAGACGTCCCCGGGGACGTAGACGGTGTGGACGGGCTGGCGGGTGCCGGGGTCGCCGGGGTAGCGGCGGGCCAGCTCCGCGTCGACCGGGGCGAGCCGGGCGGCGATCTCCTCGCCGACGGCGCTCGCCAGGCTCGTCACGACCGGCTCCTGCTGCCCTGACCCCATCCCACACCCTCCAGTTTTCCGCTCTACGGAATCAATACTCCAGCGACGGAAGCCAACAACGGATCTTGCCGCCGGTCAACACCCCGTCCACTCAGCGGTCCCCTCGGCCCGCCTCGTACCCCTTCATCGTCGCGGACCCTCGCGACGGTTCACTCCCGCTGATCCTTTTCTTCACCCGGACCCTCTTTCGCACAGCGGTTCGCACCCTCATCCTGATCCCCAAGGGGAGGGGGCGCACATGACGGGCACCGGCGGAGTGACGCGGCGCGCGGGGCTGAGGACCGCGCTGGCGGCGACTCTGGCCGTCCCGCTGCTGGGCACCGTACGGGCCTCGCAGGCCCACCTCGACGAGACCGGGCCCTCGAACCAGTCGGCACGCCCCGTACAGCCCGTCCCCCCGTTACGGGCCATGACCTTCAACCTCCGCTTCGCCAGCACCCGGGAGCCCAACAGCTGGGCCGCGCGCCGCCCCGTGACCCGCGAACTGCTCCTGCGGGCCGCCCCGTCCGTCGTCGGCACCCAGGAGGGCGTGCACGGCCAGATCCTGGACATCGCCGCCGACCTCGGGCCCCGGTACGCGTGGATCGGTACGGGGCTCGAGGGCCGTACGACGGACGAGTCGCTCGCGGTCTACTACGACACGGCCCGGCTCACGCCCCTCGCGCACGGCACGTACGCCCTGTCGGACACGCCGGAGGACCTCGCGTCGAACACCTGGGGCGCGGCGTTCGTCCGGATGTGCACCTGGGTGCGGTTCCGGGACCGGCTGGACCCCGGCCGGGAGTTCTCCGTCCTGAACACGCACCTGGACCACCGCAGCCAGTACGCACGCGCGCGTGCGGCGTCCCTCATCGCCGCCCGCATGGGCGCACTCTCCCACCCCGCCCTGCTCCTCGGGGACTTCAACGTCACAGCGCACGACAACGAGGTGTACGACACACTCCTGCGCGCGGGCCTGGTCGACACCTGGGACAGCGCCCTCACGCGCGGGCCGCAGTTCGGGACGTTCCACGACTACCGCGGCCTGGTGGCGGACGGCCGGCGCATCGACTGGGTGATGGCCACCCGTGGCGTACGCGCGGGCACCAGTACCCGAGCGACCACCTGCCGGTGTGCGCGAGCGTGGACCTCACCTGAACGCGAGAGGCCCCGCGACCGGCATCACCGGTCACAGGGCCCCGTACCACCCGGAGATCAGCCCTTGCGGGTGTTGATCTCCTCCGTGAGCTGCGGCACGACGTCGAAGAGGTCGCCGACGACGCCGTAGTCGACGAGGTCGAAGATCGGCGCTTCGGGGTCCTTGTTGACCGCGACGATCGTCTTGGACGTCTGCATGCCCGCGCGGTGCTGGATCGCGCCGGAGATGCCGTTGGCGATGTAGAGCTGCGGCGAGACGGACTTGCCGGTCTGGCCGACCTGGTTGGTGTGCGGGTACCAGCCGGCGTCGACGGCGGCGCGGGAGGCGCCGACGGCCGCGCCGAGGGAGTCCGCGAGGGCCTCGATAATCGCGAAGTTCTCGGCGCCGTTGACGCCACGGCCGCCGGAGACGACGATCGCGGCCTCGGTCAGCTCCGGACGCCCGGTCGACTCGCGCGCGGTGCGGCCGGTGATCTTCGTGCCGGTCGCGGCGGCGGAGAACGACACCGCGAGGTCCTCGACCGCGCCCGCGGCCGGGGCGGCCTCGACGGCGGCGGAGTTGGGCTTGACGGTGATGACCGGAGTGCCCTTGACGACACGGGACTTGGTGGTGAACGACGCGGCGAACACGGCCTGCGTGGCCACCGGGCCCTCCGCGCCGGCCTCCAGGTCGGTCGCGTCGGTGATCAGACCGGCCTCGATGCGCAGCGCGAGGCGGGCGGCGATCTCCTTGCCCTCGGCGGAGGAGGAGACCAGGACGGCGGCCGGGGAGACGGCGGCGTAGGCGGCCTGGAGGGCGTCGACCTTGGGGACGACGAGGTAGTCGGCGTACTCGGACGCCTCGTGGGTCAGGACGCGCGTCGCGCCGTGCTCGGCGAGGACGGCGGCCGTGCCGGCCGCGCCGGCGCCCAGCGCGACGGCGACGGGCTCGCCGATGCGGCGGGCGAGCGTCAGCAGCTCGAGGGTGGGCTTGCGGACGGCGCCGTCCACGTGGTCGACGTAGACGAGGACTTCAGCCATGGGAATGCTCTCCTGCGAAACGAAGTTGAGGGGCGGTCAGCAAGGGGCCCGGCCGAAACCGCTGCCCCACGCGCGGGGCCTAGATGAACTTCTGACCCGCGAGGAACTCAGCGAGCTGCTTGCCGCCCTCGCCCTCGTCCTTGACGATCGTGCCGGCCGTGCGGGCCGGGCGCGCGGTCGCGTCGTCGACCTTGGTCCAGGCGCCGTCCAGGCCGACCTCCTCGGCCTCGATGTCGAGGTCGGACAGGTCCCAGGACTCGACCGGCTTCTTCTTGGCGGCCATGATGCCCTTGAATGACGGGTAACGCGCCTCGCCCGACTGGTCGGTGACGGACACGACGGCCGGCAGGGACGCTTCGAGCTGCTCGGACGCGGCGTCGCCGTCGCGGCGGCCCTTGACGACGCCGTCCTCGACCTCGACCTGGGACAGCAGCGTGACCTGCGGGACGCCGAGGCGCTCGGCGAGCAGCGCGGGGACGACACCGCCGCCGCCGTCGGTGGAGGCCATGCCCGAGACGACGAGGTCGAAACCGGCCTTCTGGATGGCCTTCGCGAGGACCAGGGAGGTGCCGAGGGCGTCGGTGCCGTGCAGGTCGTCGTCCTCGACGTGGATCGCCTTGTCGGCGCCCATGGAGAGGGCCTTGCGCAGGGCGTCCTTGGCGTCCTCGGGGCCGACGGTGAGGACGGTGACCTCGACGTCGTCGTCGGAGTTCTCGGAGATCTGGAGGGCCTGTTCGACCGCGTACTCGTCGAGCTCGGAGAGCAGACCGTCCACGTCGTCCCGGTCGACGGTCAGGTCATCGGCGAAGTGCCGGTCGCCAGTGGCGTCGGGCACGTACTTCACAGTGACAACGATCCTCAAGCTCACGCCGGCTCTCCTACTGCATCGTCAGTTCTCGGCTGCCTACTTACAGGCAGCATAGGCGCCTGAAGAGGCCGTTCCCGGATCGGGGGCGGCCCGCCTCCGCCAGGAATATTACTCACCAGTACAACCAGTTCATGCCCGCTAAGCAAGCGCTTTGAACTGTGACCTTCGCAACGCAGCGTAACCGGAACCCGACGGCCCCGCAGATGGGCGGGGAACGGTCTCAGTCACGCAGCGCGTTGAACCGCCCCTGGTGGTAGAGCAGCGGCCGTCCCGCGCGCGTGGGGTCGCCGAGAACGACCTCCGCCAGCACGATCCGGTGATCGCCCGCGGGCACGCGCGTGTGCACGCGGCACACCAGCCAGGCGAGGACGTCGTCCAGGACGGGCACGCCTTCGGGGCCCTCGTGCCAGGCGGTGGGCGCGCCGAAGCGGTCGGCACCGCTGCGCGCGAAGGTGGCGGCCAGGTCGGCCTGGTGCTCGCCGAGCAGGTGCACGCCGACGTGCCGTGCGCGGGATATCGCGGGCCAGCTGGAGGCGCCGGTACCGATGCCGAAGGAGAGCAGCGCAGGTTCGGCGGAGACGGAGGTGAGGGAGGTGGCGGTGAATCCGACGGGGCCGTGCTCGCCGGAGGCGGTGATCACGGCCACACCGGCGGCGTGCCGGCGGAAGACGGAGCGCAGGAGGTCGGGGGAGGCGGGCTGAGCGGCGGCGAGGTCGGGCGAGGCCGTCATCGGGTTGTCCTTCGGGGTGAAGTGACGAGCGGGGTCCGGGGTGCTCAGCGGCCCGGACAGCGTGCGCTCGCGGTGCTCCGGGCCAGGTCGACGTGGACCCGTCCGTAGAGAAGGAGTTCCTCAGGCATGACGTCAGGCTGACGATAGGTGGCATGTCCAGTCAAGGGCGTTCCGGGATCTGGAAGCTGCCGCTCCGTCACACCGCCTCCCCCAGCGCGGCGATGACGTCCGCCTTGCGCGGCTGACCGCCGGCGCGCCGTACGACGTTCCCGCCGGCGTCCAGGACCAGCACGGTCGGCGTCTTGAGGATGCCGAGTTCCCGTACGAGGTCGAGGTGCCGCTCGGCGTCGATCTCGATGTGGGCGACGCCGGGGACCATGCCGGCCACGTCCCCGAGCGTCCGCCTGGTCGCCCGGCAGGGGGCGCAGAAGGCGCTGGAGAACTGGACGAGGGTGGCCCGCTCGCCGAGTTCGGCGCCGAGCGCCGCCGCGTCCAGCCGTCTGCCGTCGTCCCGTGCGCGCACGCGAGACACCCCCTGAGTCCGGTCATCAGCGGCTGAAGCGTTCACGAGACCGCAAACATTCCCGGTTCCCCGAACCGTTTCCGGTGCGGCCTTCGGGTACCGCCGGTAAAGAAAGGATCAAAGCCCGAGGTGGATCAAGGTGTGGACGTGACGAGGATCTCCGACGCGGTCAGGAACCAGGACTGGCCCGCCGCACGTTCTTGGGGCACGATCTGCGACATGCCGTAAACCTACGGCTGCGTAACTTGTCCGCCGGGAGTTTCCCTTCCCAGGCTGAGAGAAGGAAGGGTCCGCCTCACCCATGGCAGAGCTTGTGTACCGTCCCGCCGTCGGTCTCGCGCAGACCCTGTTCAAGGTCTGGGACCTCAAGATCGACTGTCGGGGCTCGGAGAACATCCCGCGCACGGGCGGTGCGGTGCTGGTGAGCAACCACATCAGCTACCTGGACTTCATCTTCGACGGCCTCGCGGCGCTCCCCCAGAAGCGGCTGGTGCGCTTCATGGCCAAGGAGTCCGTCTTCCGCCACCGCGTCTCCGGCCCCCTGATGCGCAACATGAAGCACATCCCCGTCGACCGCAAGCAGGGCGAGGCCGCCTACCAGCACGCGCTCGCGTCGCTGCGCTCCGGTGAGGTCGTCGGCGTGTTCCCCGAGGCGACGATCTCGCAGTCGTTCACCCTCAAGAGCTTCAAGTCCGGCGCCGCGCGCCTGGCCCAGGAGGCGGGCGTCCCGCTGATCCCGATGGCCGTCTGGGGCACCCAGCGCCTCTGGACGAAGGGCCACCCCCGCAACTTCAAGCGCAGCCACATCCCGATCACGATCCGCGTCGGCGAGGCCCTGGAAGCCTCCAAGGACAAGTACGCGGGCGCCATCACCCGCCAGCTCCGCGAGCGCGTCCAGGAGCTCCTGGAGGCCGCCCAGCGCGCCTACCCGGTCCGCCCGAAGAACGCGAGCGACACATGGTGGATGCCGGCCCACCTCGGCGGCACGGCACCCACCCCCGAAGAGGTCCGCGCAGCCGAGGCCCGCTGAGACCAGTCGCAGCCGTCTCCGGCGCGTGTGGCGGGGTGTCAGAGGGCGGTCGGGAGTGTCTTCCAGAGGTGTGACCGGTCGGGGGCTTCCCGGAGTGCGCGCAGGACGGCGGGATGGGGCTGTGCGTAGAGGGTGGGGTGATCCGCCTCGCCCTGCCTCTCGTCGGGGACCCATGCCAGCCGTTCCCCCGTCAACGAGAACTGCGCGTTCACCCCGGCCTTGTTGCCGCGCGGGTCCTGTCGGTGCCAGGCCCCGTTGAAGCGGACGGCGACGAGGCCGTGGACGACGTGTCCGGGGCCGTCGTCGGCGCGCAGGAGCTGGTAGCAGAGGGCCGTGGGGATGTCCTCGGCGCGCAGGAGGGCGGCGAGGGCGTGGGCCTTGGCGTAGCAGATGCCGGTGCGCTGTTCCAGGACGTCGGAGGCGCGCCAGGTGACGCGGGGGTCCTGGGCGTCCTGGGAGTGGGGGATCTCGTCACGGACGTACACGAACGCGGCCTCTGCATAGGCATACGAGTCGGGTACGTCCGCGGCGAGCCGGGCGGCAGTCTGCCGTACGACGGGATGGTGGTGGTCGATGACCTCGTCAGCCGCCAGGTACGCGGAGAGGTCGGGGGTGTTCTGGATCAGCTCCATGCCCGCCGAGCATAGGAATACGACCAGCCGGCCGTCAATTCATTTACGGCTGGACGTATAACTATGCACACCTACCTCGCCATCTCCTCCTTCAGCGCCGACAGGAACGCGTCCACGTCGTCCTCGCGCGTGTCGAAGGAGCACATCCACCGCACGACCCCGGCCGCCTCGTCCCAGAAGTAGAACCGGAACCGCTCCTGGAGGCGGACGCTCACGTCGTGCGGCAGGCGGGCGAAGACGCCGTTGGCCTGGACGGGGTAGAGGATCTCGACGCCGTGCACCGCGCGGACGCCCTCGGCGAGCCGCTGGGCCATCTCGTTGGCGTGCCGGGCGTTGCGCAGCCAGAGGTCCTTGGCGAGCAGCGCCTCCAGCTGCACGGACACGAACCGCATCTTGGAGGCGAGCTGCATGGACAGCTTGCGCAGGTGCTTCATCTGCCGCACGGCGTCCTGGTTGATCACGACGACCGCCTCACCGAACAGCGCGCCGTTCTTCGTGCCGCCCAGCGACAGGATGTCGACGCCGACGGCGTTGGTGAACGTCCGCATGGGTACGTCGAGCGAGGCCGCCGCGTTGGCTATCCGGGACCCGTCGAGGTGGACGCGCATCCCGCGCGCGTGCGCGTGGTCGCAGATCGCGCGGATCTCGTCCGGCGTGTAGAGGGTGCCGAGTTCGGTGGACTGGGTGATCGAGACGACCTGCGGCATCGCGCGGTGCTCGTCGTCCCAGCCGTACGCCTGCCGGTCGATCAGCTCGGGCGTGAGCTTGCCGTCGGGCGTGGGGACGGTGAGCAGCTTGAGCCCGCCCATGCGCTCGGGCGCGCCGCCCTCGTCGACGTTGATGTGGGCGCTCTCCGCGCAGATCACTGCGCCCCAGCGGTCGGTGACCGCCTGGAGGGCGACGACGTTGGCGCCGGTGCCGTTGAAGACGGGGAACGCCTCGGCGGTGGGCCCGAAGTGGCTGCGGACGATGCTCTGGAGGTGCCCGGTGTAGTCGTCCTCGCCGTAGGCGACCTGGTGGCCGCCGTTGGCGAGGGCGAGGGCGGCCATCACCTCGGGGTGCGCGCCCGCGTAGTTGTCGCTGGCGAAGCCCCGGACGTCGGGGTCGTGGTGGCGGCGGGCGTCGGTCTTCGGGGGGTTCACGGCTGCTCGGTGAGCCACAGGCGCTGTCCGTTCACTTCGGCGGCGGTCTTGTCCCAGACGCCGGTGATGGCCTCGGCGAGTTCCTTGACGTCGGTGAAGCCCGCGAACTTGGCGTTGGGCCGCTCGGCGCGCATCGCGTCGTGCACGAGGGCCTTGACGACGAGGATCGCGGCGGCGGAGGTGGGGCCGCCCGCGCCGCCGGCCTTGCGGAAGTAGTCGGCGAGAGCGAGGGTCCACGCCTCGGCGGCGGCCTTGCCGGCGGCGTACGCGGCGTTGCCGGCCGTGGGCGCGCTCGCGCCGGCCGCGCTGATCAGGACGTACCGGCCTCGGTCGCTGCGCTGGAGGGCCTCGTGGAAGGCGAGGGAGGTGTGCTGGACGGTGCGGATGAGCAGCAGCTCCAGGAAGTCCCAGTCGTCGAGGCTGGTCTTGGTGAAGGTCTCGCTGCCGCGCCAGCCGCCGACGAGGTGGACGAGGCCGTCGAGGCGGCCGAACTCCTTCTCCGTGCGGTCGGCCCACGCGCGCGTGGAGTCCAGGTCCAGCAGGTCGACGGGTTCGCCGGTGACGGTGGCGCCGCCCGCCGCGTACCGGGCCGCGTCGACGGCCGCCGCGAGCCGCTCGGGGTCGTTGTCGGCGCCGACGACGGTCGCCCCCGCCTCGGCCAGCCGGATCAGCGTCGCCCGGCCTGCCGGTCCGCCCGCTCCGGCGACCGCGATCACCGCACCGCTCAGCGCGCCGTTGGTCATGTTCCTCGCCTCGCTCTTGTCGCTCTTGCTGTCTGCCCGACGTCGGACGGGTCCGTATCGTCGATACGGACCCGTCCGACGGTACGGGGCCGTCCTCACGCCGCAGCGCGCTCCACGCTGTCGGCCGTGATCCCCTTCGCCGAGGCGATCACATTCTTCAGCTTCTTCGCCAGGGCCTCGTAGAACATGCTCAGCGGAAACTCGTCCGGCAGCACGTCGTCCACCAGCTTGCGGGGCGGCTGGGAGAGGTCGAGGGCGTCAGGACCCTTGGCCCACTTGGAGGCCGGGTGCGGGGAGAGATACCGGGCGACCAGGTCGTACCCGGCGAACCAGTGGACGAGCTTGGGGCGGTCGATGCCGTCCTTGTAGAGCTTCTCGATCTCGGCGCACAGGTCGTTGGTGACCTTGGGGGCGCGCTCCCAGTCGATGTGCAGCTTGTTGTCGGTCCAGCGGACGACGTCACCCTGGTGCAGGTAGGCGAAGAGGAGCTGGCCGCCGAGGCCGTCGTAGTTGCGGACGCGGTCGCCCGTCACGGGGAAGCGGAACATGCGGTCGAAGAGGACCGCGTACTGCACGTCACGCGCCTGCGGGACGCCGTCCGCCTGGAGCTTCACGGCCTCCTTGAAGGCGGTGAGGTCGCAGCGGAGCTCTTCGAGGCCGTACATCCAGAACGGCTGGCGCTGCTTGATCATGAACGGGTCGAAGGGCAGGTCGCCGTGGCTGTGGGTGCGGTCATGGACCATGTCCCACAGGACGAACGCCTCCTCGCACCGCTTCTGGTCGTGGACCATCGCGGCGACGTCCTCGGGGAGGTCGATGCCGAGGATGGATACGGCGGACTCGGTGACCCGGCGGAAGCGGGCGGCCTCGCGGTCGCAGAAGATCCCGCCCCAGGAGAAACGTTCCGGCGCCTCGCGGACGGCGATGGTCTCCGGGAACAGGACGGCCGAGTTGGTGTCGTAGCCGGGGGTGAAGTCCTCGAAGGTGATGCCGCAGAACAGCGGGTTGTCGTACCGGGTGCGCTCCAGCTCGGCCAGCCAGTCGGGCCACACCATGCGCAGGACGAGCGCTTCGAGGTTGCGGTCCGGGTTGCCGTTCTGCGTGTACATCGGGAACACGACGAGGTGCTGGAGGCCGTCGCGCCGGTCGGCGGCGGGCTGGAAGGCGAGCAGCGAGTCCAGGAAGTCGGGGACCGGGAAGCCGCCCTCGGACCAGGCGGTGAGGTCGGCGACCAGCGCGCGGTGGTAGGCCGCGTCGTGCGGCAGCAGCGGGGACAGCTCGCCGACCGCCTCGATCACCTCGCGCACGGCGGCCTCCGCCTGCGCGTGCGTCGGGGCGCCGTCGGCGTCGAAGTCGATCGAGCCGTTCGCCGCCTGCCAGGGGCGGATGCGCTCCACGGCGGCCTTCAGAACCGGCCACGCGGCCTGTTCGACCACCCTGACCTCGGGAGGAAGCCCCTCCCCCGCCGTCGCCCGCTCAAGAATTTCCGTCATGTCCCATCCTCCACGGGAGAACCTCGCGTATGGACACCGTATGCATAGGGGGTTTCCGTGAGCAAGAAGAACCTCGGGAAATTATCCTGCGCACCTTCATGGTCACCGCATTTTTTCCTGCCGTACATGCCAAGCACGGGCGGTTCGCGCGGGCGCGCTGATCCCTCCCGCGCGCCGTCGCACTCCGGGGCACGGCGGCGGGGAAGGCGTCCCAGGGCCTAGGCTGCCAAGCGAACTGGCGTCGACGGAGAGCGAGACGGGCCTTGGAGTTTGTGACGATGGGGCATCGCGGGGTGATGGGGGTCGAACCCGAGAACACGCTGCGGTCGTTCGTGGCGGCGCAGGAGTCCGGCCTCGACGGGATCGAGCTCGACCTGCACCTCAGCTCGGACGGCGCGCTGGTGGTGATGCACGATGCCGACGTGGACCGGACGACCGACGGCAGCGGGCCGATCTCCGCGTACTCCCTCCAGGAGCTGCGGGCGCTGGACGCGGGGCGCGGGGAGCGCGTCCCGACCTTCGAGGAGGTCCTCGACGTGGTCACCGCGCCGATCCAGGCGGAGATCAAGGACACGCAGGCGGCCCAGGCCCTCGCCGAGGTCATGCTCAAGCGGGAGCTCGTGGAGCGGGTCGAGGTGTCGTCCTTCCACGACCGGGCGCTCGCCGAGATCACCCGGCTCGTGCCGGGCGTGCGGACCGCGCTGATCGGCGGGCGCTACGGCGCCGACATCGCCGACCGCGCGGTGGACGTGGGAGCGCGCACACTGTGCCTCAACATCCGCCGCCTCACGCTGGAGACGGTCGAGCACGCCCGCAAGCACGATCTGCGGGTCCTCGCGTGGGTCGTGAACACGCAGGACCAGCTACGGCTCGCGCGGGCCTTCGAGTTGGACGGAGTGACGACGGACTACCCGGAGATCAAGGGAAGTTGAGCGGCCGGACGGCTGATCGAATCGTTCAGGGTCTCGATCAGCCCGAAGGAGCCACCCCCTACAGGGACTTGACCAGCAGCTCGAACTCCAGGCCGGTGCGGCGCGGGATGCCGAAGCGTTCGTCGCCGTACGGGAAGGGAGTCGTGCGGCCGGTACGCCGGTAGCCGCGCCGCTCGTACCAGGCGATCAGCTCCTCCCGTACCGAGATCACCGTCATGTGCATCTCGGTCACGTCCCAGCTCTCGCGCGCCTGCCGCTCCGCCTCCGCGATGATCCGCTTGCCGAGACCCCCGCCCTGGAGCGCCGGGCTCACCGCGAACATGCCGAAGTAGGCGTGCGTGCCCCGGTGTTCGAGCTGGCAGCAGGCTACGACCGTGCCGGCGCGCTCGACGATCAGGAGCCGGCCGTCCGGTTTCGCGATGACCTCCCGTACGCCTTCGGGGTCCGTGCGCTGACCGTCGAGGAGGTCCGCCTCGGTGGTCCAGCCGGTGCGGCTCGTGTCGCCCCGGTACGCGGACTCGATGAGGGTGACGAGGGCTTCGACGTCGGCGTCGGTCGCGTCGCGGTAGGTGAGGTCGGTGTCGGGGGTGTGCGTGTCGGGGGTGTGCATGGGGGTTCCGTTCTGGGGCACGAAGGGGGCTGCGGAGGGCGAGAGAGCCGCGGGGTCCAGTCCTGGGTCCCGGATCTCGGACATCAGGTCTCGGCTCTCGGCCAGGACCTGCGGGTTCTCCCGATCCTGGAGCCTCGCAGAGCCTAACTCTCCCGTAGGCTCCGGATGCATGGTGCATGTACTGAGCAGCCGGATCCTCCTCCACCCCGCCGACCCCGAGCGCGCCCGCCGCTTCTACGGCGAACAGCTCGGCCTCGGCGTCTACCGCGAGTTCGGCACCGGGCCGGAGCGGGGGACGGTGTACTTCCTCGGCGGCGGGTTCCTGGAGATCGCGGGGCGCACGGACGCGCCCCGGGACCCCGAGACGCGGCTGTGGCTCCAGGTCCCGGACGCGTCGGCGGCGCGTGACGAGCTGGCCGCGAAGGGGGTCGCGATCGTGCGGGAGCCGGTGAAGGAGCCGTGGGGGCTGATCGAGATGTGGATCGCGGATCCCGACGGGACGCCGATCGTGCTGGTGGAGGTCCCGGCGGACCATCCGATCAGGTACCGGCCCGGTATCTGAGCCGCTCGGATGGCCGGGGCGGGGGTGGGGGCTTAGCGTGCAGAGAGGGGCTCTTTCCGGGGTCCCTGTCCGGCGGGCGTGCTCCGAGGCACTCCCAGGACGCGTGTTCCGGGACCCGCTCCCGGCCTTCGGCTTCGGCTTCGGCTTCGGCTTCGGCTTCGGCTTCGGCTTCGGCTTCGGCTTCGGCTTCGGCTTCGGCTTCGGCTTCGGCTTCGGCTTCGGCTT